>NZ_QGGF01000277.1 GCF_003857015.1 Micromonospora globispora | reverse complement strand
AGTTCTACACTTATGCGATCGTCGGCAGCGTCAGATGTGTATAAGGGACAGGCTCTCCGCCTCCCGCTTGGCGGCGGCGGCGTGCTGCACCGCCTCCTTCGCGGCGGCCACCTCGGCCCGCGCCTCGACGAGCTGCTCGCGCAGTTCGGCGCTGGTCCGTTCGGCGGTGAGCCGGTTCGCCCGGGCCTCCTCGACGGCCGCCTGCACCTCGATGTAGCTGGGCGCCTTGGCCGACCCGCCGGCCGCCGCGTACGCCCCGACCACGTCACCGTCCGGGGTGACCGCGCGCAGCTGCGGGTTGCCGGCGACCAGCTCCGCCGCGGCGGCCAGGTCGTCCTGCTCCCCGGGGGCGAGGAGACGTTCCTCGGCGGCTGCCCGGACCACGCCGGGCGCGCTCCACCGCACGCCCAGGTCCCCCTCGACGGTGCGGGCCCGCCACAGCGTGCCGGCGACCTCCCGGCCGGGGCCGCTGTCCCGCTCGTCGGGGGTGAGCACCGAGTACACGTCGGTGGTGGCGCCGCCGACGTCGACGACGGCCAGATCCCCGCCGAGGGTGTCGGCGAGGACCTCCACCCCGGTCAGCACCGCGTCGGGGGTGGCCGCCCGCACGAGCCGGGCGAACCGGCCGCCGCGGGACAGCTTCTTACCGCCGATGACGTGCCGCAGGAACACCTCCCGGATGGCCGCCCGCGCCGACGCGGGGGCGAGCACCCCGATGCGCGGCAGCACGTTGTCCGCCACGGTCACCGGCACCCGCGCGTCGGCGAGCAGGGCGTGCAGGTCGTCGCGGACGTCGGCGTTGCCGGCGAGCACGACCGGCACCCGCCAGCGGGCCTTCGCCAGCCGGGTGGCGTTATGGGTCAGCGTCTCCGCGTCACCGCCGTCGGTGCCGCCGACCAGCAGGACCACATCCGGGCGGGCGGCGCGCAGCGCGGTCAGTTCGGCGGCGCCGAGCCGTCCGGCCGCCACGTGCACCACGTTCGCCCCGGCGGACAGTCCGACGCGCCGCCCCGCCTGCGCGGTGACGAGGTGCTCGTAGCCGATGACGGCCAGCCGCAGGCCGCCGCCGGCGGACGAGCAGACGTACCACGGCACGTCACGGACCCCGAGCCCGGCGATGGCCGCCGCGACCGCCGCGTCCAGGCCGTGCAGCACGTCGGTGCCGACGGTGGTGGGCGCCGACGCGGCCGCGACCAGCGCGCCCGCGTCGAGGTCCAGCACCGCCGCCTTCGTGTACGTCGACCCGACGTCGGCGCAGACCGCGACGTTCACGCCGCCGGCGGTACGACCACCGTGCCGGTCGCGGTGACCGCCACGATCGGCTCCGCGAGCACCTCCGCGGCGGACTCGCTCTTGTCGGGGCGGCCCCGGCACACCACCCGCGCAACGAAGTCGATGGTGCGGCTGCGGGTGCCCACCCGGCTCACCGTCGCCACCACCTCCAGCACGTCACCGGCCTTCATCGGCGCCTTGAACTGCACGTCCGAATAGGAGGCGAACAGCCCCTCGTCACCGTCGGTGCGGATGCACACCTCGGTGGCGACGTCCCCGAACAGCCCCAGCGCGTACGCCCCGTCGACCAGGTTCCCCGCGTAGTGGGCGTGCGAGTACGGCACATACCGCCGGTGCGTCACGGTCAGACCGACCCGGGAATCACTCATACCTTCGCCTTCTTGTTCGTGATCAGGGCGTGGACCACGTAGCTGGCGACCTCACCCGGGGTGGTGCCCCGGCCGAAGATCCGGTCCACGCCCAGCTCCTCGGTCATCGTCTCGTCGAACCGCGGCCCGCCGACGATCAGCAGCGGCCGCTTCCCCGCCGGCATCGCCTCCCGGAACGCCGCGGACATCTCCCGCGTGTTGTGCAGGTGCGCGTCGCGCTGCGTCACCACCTGCGACACCAGCACCGCGTCGGCCTTCTCCGCCCGGGCCGCCTCCACCAGCTCCGGCACGCTGACCTGCGCGCCCAGGTTGGTGACCTTCAGCTCCCGGTAGTACTCCAGACCCTTCTCGCCGGCGATGCCCTTGACGTTGAGGATCGCGTCGATGCCGACGGTGTGCGCGTCGGTGCCGATGCACGCCCCCACCACGGACAGCTTGCGCCGCAACTTCTGCTTCACCACCGCGTTGACCTCCTTGGCCGACAGCAGCGGGAAGTCCCGTTCCACCACCTGCACCTTAGACATGTCCACCAGGTGGTTGACCCGCCCGTAGACGACGAAGAACGTGAACGTGTCCCCGATGGGCTTGGCGTGCACCAGCATCGCCGGATCGATGCCCATCTTCCCGGCCAGTTGCAGCGCCGCGCCCTCGGCCCGCTTCGTGTGCGGCACCGGCAGGGTGAAACTGATCTGCACCATCCCGTCGCCGCTGGTGTCACCGTACGGACGCACGATGCGCTTGTCCCCCGGCTCCACCTGGTGCCCATGGAAGGCGCTGCGCTCCTCGCTGCTCATCGGGTCAGTCCCTCCTCGAGCAGGTCCGACGCCGGGTTGTAGTAGTCGGCCTCGTGCTTCGCCACCCCGTCGAGGCCCTTGCCCCGGTCCGCGGGCCGCTTCATGATCCCGAAGGTGCCCTCGGCGATCGCGGTCAGCAGCGACTGGTCACCGATGCGCTCCAACAGGTCCACCGCCTCGCCGAGGACCCGGTTGGCACGCTGCTGGATGAACCCGCCCGGCGCGGGCACGAAGTCCTCGTGCAGCCCACCGGCCGCACCGAGCACGTAGCGCACGTTCTGCAGGGCGATGTCCCGGTCGGACAGCCACGGCGTCACCACCGCCTCGGTCATCATGCCGACCAGCAGGATGCCCTGCCCGGTCATGGTGCCGACCAGGTTGAAGAACCCGTCGAGCAGGTTGCCGCGGAACACGTCACCGGTCATGTGCTTCGTCGGCGGCATCCACTTCAGCGGCGCGTCGGGGAACAACTCCCGGGCCAGCAGCGCGTGCGCCAGCTCCAGCCGGAACGACTCCGGCAGATCCGGGTTGATCTCGAACGCGTGCCCCAGCCCCAGCTGCCAGTCGGCCAGCCCCGCCTCATGCGCGAAGTACTCGTTGAGCAGCTGCGACACCGTCACCGTGTGCGCCTCGTCGACGGCGTCGGCGGTGGTGAGGTAGTTGTCCTCACCGGTGTTGATGATGATCCCCGCCCGGGCGTGCACCTGCCGGGAGAACCGCTGGTCGACGAACGTGCGGATCGGGTTGATGTCGCGGAACAGGATCCCGTACATCGAGTCGTTGAGCATCATGTCCAGACGCTCCAGACCCGCCAGGGCCGCCATCTCCGGCATGCACAGACCCGACGCGTAGTTCGTCAGCCGCACGTACCGGCCCAGCTCCCGCGACGACTCATCGAGGGCCGCCCGCATCAGCCGGAAGTTCTCCTGCGTGGCGTACGTGCCGGCGAAACCCTCCCGGGTCGCCCCCTCGGGCACGTAGTCCAGCAGCGACTGGCCGGTGGAGCGGATCACCGCGATGACGTCCGCGCCGGCCCGCGCCGCGGCCTGCGCCTGCGGTATGTCCTCGTAGATGTCACCGGTGGCCACGATCAGGTAGATCCACGGCCGCTGCTTCGGGTCCCCGTACCGCTTGACCAGCCGGTCCCGCTCGGCCCGGCGCCGGTCAATCTGCCGGACACCGGCGGCGACCGCCTTGCGGGCGGCCTTCCGCGCCGCGGTGGCCGCCTTCCCGGTCGGCTGCTGGAACCGCACCGACCCGGCGGCCGCCTTCTGCGCCAGCAACGTCACGTCGGTGATCTGCTCCCGCGCGAGGGCGTCGAACACCGGCAGTGTCACCCCGTGCCCCAGGCCGGTGTCGGCGACCACCGCGTCCACCAGGCGGTTCACCCACGGAATGCCGTCCGGGTCCGCGCCGGTCACCCCGGCCAGCCGCAGCACCGCCCGCTCCACCGACACGGTGGTGTGGCTGCGCGCCAGATCCACCACCGGCTGCCCGGCGCGGCGCGCCAACTCCCGCGCCCGCGCCACCAGCGCCGGATCCAGGTCAAGCTTCCCTGTCACGAAGACCCTTCCTCATAGATCACGTCACCCCGCAGCACCGTCGCCCGGCACACCGGCAGCGGCGTCGGATCGTCCGCGCCCCGCAGCTCCGGGTCCTCGGCCAGCAGCACCGGCAGCCCACGGTCCACACCCGCCGGGGTCGACCACACCGCGAACGTCGCCGGCGCCCCCAGCGCGAGGACACCCTCGTTGTCCAGGTGCACCGCCCGCCACCCGCCGCGGGTGTGCGCCGCGAACGCCGCCCGCACACTCATCCGCTGCACGGGGTTGTGGTGCGCCGCCGCCGCCCGCACCGAACCCCACGGGTCCAGCGGCGTCACCGGCGAATCCGACCCGAACGCCAACGCCACCCCGACCGAATGCATCGCACCCATCGGGTTCGACTCCAACGACCGGTCCAACCCCAGCCGCGACTCGTACATCCGACCCGCGCCGCCCCACAGCCGGTCGAACGCCGGCTGCATGCTCGCCACGATCCCGTACTCCACGAACCCGGCGATCAACCGCTTGTTCATGATCTCCGCGTGCTCCACCCGGTGCCGGGCCGCCCGCAGCCGGTCCACACCCAGCTTCTCCGCCGCCGCCGCGAACCCCTCCAGCACGGTGGTGATCGCCGCGTCGCCGATCGCGTGGAACCCGCCCTGCAGACCGTGCGCCGCGCAGTCCAGCAGATGATCCCGAACCTGATCGGCGCTCAGGTACCCGTGCCCGCACGACCCCGACTCGGAATCCCGGTACGCCGCCGACACGTGCGCCGTCCGCGACCCCAACGCCCCGTCGGCGAACAGGTCCCCACCGGCGCCCACCGCGCCCAGTTCCCGGGCCCGCGCCGCGCCCAGCAGCTCACCCCAGTAGCCGTACACCTCCGGAACCCCGGCACCGGAGATCCCCAGCAGGCCGGTGAAGTCCTCCTCGTCGGAGATCTCCGGCCCGCCGCACTCGTGCACCGCGGCGATGCCCAGCGACGCCGCGTGCCGCAACGCCACC
>NZ_QGGF01000036.1 GCF_003857015.1 Micromonospora globispora | reverse complement strand
GTGCTGTCCCGGGCGGCGGGCGACAGCCGGACCGGCGCGGTACTGGCCCTCGGCGGCCTGGGTTACGCGGCGGTCGGCGGCCTGCTGGTCCTGGCCGGCGACCGGAAGCTGGCCGACCTGGCCGCCCCGCACGTGCTGCTGGCCGCGACCGCGGTGGTGCTCTTCGGCGCGGTCGCCGCGCTGGCCGTCGGCGACCGGCTGCCGCTCTTCTTCGGCGCGGTCGCGGTCGGCGCGGCCGTCGGTCTCGGTGCGGTGCTCTGCCTGGCCTTCGGCATCGGACCGGCGGCCGCGGCCGCGGTGGTCGCCACCGTGGCGTTCGCCGCCCTGCCGGCCCTGCCGATGATCGCGTACCGGCTGGCCCGGCTGCCCGTACCGTCGATCCCGACCGGCCCGGAGGACCTGAAGACCGACGCGGAGTCGGTCGACGGCCGGCAGGTGCTGCGCAACAGCGAGCGGGCCGACCAGTTCCTCACCGGTCTGCTGTGGACGGTCGCACTCCTGGTCGCGAGTGGGCAGACCGTCCTGGCCGAGAACGGCCGGCTACCGGCGGTGCTGCTCTGCCTCGTCCTGGCCCTGCTGTCGCTGCTGCGGGCGCGGCCGTTCATCGGCCGGGCGCAGCGCACGCCGGTGCTCTTCGCCGGCACCGTCGGCCTCGGGCTGACCGCCGCGGCCACGTTCGCCACGGGCTCGCTGCCGGTGCGGCTCGGCCTGATCCTCGGTGGGCTGCTGCTGGCGGCGGTGATCAGCCTCATCTACGGCCTCACCGTGGCCGGTAAGCGGATCTCGCCGCTCTGGGGCCGGACTCTCGACATCGTCGAGATCCTGCTGATCGTCTCGCTGGTGCCGCTCGCGCTCTGGGTGTGCGGCCTCTACGGCTGGATCGTCAACCTTCGACCGTGACCGTGCCCATCGCGGTGGCGACCGGCGCGGTGGCGTAGACGCCCGGGCCGTGCTGGCCGTCCAGCGGGCGGGCCGGCACGCCGGACCGCTTCGCCACGTCCCGGACCACCTTCACCAGCGCCTCCGCGTGGTCGTCCATGGCCGCCACCCGCAGCAGCGGGGGCACCCGGCGCCCGTTGGGCAGCACCACCGCGGCGACCGTGTGGGACGGGGCGGAGGTCGCGGTCACCGCGTCGACCAGGGCGCCGAGCGGCGCGTTCGGCCGTGGGCGCAGCGCCAGGCAGCGCTGGGTCCAGCCGCCGCCGCGCAGGCTGGTCCAGCTCTCCGCGGGCGCCTCCGGCGCCAGGTCCAGCCCGGCCGCGGAGACGACCGCGGCGTACAGCTCGTCCCGGCCGAGGACGCGGTGGCTGAGGCCGGCCGCGTTCAGCGCCTTGCCGAGCCGGCCGATGCCGGCGGCGACGGTACGGTGTACGCCGCGCAGGCCGCCGCCCCGGCTCACCGCCTCGGCGCGCGCGTCCGCCACCGACAGCCGCAGCGCCACCCAGACCGTCCGGTGCGCGGCCGGCGGGGCGCCGGGTGCCGGGTACCAGACCAGGGTGTGCGAGACCACCTGGGTCTGGGTGACCGGCCCGGCGAATTCGGCCAGCACGGCCAGCGCCCGATCCAGGATCGACGCCTCGACGGACCCGGCGGGTGCCCCGGGCCGACTGGTCAGCGCGACCGCGGCGAACCAGCCCCGGTCGTCCTGGCCGATGCCGAGCCGGGTGCCGCGATCGGTGAGCTCGACGACGGTCAGTTCGGGGGCGAGCGCGACCAGCCGGGGATCGCCGGTGGGCACCGCGGCCCGGGCCTGCTCCCGGCGGCGGCGCAACCGGCGGCGGAGCATCAGGTCCTCGTACCACCACCGGCCACCGCGCCGGGCGAACGCGGCGAGCACGGACAGCCCGGCGAGCGCGCCGACCACACCGAGCACCCAGCCGGGGTCGGTGGTCGCCGCCCAGAGGGCGAGCCCGGCGCACTCCACCACGACGAGCTGCCCGACGACGACCGGTCCGAGCCGCCCCCGTCGACGCCGGTCGGCCGGGGTCACCGGCCGATCGTCGGGCCCGACGTGGGCGGTGGCCGTAGGACCGGGTGGCGCCTGGACCTGCGTCATCGGTGAGCGTCCCTTCTGGACATCCTGGCATCCGCCGGATCGGAGCGTCGCGGGTGGACGGGCGGGGTCCCGGTGAACCGCCGACGGCCCCTTATCGTAGGGAAGCCCGCGGCGAAGCTAGGACCTGAGCGTCGCGGACCCACCCCGCCGGAGGTTAGTCATGCGGACCCGCCGCGATCAGGTGCAGGCGTACCGGTTCGTCACCCGCCGCATCGTCTCGGCGCTGCTGTCCGGCGACCCGGAGACCAACGACCTGCCGATGCGGCGGCTCGGCATGGCGATCTTCGGCAGCGTGCTTGCCGCGGCGATCGTGCTCGGCGGCGCCGGCGCGTACGGCCAGCTCACCGGCAACGCCGCGCCGCTGGAGGCGAACACGCTGGTGATCGAGCGGGAGACCGGGGCGACCTACGTCTACGCGGACGGGCTGCTGCACCCCACGCTCAACTACGCCTCCGCCCGGCTGATCCTCAACGAGGCGGAACCCGCGATACGCACCATGTCGCAGGCGTCCATCAAGGACCGACCGCGCGGTCGTACCGTCGGCATCGTCGGCGCCCCCGACGACCTGCCGGACCGGAAGTCGCTGGTCGGCCTGCCCTGGTCGGTCTGCGACGTACCCGACCCGGCCGATCCAAGACGCTCCGCCACCCACCTGGTGATCGACCGCCCGCTGTCCGGCGGCACCCCGCTCACCGACGGGGCCGTCCTGGTCCAGGTCGACGGCGCGCGGTATCTGCTGACCGGCAACGTGCGGCACCGCATCGTCGGCGACCAGCAGGCGCTCGTCGCACTCAAGATGGCCGGCGCGACGACCCTCACCGTGGGGCAGCAACTGCTCAACGCGGTGCCGGCCGGGCCGCCGCTGCGGGAGCCGCGCCTCGACGGGTACCGGCAGCTCAGCGGCGTGACCGTGGCGGACCGCCCGGCGCGCATCGGCGACGTCTTCCGGGCCGCCGGTCAGCACTACGTGATGACCCGGCAGGGCCTCGCCTCGATCGGCGAGATCACCGCCCTGCTGCTGCTCGGTGACGGCGGCGAGATCATCGACATCACCCCGGACCAGGCCGGCCAGATCCTGACGGACCAGCGGCTGGACGAGGGGACGCCGCAGAAGCTGCCCACCCTGCACGAGGTGCGGACCGGCCAGACCGTGATCTGCGCCACCTACCGGGCCACCGCACCGAACGGCCCGCTCACCACCACTCTGGAGGTCTTCGACCGGGCGCCGGCGGAGCTGACCGCCGACGCCGGGGTTCCGGTACGCCAGGACGCCCGGGACGCGGTCCGCACGGCCGAGAGTGTGCTGCTTCCCGGCGGAAAGGGCGCCCTGGTCCAAGCGGCGGTCGGGGCGGGCGAGGGTGGTGCCGCCGCGCCCGGGTCGACGGTCTACCTGGTCAGCGCCCAGGGCGTCCGGTATGCCCTGGGCACCCGGTCGGGGGACGCGCTGACCGCCCTCGGGTACGGCGGGGTGACCCCGCTCGCCGTGCCGGCGTCCCTGCTGGCGCTCATCCCGACCGGCCCGGCCCTCGAGCGGGAGGACGCGCTGGCCTACTTCGACCCGGAGACCGGCGGTGGCACCCCGGCTCCCGCCGAGCCGACCGGGGCGGAATCTCCGGCGGCGGAGGAGTCCCCGCAGGCGACGGCCCAGGGCGGCTGAACCGGGCCGTCCCATGTGGACGCGCGTCGGGTTCCCGACTGACGGTCCGAGGGTCGCCCGGGGTGGTTCCGGTCGACTAACCTGAGTCCTGCCAACGGTTATCGACGATGACAACGGGGATGCAGCCATGACCGGGCGCACGACAGTCGACGTACTGTCCTTGGAGGACTTTCACCGGCGGTTGGCGGGTCGTCTGACCGAGGCCGAGTCGGTGCTGAAGAAGCTCAACACCGAGATGCAGTGCCGGCCACCGGCGCTCGGCACGTTCGCCCACGCCACCGAGAACGCGCGTCGGTACACCGAAAGCCACGCGAGCTACGCCGAGCAGGCCGAGCGGCTGCGCAAGGCGATCGTGGCCGCCCAGGAGGCGACCAGCACGATCATGGCCAACTACCGGACCACCGAGGCGCGCAACGCGGCGAACGCCGCCGACATCATCGCCGCCCTCACCGGTGTGGACGAGGCGCTGCGGCCGGCGAAGGGGGATCCGCGTGTCTGAGTACACCCAGCGCTACCAGCACGTCAGCCACCGGGAGCTCTACGACGGCGTCAACGCCGGCGACCCGAAGCAGATCGACGGGCTGAGCGCGCAGTGGAGCTCCCTCAAGGACACGCTGGAGGGCCTCGGCCGCGACCTCCGCGTCGACCTGGACGCCCTCGCCAAGACCTGGACGGGGGACGCCGCCCGCGAGTTCCAGCGCCGGCTGAACCTGGTGGTCGGCTACTCCGGCGACCTCGCCGAGGGGATGACCGACGTCCGTCAGGCGCTCTCGATGATGGCGGACGAGCTGCGCGCCGCCCAGGCAAAGGCGGAGAGCCCCGCCGAGACGGACGACAACGACAAGCTGCTCGCCGGGGCGGGCAAGGGCCTGCTCGTGGGCGGGCTGCCGGGCGCGGTGGTCGGCGGCTTCCTCGGCCACGAGCAGGACAAGGAGGAGCAGGAGAAGGCCCACCAGCGGATGGTCCAGGTCGTGGCCGAGCTGGCGGAGGGTTACGACTTCTCCGCGTACGGCCGGGTGGTCACCGCCCCGACGCCAGATCCGGACCTGCCGGGCAACCTCGACCGGTCGGGCTCGACGCCGAGCGGCGGCCCGTCGGTGGGCGCCCCGTCGACCGCCCCGGCCTCCGGCACGTTCACCCGGACCGCCGGCGCCACGGCGACCACGTCCGGCGTCCACCACTCGGGCCCGACCAGTGGTTCGGTGAGCGACGGCACGACCGGTCCCGGCGACCGGAGCAGCGGCCCGGG
Source organism: Micromonospora globispora (assembly GCF_003857015.1). GTDB lineage: Bacteria > Actinomycetota > Actinomycetes > Mycobacteriales > Micromonosporaceae > Micromonospora > Micromonospora globispora. The sequence goes on along the minus strand of NZ_QGGF01000036.1, from coordinate 56 downwards.
CGGGCTGGCCGGTGCGGTCGACCCGGACGCGGGCACCTCGCTCGCCGGGGCCGCCC
>NZ_QGGF01000435.1 GCF_003857015.1 Micromonospora globispora | reverse complement strand
CCCCACCGGCCCCGCCACGCCGCAGCCCCCTGGCGACTGGCCGCCGCCGGACGGCGGCCGGGCCGACCCCTGGAGTACGCCGATGACCCCGGCCCACGACACCAGCCACGCCCCCACCGTGCAGCTCAGCACGATCGGCGGACAGCCGGCCGGCGAGCCGCAGGCCGAGCGTGCCCCGACGTCCCCGGCCGGAGGGCTGCCCCGGCGGACCCGGGAGAGCGTCCGTACGGAGAGCACCCCCGCCACCGGGCACCGGGCGTCCCCGGAGGACCAGTCCTCCCCCCAGTCGTGGCCCGACGAGACGGCGGCGTTCGCCGCCGGAGTCAGCGACGCCCAGGCAACCACCGACGAAGGACAGCTGCCATGACCCACGCTTTCCCCGGCAACGGCAACGGAACGGCGACCGCCGGGCAGGGGCTGCCTGACTGCGCCTGGCTGATCCGCCAGTTCGCCGACGACGTACCCGGTGTCACGCACGCCCTGATCGTGTCGCTGGACGGCCTGCAGCTCGCCGCCTCCCGCGGCGTCACCCGCGACCTCGGCGACCAGCTCGCCGCACTCACCGCCGGCCTGCTCAGCATGGCCGACCGCAGCGCGTCACTGCTCGACCTCGGGGCCTCGGAGTACCTGACGGTGCGGCTACCCCGCGGCCACCTGCTCTTCATGCGGGTCGGCGAGTCCGCGGGCCTGGCCGTGGCCGCCGCCCCCGGCTGCGACCTGCGGGTCGTCTCCTACCGGATGACGCAGTTCGTCACCGCGGTGTGGCACGCCCTTACCCCGCAGGCGCGCCGCGACCTGCATCGCCTGACCGCCAGCCAGCCGCACTGACGCCGGCCGAGGAACCAGATCATGCCGATGACGTACTGGAAGGTACGGCCCTACGTGCTGACCGCGGGCCGAACCCGCACCCGGCAACCGCTGCTGGTGCACACCCTGGTGTCGGTGCCGTACTACGACGCCGTCTTCGCCTCGGGCCTGCTGCCCGAGGCCCGGTCCCTGTACGAGCACGCCCGCCGGGCCCGGTCCGTCGCCGAGCTCTCCGCGGTGTGCGGAATGACGCTGGGCGTGACCCGGGTGGTCGTCGACGACCTCGCCGCCACCGACCGCCTGCAGATCCATGACGACGCCCACTCGCTCGACTTCCGCCTCCTGGAGAGACTCCGCGATGGCCTCCGCCAGCTTGCCTGACAACCCCCTGCTGACGTCGGCGAAGATCGTGATCGCCGGTGGCTTCGGCGTCGGCAAGACCACCTGCGTCCAGTCCATCTCCGAGATCCCGCCGATCAACACCGAAGCCTGGATGACGGCGGCCAGTGAGACCGTGGACCGGCTCGATCCGGGCATCGACAAGACCACCACGACCGTGGCGATGGACTTCGGCCGCCGGACCATCGGCACCGACCTGGTGCTCTACCTCTTCGGTACGCCCGGCCAGCCCCGCTTCTGGCCGATGTGGGACGACCTCTGCCGGGGGGCGGTCGGCGCGCTGGTGCTGGCCGACACCCGGCAGCTCGCGGCGTCGTTCCCCGCGGTCAACTACTTCGAGCAGGACAGCGACGTGCCCTTCGTGGTCTGCGTGAACCTGTTCGACGGCGTCCTGCACCACCCGCTGGAGGAGGTCCGCGAGGCGCTCGCGCTGGCCGCCGGCGTACCGCTGATCGCCTGCGACGCCCGCGACCCGCAGTCCGTGGCCCGGGCGCTGCTCGCGGTCGTGGAACACGCGATGGCCCGCAACCCCCGCCCCACCGCCGGCGCGCTCGCCGCCCACTGACTCGACCTGGAGGAGACAGATGCGCAGAATCCTGATCGTCGGAGCCGGGCAGTCCGGACTGCAACTCGGGCTGAGCCTGCTCGCCGAGGGCTACGACGTGACCATCATGTCCGCCCGCACGCCGGACGAGATCCGCAGTGGCTGGGTGATGAGCACCCAGGCCATGTTCGCCACCGCGCTGCAGACCGAGCGGCGGTACGGGCTCGACCTGTGGCAGGACCAGGCGCCCCGGATCGAGGGGTTGCACGTGTCGCTGTCCGCCCCACCCGGGGAGCGGGCGCTGCGGATCCCCTGCCCGCTGGACGAGCCGGCGCAGAGCACCGACCAGCGGCTGAAGATGGCGACCTGGTTGGAGCTGTTCGAGCAGCGCGGCGGGACCGTGCACTACCAGGGGGTGACCACGGCCGACCTGGACGGGCTGACCCGACTCGGCCGGTACGACCTGACCATCGTGGCCGCCGGCAAGGGTGACCTGGTGGGGGTCTTCGACCGGGATCCGCTGCGGTCCGTCCACACCGCACCGCAGCGGGGACTGGCCGTCGCGTACGTGCACGGCATGACCCCGGATCCGCTGCTGCCGGTGCCGCACGTCAGTTTCAACGCCGTACCGGGCCTGGGTGAACTGTTCGTGATTCCCGCGCTGACCGTGTCGGGGCCGTGCGAGATCCTGTTCTGGGAGGCGGTGCCCGGCGGACCGCTGGATCTGTGGGCCGAGCGGCGTGACCCGGCCGAGCACCTGAAGCTGACCCTCGACCTGGTCCGCCGCTACACCCCGTGGATCTACGACCGGTGTGTCGACGTCGAGCTGACCGACGGGCGGGCCACCCTCTCCGGCCGGTACACCCCGACGGTGCGCCGCCCGGTGGCGGAGCTGCCCTCGGGCGGGCTCGTCCTCGGCATGGCGGACGTGGTGGTGGCCAACGATCCGATCACCGGCCAGGGCAGTAACACCGCCGCCAAGTGCGCGTACTCCTACCTCGGGTCCATCCTGGAGCGTGGGGACCAGCCGTTCGACCGGGAGTGGATGGGGCAGACCTTCGAGCGGTTCTGGACGGGTGCCGGGGAGGCGGTGACCGGGTGGACCAACGCAATGCTGCAGCCGTTGCCGCCGCACGTGCAGCAACTCCTCGGGGCCGCCGCCGAGAACCCGACCATCGCCCGGCGCTTCGCCAACGGCTTCAGCGACCCGAACGACTTCCAGGAGTGGTTCATGACGCCGGAGGCCGCCGACCGGTACCTGGCCTCGGTCGCCACCGGCTGATCCGGCCCGCTCCGACGTTGCTTCGCGGGCGTCGCGGGTAAGCGGCGGGTTCCGGAGCAAGCACAACGGAGGTAGCAATGACCAACCGGGAGAAACTTCACGACCTGCGCCAGCAGGCCCACAACAAGGGCATCGAAGGCAACTCCAAGATGACCGAGGGGCAGCTGCGCGACGCACTCAAAAAGGTCGACAAGGGCACGGACCCGATGGCGGCCAAGCAGCAGGCGAAACGGTGACACACCGGATACGACGCCGGGGCGGGCGGAAACGCCCGCCCCGGTCCGGCGCTCCGCGCTGACGCCACGTCCGACGCTGCCCGGTCGACCCTCGCGGATCAGGCGGTGACGTGGGCGCTGTCGCCGCCGGTCACGGCGAACGACGTACCGCTGACCATGCGCGCCTGATCCGAGGCGAGGAAGACCACCAGCGGCGCCACATCGGACGGCTGTAGCCACGGGACACCCAGCGGTGTCTTCGCCCGCAGCATCTCGACCGCCGTCCGCTCGTCCTCGACGGCGTCCCCGGACGGGGTCCGCCCACCCTCGGCAACGGCCTGGGCGTAGCGGTCCTCGTGCCGGGTCAGGGCGGTGTCGACCAGGCCGGGAATCACCGCGTTCACCGTGATCCCGTGCGCGCCCAACTCCAGGGCGGCGGACTTCATCAGCCCGATGATGCCCCACTTCGAGGCCGAGTACGCGGCGCCGCACCTCGTGCCGTGCTGCCCCTGCGTGGACGAGGTGACGATGATCCGTCCCCCGCCCCGCCGGACCAGCAGCGGCGCGAACGCGCGCAGCACGTTCGCCGTACCGGTCAGGTTGACGTCGATCTGGTCGTGCCAGTCCTCGTCGGCCATCTCCAGCAGCGGCTTGAACGCCTGGATGCCCGCGTTCGCGAACACGATGTCCACGCCGCCCCAGTCCTGCTCGACGCCGGCCGCGGTCGACCGGAGGGCGCCGATGTCCCGCTGGTCGGCGACGTGCTCCCGCCAGCGTCCACCGGCGGTGGTTACCAGCCGGCCGGTCTCCGCGAGGTCCTCGGGGGTGGCCGGTGGGAAGTCGAGGATCGCGCTGACCGGCCCGGCGATGTCGATCCCGGCCACGTCGGCACCAGCCTCGGCCAAGGCGACGGCGGCCGCCCGTCCGATGCCGCGCGCCGCCCCCGTGACGACCGCGACCCGACCGGCCAGCGGCCGGGCCGGCAGCGTTCCTGCGGGCATCCGTTCCTCACCTTCGCCTCCCGACCGGCCCGACGCAGTCATCGGCGCGGCACATCGCTCACTCCCGCACCATAGGGCGGCAATCCCGGCGGCGCCGGAGATCCGCTCCGCTGGTCCCACCGCAGCAGGTCGCGGCACGGCAGACTGGTGCGGTGGACGCGGAACGGGAAGCACTCCTCGGGATGGACCTGCCGGTGGTCGCGGCGCCGATGGCCGGCGGCCCGACCACCGTCCGACTTGCGGAGGCGGTGGGCGCGCGCGGGGCGTTCGCGTTCCTGGCGGCCGGCTACAAGCAGCCGGCGGCGGTCGCGGAGGAGATCGCCGCGGTACGGGCCGCGGGCCGGCCGTTCGGCGTGAACGTCTTCGTCCCCGCCCCGGTGCCGGTTGGCGAGGCGGACTTCCGGCGGTACGCCACCCGGATCTCGGGCGAAGGCACCCGGTACGGGCTCGATCTCGCCGATGCTCCGCTGACCGAGGACGACGACCACTGGGCGGAGAAGGTGGACCTGCTGGTGCGCGAGCCCGTACCGGTGGTCAGCTTCACCTTCGGCCTGCCGCCGGCGGACGTCGTCCGCGACCTGCGGCGAGCGGGAAGCCGGGTGCTGCTCACGGTCACCGATGCGGCGGAGGCGGCGGGCGCGGCAGAACTCGGGGTGGACGGCCTGGTCGTGCAGAGCGGGGACGCCGGCGGTCACTTCGGCACCTTCACGCCGGCCTCCCCCGCGCCCGCCCGGCCCCTGGCTGACCTGGTCGCGGCGGCCCGCAGCGGCCGGGTCAGGTGGTGC
>NZ_QGGF01000089.1 GCF_003857015.1 Micromonospora globispora | reverse complement strand
GCACGGCGGTGTCCTCGCCGCGCGGGTCCCGCTCGTCCTCCGGCCGCCCGCTGGCCATCGCCGACGCGGCCACCGCGTCGGCCACCGTGGCCGCGCCGAAGGTGGTCGGCACCGGCGCCGGCTCGTGGAACTCCGGCCGGCCCTCCCGGTCGGTGTCGGCGGCCTCCGCGTCCGCGGTCGCCGCCCGGGTCTCCCGCAGGTCGTCCGGGCGGGTCTCGTCCAGCGCCTCCGCCTCATCCGTACGCCGGTCGGCGTCCAACCGGTCGTCCGGCCGGTCGCCCACCACCGCCGGGTCGTCGAAGGTGCCCCGATCGTCCAGCGCGTCCTCCGGCACGTCGGTCCGGGCGGCGTCGCGCCGGTCCCCGTCGCCGAGGTCGCCCGGTGGCGGCACCGGCACCGGCGCGGACCGGACGGCCTCCGGGTGCTCGTTCCTGACCTGCTGCTCTTCCTGGCGCATCGCGGCGGCCTCCTCAGCGGCTTGTGACGTCGTCATGCGGGTGGTCCGGGTGGCGCTGCTCCGGCGGCGGCTGGTGCCCGACCGGGTCCTCGCCGAGCAGGTCGGCGAAGAGCGCCCGGTAGTGGACCAACGCCTGACGGAGCTCCTCGGTGGTGGCCTCGCCGCGCTCGTTGCGCAGCCGGATCTCGTGGGCGTCCCGGTAGTGGGTCAGGGTGCGGGCGTGCTCGACGGAGAGGTGGGCGATCTGCTCGTCGAAGTCCCCGGTGGGGTACCCACGCTCGGCGATCAGCCGGCTGACCAGCTCGTCGGCGTCGCCGACGGTGTCGGCGGGGGAGTCCACGAACCGGACCTGGAGCTCCTCCCAGGCGGCGGCGTAGCGGGCCCGCGACTCGGGGCTGAGCGGGGTCAGTTCCAGCTGGGCGTGCCGGCGTTCCCGTTCCCGCAGCTCCCGCTCGGCCGCGCTGCGGCTGTCCTGCTCGGCGACGGCCCGGTCGTACTCCGGACCGAAGCGCTGCTTGAGCGCGCGGCGGCGGCTCGCCACCACGGCGACCGCGGCCAGCGCCGCGAGCACCAACACGACGATGACTATGACGACTACCTGTGTGGGCGACATGGCTCCTCCTTCGCCCGCTGGTATTCCCTCCGCGCACTGATCGCCAATCCCGATCCGGGGCACTTTCCTTACCCATTCCGCACCCGAAACCCCCGCCGCCCTTGGCGCGGCCCACAGGACGACCCTGCCACCAAAACTTGACTCATTCCAGAAAAGCCGGTTGGGTGGGGTGATGCCGAACTCCAAGCCGATCCTCACCACCCGTCAGGGCCACCCCGTGCACAACAACCAGCAGCAGCGGACCGTCGGCTCGCGCGGCCCGGCGACGCTGGAGAACTACCACTTCCTGGAGAAGATCAGCCACTTCGACCGGGAGCGGATCCCCGAGCGGGTGGTGCACGCGCGAGGCTTCGTCGCGCACGGCGAGTTCGAGGCGTACGGGACGATCGGCGACCAGCCGGCGTCGACGTACACCCGCGCCAAGCTGTTCCAGACCAGGGGGAAGACCCCGGTCACCATCCGCTTCTCCACCGTCATCGGCGGCCGCGACTCCTCCGAGGCGGCCCGCGACCCGCGCGGCTTCGCGGTGAAGTTCCGCACCGACGACGGCAACTGGGACATGGTGGGCAACAACCTCCAGGTCTTCTTCATCCGGGACGCGATCAAGTTCCCGGACGTCATCCACTCGCTCAAGCCCGACCCGGTGACCTTCCGGCAGGAGCCGAACCGGATCTTCGACTTCATGTCGAACACCCCCGAGTCGATGCACATGCTGACCTGGCTCTTCTCCCCGTACGGCATCCCGAAGAACTACCGGACCATGCGCGGCTCGGGCGTGAACACCTACCGGTTCGTCAACGCCGGGGGCGAAGGCGTGCTGGTCAAGTTCCACTGGCTGACCCAGCAGGGCGAGCACAACCTCACCCAGGCCGAGGCGGACGCCATCCAGGCCACCGACCTGGGTCACGCCTCCAAGGACCTGTACGAGGCGATCGAGCGTGGCGAGTACCCGCAGTGGGAGCTCAACGTCCAGATCATGAGCGACGACGAGCACCCCGAGCTGGACTTCGACCCGCTGGACGACACCAAGATCTGGCCCGAGGAGCAGTTCCCGTACCTGCCGGTCGGGATGATGACGCTGAACCGGAACATCACCGACCACCACAACGAGAACGAGCAGATCGCCTTCGGCACCGGTGTGCTGGTCGACGGGATCGACTTCTCCGACGACAAGATGCTGGCCGGCCGGACGTTCTCCTACTCGGACACCCAGCGCTACCGGGTCGGACCGAACTACCTCCAGCTGCCGGTCAACCGGCCGCGGGAGGACGTGCCGGTGAGCACCAATCAGACCGGCGGCCAGATGTCGTACGGGGTGGACAACCGCGGCGAAAACCCGCACATCAACTTCGAGCCGTCCTCGGTGGCCGGACTGGCCGAGGCCGACGAGTCCTACCGGGAGTACCGCCCGTTCGTTTCCGGCCAGATCATGAAGGCGCCGATCGAGCGGCAGAACAACTACGCGCAGGCCGGCCGGCGCTACCGCGAGATGGCCGACTGGCAGCGGGACGACCTGATCCTCAACCTGGTCACCAACCTGTCCCAGTGCGACAAGCACCTCCAGGAGAAGATGGTCTGGCACTTCAGCCAGTGCGACGAGGAGTACGGCCGTCGGGTCGCCGAAGGACTCGGCATCTCGGTCAACGCCTGATCCGCGCCTCCGACCACGAGCGCCCCGCCGGTTCCTACCGGCGGGGCGCTCGCGCCGTTGGTCCTCCACAGCGGAACGTCCCAGACGGTAGTTACCGGCGAACGGCCGGTAGTGCTTCGGTCCGTGATTACGTATCCTGCCCAAGGTGCCCGAGCCGGGGCCCGGCGCCGTGGCCGGGAAACTGCCCGGCCGGTGCCGGTGCCACCCCTGCGAATCCTTCCGGGCGAGGTCTGATGAACACCCGCGACTGGCCGATCCGCGCCAAGCTGACCGCGCTGGTCATCGGTCCGGTGACGGCGCTGCTGGCCCTCTGGATCTTCGCCACCACGCTCACCTTCGGTCCCGCCCTGGATCTGCTCGCCGCCCGCACCCTCCTCTACGACCTGGGCCGTCCCGGCGAGACGGCCGTCGCCGAGCTGCAACGGGAACGCCGGCTCTCGGTGGTCCAACTCGCCGGTGACGCCGAGCTGCCCGCCCTGGCCGAGCAGCGGCTGCGTACCGACCGGGCGGTCGCCGAGCTGCGCCGCCGGGTCGACGGGGACGAGCTGCGCGACGCCGCCACCGACCTGCTCGACACCCGGCTCGACCAGTTGGTGGCCGCGCTGGACGCGCTGCCCAGCGGCCGCGGCTTCATCGACCGGCGGCAGGTGGACCGGGCCGGTGCGCTCGGCCTCTACAACGGAATGATCTCCTCGGCCTTCCAGGCGTTCTCCGCGATGGCCACGCTGCCCGACGCGGACCTCAACCGGGAGGCGCTCGCGCTCACCGCGCTCGGCCGCTCGCGGGAACTGCTCGGCCAGACCGATGCGCTGCTTGCCGGCGCGCTGGTCGCCGGCCGGTTCGCCGAGGGCGAGCACGACCAGCTCGTACGGACCATCAACAACCAGCGGTTCCTCGCCGAGACGGCGGTGGCCGACCTGCCGGAGGCGGACCGCGCCGCCTACCAGCGGCTGACCGAGGGGGCGGCCTTCGTCCGGCTGCGCGCCCTGCAGGACGCCCTCGTCCGGGCCGACGGCCTGCCGCCCCAGCTCGACGTGCGCACCTGGGAGAGCAGCCAGGCGGCCGTCCAGCAGGGCCTGCGGGACTTCGAGCTGAGTCAGGCCGACGGGCTGGCCGAACGCTCCGTGCCGATGGCGGTCAACATCCTGCTCCGGCTCGGCGCCGTCGGGGTGCTCGGCCTGATCGCGATCGTGGTGAGCGTCCTGGTGGCGCTGCGGGTCGGCCGTTCGCTGGCCCGGCGGTTGACCGGCGTCCGGACGGCCGCCCTGGAGATGGCCGAGCAACGACTGCCCGACGTGGTGGCCCGGCTCCGCCGCGGCGAGGAGGTGGACGTCGCCCGGGAGGCGCCCGAGCTCGACCACGCCGGCGACGAGATCGGCCAGGTGGGGCGCGCGTTCAACGAGGTGCGCCGGACCGCCGTCCAGGCGGCGGTCGACGAGGTCGCCCTGCGCCGGGGCCTCAACGAGGTCTTCCTCAACATCGCCCGGCGCAGCCAGGGCCTGGTGCACCGGCAGTTGGCCCTGCTGGACCGGCTGGAGCGGCACGCCGAGGATCCGGACGAGCTGGCCGGCCTCTTCCAGGTGGACCACCTGGCCACCCGGCTCCGGCGGCACGCCGAGGACCTGGTCATCCTTGCCGGCGCGGCGCCCGGCCGGGGCTGGCGGAGCCCGGTCGCCGCGGTCGACGTCGTCCGCGGCGCGATCTCCGAGGTGGAGTCGTACGACCGGGTCGACGTCGGCGCAATGCAGCCGGCCGGGGTGCTGGGACGGGCCGTCGGCGACGTGATCCACCTGCTCGCCGAACTGATCGAGAACGCCACCGTCTTTTCTCCGCCCGGTACCCGGGTGGAGGTCTCCGGCCAGGCCGTGCCGAACGGGTACGCCATCGAGATCACCGACCGGGGTCTCGGCATGTCGCCGCAGGCCGTCGAGGACGCCAACCGCCGGCTGGCGGATTCGCCCGAGTTCGACCCGGCCGACAGTGCCCGGCTCGGGCTCTTCGTGGTGGCCCGGCTCGCCGAGCGGCACGGCGTACGGGTGCAGCTCCGGCGGGCCACGCCCACCGGGATCACCGCGGTGGTGCTCATCCCGGCCGACCTGGTCACCGACGAGCCGGCGGTGGGCCCGACCGGCCCGGATGCCGAGGCGGCGACGGTGGACGACCGCCGGATGGCCAAGGTGACCCGGCTCAGCACGCTGCCCCGGCCACGGGCCGCCCGGCCCAGCCGGGAACGCCCCGACTCCGCGAGCCCGGTGCTGCCGTTCGCCGCCGGTCGCGGCTCCTCCGTCGAGGCCGCCCCGGACGGCGATGGCCTGCCC
>NZ_QGGF01000037.1 GCF_003857015.1 Micromonospora globispora | reverse complement strand
CAGGACCAGGCCGCCTCAGAAGCCTGACACCCTTACCATCGACCGCAAGCACCGGACCTATTCGATCACGACCTGGTGTCAAGCGTCCTGCGACGCCGTTCCGTCAACCATCATGCGAGACCAGGCATCGCCGGCAGCCGGCAGTGTCGTACTCCGCTTGACGCTTCTATGGCTCGTCAAGTCCTTCCGGCGGTTTCCATGAGCCGGAACATGTGTCGGGCGGTGTAGCGCTTGAGGCAGCGGCGGATCTCGGCGTCGGATTTCTGTTGGGCACGTCGGCGGGTGAGGTAATGCTGGGTGGGTTCGTGGCCGTGGATCATGCGCCAGTTGACGATGGTGTGTAGGGCTCGGTTGAGTTGCCGGTCGCCGAAACGGTTGAGCCGGTGACGGGTGATGCGGCCGGAGGATGCCTGCAGTGGACTGACGCCGGCGAGGGCGGCGAAGGCGGCTTCGGAGCGGCATCGGCCGGGGTGGGACCAGGCGATGATGAGGTGTGCGGCGCTGACTGGGCCGACGCCGGGTTCGGCCAGCAATGCGGGCATGATGGTGTCGACCAGGTCGTGGAGTTGGCGCTCGTTGGCGCGGATCTCTCGGTCGAGCTGACGGATGCGTTGGGCCAGGTTGCGTAGGGTCTGTCGCAGGACCCGCTCGGCGGGGGTGTGGCGGGCGTGGACCCTCAGCAGGGCGCATGCGGCTGTCTGCCGCGGGGTTGACTGTCGGCGTAGCGGCTCGCGCAGCTGGTCGGGTGCGGTCAGCAGCAGTGCTTTGAACACGTTGATCGCGGCGGTGCGGGTTGCGTTGGCGTGTTCGCGGGCCACGAGCAGGATGCGTAATGCTTCCCGGTCGCCGTCGCTGCGCGGCTGGGCGTGATGTCCTGCGGCCAGGGTGGTGCGGGCGGCCAGGCGGGCATCGGACGGGTCGGACTTGCCGCCTGGTCGGCGGCCGACGCGTTGCGGCCGACCAGCTTCGACGACGTGCTGTCCCGCAGCCAGGAGGGCGCGCAGCAGTCCGGCTCCGTGCGAGCGGCAGCCTTCCACCGCCCAGGTCAATCGCGGGCCTGGCGCCTGCTGAGCGGCCCAGGCGATCAGCTCGCTGTAGCCGTCAGGGCTCGCCTCGACGGTGACGGCCGCGACCTCGCGGCCAGTGCCATCGACCAGGCAGGCGGTGTGCGTGTCGGTGTGGGTGTCCACGCCGATGACGGCGTCGACCGATTCTGCGAGCATGGGCATCAGGCCGCTGCTCCTTCCCAGGGGCGGTGGTTGACGTTGGCACCGGCCTGGGTGGAGACACCTACGGCACATCTGTGATGAGCCACGCCGCACGGCGGGCAAGCTTCTGATCAGGCCAGACGGTGAGCCAGGCCGGTGCCAGCGATCAGAGACGACAGGTCAAGCGCAGGGCACGCCATAGACGGCCAGATGCGTGAGGAGTCAGTCCCTGATCACCGGCATCGATCCTGGCAGCAGTCCACCCAGGACCACCACCGCGAGCCTCACAGATGCGTTACACGGTGACTTCAGTTGATGGTTACACGGGCCTTGAGCATGCCGGATACGGACCGTGACGCCGACTGTCCACGACGGCTGGTGTGCCAGGCATCCGCTTCTGCCGAATAGCGGACGTCGGCGCCCCGGACGGTCGGGGCATGATGTTGGGTGCGGATTGGTAGCGAAACTGGAGGCAGTGGAGTGAACGGAGTGCTCACTAACGATGAACGCCGTGTCGTTGGTTGTGCGCACCAACTTGGGCTCATACTGAGCAGTCACTGGCCAGATGTAGCCGCTCACTTGCTCGCACAAGGGGCGGAGGGGGAAGCCGTTGCGGAACTCGCCGGCCTGTCTCGGACGGCGTCGCCCTGGTTTGTGGACCAATTGGTGCCCGAGTTGCTGTCTGAACTTGCCATTACTGAGTTGCCCGCAGACGAGGCCAGCGAGTTGGTCGGGCGGTTGGTTGGGCAGGCGGTAGCCACGCGAACAGACGCTGACGAGTTCGCGACGGTCCGGGAACTGGCGCGACTGGGCCCAGACCTCGACTACCCCGGTGGCGTTATCGGCGACGCCTACTACGCATCAGAATGGCTGGACTGCGAGTGCCATGCCGATTCGCCCGAACGTGATGCAGCGGTTGCTTTGGAAGCCACCCTACGCACCAGCAACCCGTTGGACATTGACCCCGGGTTGCTGTCGGCCGTGACCGCCACCGTCGTCTGACGTCAGCCAGACCCGAGCGCGCATCCGGATCTGCCGCTGACCGCGCGGTCATGCCGAGAAGAGGGCGTTCGGTGGGGACAGGACTGCTGCGAGATTGCCGCGGCGGCTGGTCCGATCGGTGTCGATGCGATGAGGTGTGGGTCATTCGTGCAGAGCCTGGTGCAGCCGATCGGCGAAAGCTTGTGGGTGGGTGACGAACCCGGCGTGGTCGCCGGGGAATTCGACGAGATCGGTGTCCAGTTGCTCGGCGAGCGCGGCAGCGCAGCGGTAGGGCCAGTGCATCCGTGAGGCGATTCCGGCGGCCGGCATGATCCGTGCTGGTGTGTCCTTGAGCGCCGTCAGGTCGAGGCTGTAACGCGCGACGGCCGGGACGTCGTGGGCCAGGAAGAACTCCAGGTTGGGTGCGGACCAGGCGTTCGGCTTGGAGACCTCCACGCCCGGTTCGCGGGCACGGCGGTCTGGGTTGACTCCGATGCTCGCCGCGAAGTGCCGGATGGCCGCCTCGGCGCCGTCCCGGCGATAGATCTCGTACATGCCACCGTGGAGTTGGCCGTCGTCGGGTAGCAGCTGCCTGGTGGGCGGTTCGTGGGCGACGAGTCTGCACACCTTCGCGGGGTACCGGATGGCCAGGTCGAGTCCGACGACGCCGCCACCGCTGCTGCCGAACACGTACCCCGGATCGGCGGTCAGAACGCTCAGCAGCTGCGCGACGTCCGCGCTGTGCGTCTCGACCTCCAATGGCTGGGCGGGATCATCGCGGGTGCTGCGCGAGTAGCCGCGTCGGTCGTAGGTCAGCACCGTGTAGTGACTGGCGAGACGATCGATGAGGTTGTCGTAGCTGTTGGCGTCACCTGCTCCGGCCGTAATGAGCACAAGGAGCGGCCCCGCCGTGAAGCTCGTAGTGGATGCGCGCGCCCGGCACCCGCAGGACTGCCGTCTGCGTTGTGTCCATGCTGGCCTCTTCGTGGCTGGTCGGACGTGGGAGGGAAGCATCGGGCCGGTCACATGCCGGTCGCGGTCGTCGTCGGCTTCTGCGGATGACTGCGAATGCTCGCGGCTGCGAAGTGAGAAAGTCGGCCTCAACGATCGTGTCGACGGATGATGCCGGTCGCGTTGGTGGTGGCGGTCTCGCCATTATGGATGCGGGCTTTTGCCCGCCTGATGTACCAGACGACCGTCGCCGCGCCGGCGGCCGTGATGGCCCAGCCGGCGATGCGGGAGACGATCAGATACCCGCTCGTCGGCAGGGTCACGGCGAGCACGACGTTCATGACCGCGTGGGCGAGGAAACCCACGCCGATGATGGCTGTCAGCACCATGAAGGATCGCCGGTGGGCCGCACCGGACAGCGGCCCTGCGCTGTCTGCAGGCCTGTGTTCGGGACGGAGAGAGCGGACAAGCAACGGCCGCACCACCGCGAGCAGGGGCCGGCGTACCAGGACCGAGATCAGACAAGCCAACCCCACCACCCCGGTCACCATCGCGTGCCACAGCAGCAGCGGCAGCGTGCCACCGCCGGACGCCAGCGAAACGCCCAGGGCGATGCCAAGACCGGTGAGGGCAAGCAGCGCGACCGGGTCGACCCGGCGACGTCGTGCCGCGAGTACGCCGCTCCATAGCGCCGGTACCGCCGCCCCAGCCGCTAGCGCGCCGACATCGCTGTGTAGGCGGGAGCGCAGCAGGCCGTACATGACCGCCGGTACCACCCCGTTGAGCACGAGACTCAATCCGAATCTCGGTGCGAGCTTCGACAGCCGCGGAGCCGGCCATGGCCCCGTCCCCGGCCGATCCGGATCCATGGTCACCGCTCGGCCGTCCCGCTGCTCGACGCCCGGCGACGCGCCAGCCATCCGACGTAGGTGCGCGCACCCGTGGCGATGAGCATCGCGCCGCCGACAACTGCGAACGCGACATGCCCGCTGACCAGACCCGCGGCCACCAGCACCGCCCCGACAAGGGCGCCCACCACGTGAGCACCCGGTCCCCGTAACAACAACATCGCCGTCTCCATCCTGAATCGATCGTGATCCGATGCCACCGATCGGACGTCCACGCGGCACGAACCGGGCGGTCCCCAGCGGTACGACGCTTAGCTGCGTCTGGCCGGTGCTCTACCTGGTCGTCGAACCCAGGGTTACGCTGAACTGCCTCCCGACGGCCGGCGGACCCCGGCGCGATCCGCGTGCAACGCCGGACTTCTCGTGCGCGCTCCTTTGGGTACAAGCCGGTCCACGAGCAACTCCAACGCCGCCCTAACCTCGGCCACCACCTGGGAGTCTGCGGTGTCCAACGCACCGGCCAACACCGCGTCGACCGGCGCCTTCGCCCGCTCCTCGATTCGCGTGGGCACCGTACGCGTGGCTCGGACCAGGGTGCGCCGGCCGTCGGCCGGGTCCGTCGCCGTCTCGACCACGCCCCACTCCCGCAGCCGGTTGACCGATTTCGACACGTAGCCCTGCGGGTAGCCCGTCCGGGCCGTGATCTCGCTAATCGAGCTATCCGGGTGCATCAACACGTCACCTAGGACCAGAGCCAGCGCGGGCGGCAACCGTTCGGCCCCCGGCCCTTCCAGAGCGGCCTCACCGATCTTCGCGAGCCGCCGTCCCAGCAGGTACAGATCTAGTGTTCTGTCTCAGTTTTGACTAGCCGTTTGCTGGAGGGCAACTCGTCCACGTCGGACCTTGGCCAGGATCGATTCGGCTGTGGCGGTCCACACGAACGGTTTCGGGTCGTCGTTGTGCATGCGCAGGTACTCCTCGATGGCGGCGACGAGGTCGTCGATGCTGCGGAACACGCCACGACGGATCATCTTCTCGGTCAGGTCGGCGAACCAGCGCTCAACCAGGTTGA
>NZ_QGGF01000038.1 GCF_003857015.1 Micromonospora globispora | reverse complement strand
GCGCAGGATCGCCCGGGCCACGTCCGCGCCGTGGACGAAGTCGCGCCGCTGCCCGCCGTCCTCCAGCACCCTGGGCGGCCGGCCGTCGGCCAGCGCCGACCGGAAGATCGAGGCGACCCCGGCGTACGGGGTGTCCCGCGGCATCCGCGGCCCGTAGACGTTGTGGTAGCGCAGCGCCCACACCCCGCCGCCGGTCTGCCGCGCCCACGCGGCGGCCAGGTGCTCCTGGGCGACCTTGCTGGCCGCGTACGTGCTGCGCGGCTCCAGCGGCGCGTCCTCGGGGACCAGGGCCGGGGTGAGGGCGGCACCGCACTGCCGGCAGGTCGGGTCGTACCGGCCGGCGTCGAGGTCGGCGGGGCGGCGCGGCGCGGGCCGGACGGTGCCGTGCTCGGCGCACTCGTAGCGGCCCTCGCCGTAGACCACCATCGAGCTGGCCAGCACCAGCCGGTCCACGCCGGCGCGGTACATCGCCGCCAGCAGCACCGCCGTGCCGTAGTCGTTGTGGCTGGCGTAGTCCGGCGCGTCGCCCGGGTCCAGGCCGTGCCCCACCATCGCCGCCTGGTGACAGACCGCGTCCACCCCCGGCAGGAGCCGGTCCAGCAGCGCCGCATCCCGGACGTCGCCCAGCACCGGATCGTGCCGCCTGGACCAGTCCGGCAGCTCTCCGCCGTGCGCCTGCGGCAGCAGCGCGTCCACCGCCACCACCTCGTGCCCCTCGGCGACGAGCAGGTCGGCGACCTGCGATCCGATGAACCCGGCCGCGCCGGTGACCAGTACCCGCATCCCGGTCACCGTAGGGCCGCGGCGGCCGGGTCGGAGCTGGTTCGGGACGGACGTAAGGACTTCGCAACAGGTTCCGCCGGTGGTTCACCCGTCCGGGGTGGATGTCGGGACGGGACGCCGAGGGACCGGTAAGCGTTCCGTAACGCCGGGAACCGGTCCGGACGGCGGCCGTCGCGTCTAGCGTCCGAGGTGGAACCCGGCAACCGGCCGTGACCCCGCCCGGCACCTGCCGTATCGGCCGACGGGCGACCCGGCGATGAGAGGAGGAAGCCCGTGTCCGGCAACGACTTCACGCGGGCGCCGGAGTCGCCGCGCACCGATCCGGCGGACGGTTTCCCCCGCGGGTTGTGGCGGGCGATGGACCGGTATCCACCACCGGGGGCCCGCGGCATCGCCGGCCGGTGGCGCAGCCCGCTGCGCGGCCCATGGCTCACCTCCGTGTACGGCGCGGTGCTGCTCGCCGGCCTACCCCTGGTGATCATCACGGGCCTGCTCGACTACGCCGCCTACAGCCCGCAGTTCGGCCAGGCGTTCCCCGGCGACGTCGGCTGGCTCCGGCTGCCACCGTTCGACTGGCCGACCCGGCCGTCGTGGCTGTTCCGGGTCACCCAGGGGCTGCACGTGACGCTCGGGATCATCCTGATCCCGGTGGTGCTGGCCAAGCTCTGGTCGGTGATCCCGAAGCTGTTCGACTGGCCGCCGGCCCGCTCCCTCGCCCAGGTACTGGAGCGGTTGTCCCTGCTGCTGCTCGTCGGTGGGATCCTCTTCCAGATCGGCACCGGGCTGCTCAACATCCAGTACGCGTACCTGTTCGGCTTCGACTTCTACACCGCGCACTACTTCGGCGCATGGGTCTTCACCGCGGCGTTCGTGGTCCACGTGGCGCTGAGGCTGCCCCGGCTGGTGTCCGCGCTACGGTCCCGACCGCTGCGCCGGGAGCTGCACACCCCGACGATCCGGCCCGAGCCGCCCGACCCGGACGGGTTGGTACCCGCCCGTCCCGACACCGCCACCATCAGCCGGCGCGGGGCGCTGACCCTGGTCGGCGGCCTGTCCGTGCTGCTCGCCGCGCTCACCGTCGGACAGACCCTGGACGGCGTGTGGCGCCGCACGGCGCTGCTGTTGCCGAGGGGACGGCAGCCCGGGGAAGGCCCCAACGGCTTTCCGGTGAACCGGAGCGCAGCAGCGGCGGGCGTCCAGATGACCGACGGCTGGCGGCTGACCGTCCGCGGCAAGGACAGGGAGGTCACGCTCGGCCGTGCCCAGCTGCTGGCCATGCGCCAGCACACGGTCCGCCTGCCGATCGGCTGTGTCGAAGGCTGGTCGACCCTGCAGACCTGGACCGGCGTACGCCTGCGCGACCTCGCCGCCCTCGTGGGGGTGAGCGCCCCCGACTCCGCGCACGTCCGCTCCCTGGAACGCGCCGGGCTGTTCAACCAGGCGACCCTGCAGGCCAACCAGGTTCTCGACGGCGACTCCCTGCTCGCCCTGCGGGTCAACGGCGCCGACCTGTCCCTCGACCACGGCTACCCCGCGCGGGTCATCGTCCCGGCCCTGCCCGGCGTGCACTGCACCAAGTGGGTCGCCGACATCACCTTCCGGTCCGATGCGTGAGCTCTCCGCCCGGTTCCGGACCGGCTACGGTTCCAGTCCTCGGCATCTGCTGCTGGTCGTCGGCGCCTTCGCCGTCACCGCCTGGATCGTGCTGCGGCTCGCCGGGGAGCCGACCGCCGGTCGGATGCTGCTCTGGTTCGTCGGGGCGGCCGTCGCCCACGATTTCGTCCTGTTCCCGGTCTACGCGCTTGCCGACCGGACACTGCGGCGAACCGTCGACGCCCGCCGCGCCGCCCCGCGATCCCGGCCGTCCGTGCTGAACCATGTGCGCTTCCCGGCGCTCGCCTCGGGCCTGCTCTTCCTCGTGTACCTGCCGGGCATCCTGCGGCAGGGCCGGGACACGTACCTCGCCGCGACCGGCCTGCACCGGCAGTCGTACCTCACGCGGTGGCTGCTGGTCAGCGCCGCCCTGTTCCTGCTTAGCGGGGCCTGGTATGTGCTGCGCCGCGCACGTCCACGACAGGGATCCCGGCAGGACTCGTCCGGCTAGACGGTCCACCACCGTCTGCCGGACGCGACGCTCCTGCTGGAGATCATTGATGTTCGACCCGGCCGCCGATGTTGGGCACAAGGCGATGCGCTTGATGCTCACCCGCACCGGAAAGGTGCCAAGGCAGGTGTGAGGACGGCAGCGGGCCCGGGGATGGAGCGAAAGCCCCGCGACATCGCCCGCGGGTGGACTAGCGTGGTCCCATGGATCGCGTGCGTCAGCTCGCCGAGCTGACGCCGTCCGGGCGGGAGCGTTACGTCGATCTGCTCCGGGCGCTAGCGATCACCCTGGTCGTGCTCGGCCACTGGTTGACCACCGTCGTCGTCTACGACCGTTCCGGTCAGCTCACCGGTTACGACGCGTTGCCCGAACTGCGCTGGGCCTATCCGCTCACCTGGGTCTTCCAGGTAATTCCGGTCTTCTTCCTGGTCGGCGGCTTCGCCAACGCCGCCTCATTGACCAGTCACCGGGCGCGCGGTGGCATCGCCACCGAATGGTTGCTGGACCGCAGCGCCCGGCTGATCCGCCCGACCACGATACTGCTCGTCACGCTTGCCGTCGGCAGTCTGCTGGCGCTCCTGATCGGCACAGATCCGGCTGAGATCAGGACAGCGGTCTCGTTCGCCACCATCCCGCTGTGGTTCCTCAGCGCCTACGTCGCCGTGGTGGCGCTGACCCCGATCATGTATCCGCTGCACCGCCGCTTCGGGTTCGTCGTACCGCTGGTGCTGGTGGCTCTGGTGGCCGCCGGCGATCTCGGACGGCTCTTCGGCCCCGGTCCGCTCTCCGGTGCCAACTTCCTATTCGGCTGGCTGGTCATCCATCAGATCGGCTTCGCCTGGTACGACAGGTACGCCACGACAGCCGCGGAGAGCGACGGCGCGAAGGCTGACCCCGGGATCGGGCGGGGCGGACTCTTCGCTCACCGGCTGCCGTTGGGCTGGCCGGTCGCGGTGGCCCTCCTGATTGTGGGTCTCGTCGCGTTGCTGCTGCTGACCGTCCTCGGCCCCTATCCGGTCACCATGCTCATGGTGCCCGGCGAGCGGCTGGACAACTCCTCGCCGCCGAGCCTGGCACTGCTCGCCTTGGCCACCCTCCAACTCGGAATAATCCTGCTCCTGCGCGGTCCGGCCGAACGATGGCTGCGCCGCCGCGGCCCCTGGCGGGCGGTGATCGGAATGAACGCCGTCGTCCTGACCATCTTCCTGTGGCACCTGAGCGCGGTGCTGGTGCTGGTCGGCGCGCTGAACGCGATGCACTGGTTGCCCGCCCCGCCCATCGACACCGCAAGCTGGTGGGCTTGGCGCCTGCCCTGGTTGCTGGCGCTGGCCGTGGTGCTGCTGGCACTCGTGGCCATCTTCGGTCGGATCGAGGTACGCACCGGCCACCGGCGCCGCGAACAGGACCACGAACGGAAAGTCACGGGGAGATCTGCTACCGCCCGGACCATGCTCACCGTCGGCGGCTACGCGGTCGTGGTACTCGGCCTGCTGATCAACAGCATGGTCCGCATGTCGGCACCCGAGCCGCTGGGGATACCGCCGATCGCGTTGGTGGCCTATCTGGCCGGGGCGGGCACACTACGGCTACTCACGGGCGCTCAGTCAGTTTCCCGTCGGCGACCAGCGCCCGCGTAGGTGAACCAGTGGCTGTCATCGAAGTCCTCGCTGCCGTTAGGACCGTTGAGGCGGGCCACCAGTGCGGCGTCTGTCGCATGCGGTGCGCTGCGTTGGCCTGCGCGCGGAAACCGTTTCCTCTCATGATGCTTTGGTGAGCATGTGATCGGATGTCCCGCCTTGCGGTGGGACGGTCCCGGTCTTGCCCGCTGTGGCGGTGCCGGGTTGACGTTTCACAGCCACCAGCCCGCCGGGGTGGGTCTTACGGTCGGCTCCACGTCCGTTTCGCGTCTCCGAGCCACTCCCGGCGACGGTGACCGCGAGTGCGGCGAGGTTGCGTGCGGCGTTGAGGTCCCGGTCCAGGGTCAGGCCGCAGGTGGTGCAGGTGTAGGTGCGTTCGGACAGGGCGAGTTTGGTTTTCACCGCGCCGCAGCCGGAGCAGGTCTTCGAGGACGGATACCAGCGGTCGGCCACCACCAGCCGCCCGCCGTTCCATGAGGTTTTGTATCCGAGTTGCCGGCGTAGTTCGGCGAACCCGGCGTCGGCGATGCGCCGAGCCAACC
>NZ_QGGF01000039.1 GCF_003857015.1 Micromonospora globispora | reverse complement strand
TGCGTTGGTCGGCAGCTTCAAATGTTTATAAGAGACAGTGGGGGTGGAGTGCGGGGGGGGGCGGTGCGGCCGGTCCGGGATCCTGCACAGCATGGCGACGGTCGAGGGCCGGCCGCGTCTTCCGACGTGCGCACCCGACCGACGGTCACCCACCGGTCAGGGCCGATGCCTGGTCGGCCGGCGAGCAGAGCAATCTCGAAGGTGCGCGCCGGCCACCGAAGCTGCGAGGTTCGGCGCCAACGGCACGCGCGGTCAGGGGAGGGCGTCATCGCACACATCGACCTCGGTCTCGACGAGCAGGCGCACCCGGGCATCAACGGGCCGATGCGCTTCCGGCCGGAGACCGCGAAGCCGCTGAACGACCTGGCGGAGACGCTGCTGCGCGCCCCCCATCCGAGCCTGACGCCGGGGGAGCGGGAGCTGATCGCCGCCTACGTCTCCGGCCTGAACGAGTGCGGTTTCTGTTGCGCGTCGCACTCCGCCTTCGCGGCCGCCCAGCTGCCCCGGGGCATGCCGCTGGTGGACCAGGTCCGTGCCGACCCGGCGACCGCCCCGGTGAGTGGCAAGCTGCGGGCCCTGCTGCGGATCGCGGCGGCGGTGCAGCGCAGCGGCCGCGCCGTGACCCGCGAGATGGTCGACGCGGCCCGCGCCGAGGGCGCCACCGATCTGGAGATCCACGACACGGTGCTGATCGCCGCAGCGTTCTGCATGTACAACCGCTACGTCGACGGGCTGGGCACCTGGGCTCCCGAAGACCCGGAGGCCTACGACCGGGCCGCCGCCCACATCGTCAGTAACGGGTACACCGCGAGCTGACCCCCGGTCAGCCCCGCAGGTGGACCGCGTGCCGGCCGGCCGCCGCCGCGGCCAGGAAGTAGCCGTGGTCCGCGTCGAGCCCCCGACCCATTGTCGACAGCGGCACCACGCTCGCCCGCAGCGCGGCGTCCAACCCGTCGCTCGGTACCCGGACGATCCGGTGCCGCTGCGCCAGCGGGGCCAGCGCCGCGTCGACCTCGTCGGCGAGGGCCGGGTCGAGGCCGTCGGGCACCACCAGGTCCGCGGCGGCGAGCGCCACCCGGCCGTACGCGGTGAGGCTGTGGTGCGAGACGCCGCGGTGCCGGGGGCGGGGGTCGGCGGCGGAGATCCGCAGCGAGCCGACCGGCCGACCGCCCAGGGTGGCGACCGCGTTGACCGCCTCGCCGACGGCCACCCCGGAAAAGCCCCACCGGGTGCCGGTGCCCAGGTTGCCCGGCCCCTGGGCGACGATCGCGACGTCGGCGCGCAGCACGTGCCGGGCGGCGAGCAGCCCGCTGTGCAGGGTGCTGGCCTCCAGGTCGCCGCCGAAGGCCTGACCGACGCTGACCGTGCCGACGAGCCGGTCGGCCAGCCCGGCGAGGGTGCGGGAAAACCAGGCGGGCAGGGCTCCGCCGTCGGTGAGCAGGTACGCCACCTGGGCGTCCGGGGCGTCGGCGTGGATGCCGGCGAGGACGGCCGGCAGCGCGGAGTGCAGGTCGGCGGTGACCACCGGCATCCCGTCCAGGCTCTCCGCGGCGGCGAGCACCTCGTGGTGCGGGGACGCCTCCTCGTCCACCCCGAGCAGGATGGGCTGCAGCGGGGTGTAGCGGGCCTTGACCAGGTGCCCGGCGTCCCGGGTGTCGGCGGCCTGCGGCGGGTCCGGCGGCAGCCGGTCCGGCAGGGCCACCACCAGGGCGTACCCGCCGGTGCCGAGACCCATCAGCAGCGCGCCGGCGTTCAGCAGCACCCGGTCCCCGGGCTCCGGGTCGCCGACCAGCGCCGGGTAGGCCAGGGCACGCATCGGGGTCCCGTCGGGGAGGACGACGTCCAGTTCGGCCGCGCCGGCCCACCGCCGCCGTACCGCCGTGACCGTGCCGGACCGCCATCGCACCATGTCGGGCACGCTATCCGCGCCCGCCCGGCCGGCCGCGTCCGGGTCAGGACTGGCCGGTGGCGCCCTGGTCGACCGGCCGCCCCTGCTCGTCCTGGGTCCGTCGGGCCCGCGTGCCGATGGCACCCGGCAGCGACCGGGTCGGGTCGAGGAAGACGTACGCGATCTCCGGGTACCGCTCGGTCAGCCGGCGCTCGGCCTCGTCCGCGGCGGCCTCGATGTCGGCGCCGGTGGCGTCGTCGTGGAAGTCGACCTTGGCGGCGATCAGGATGTCCGTCGGGCCGAGCTGCATGGTCATCAGGGTGTCGATCCGGGCCACCGTCTCCAGGCAGGCCAGCTCGCGTTCGATCTCGTGGTGCAGGCGCTCCGGCACCGCCCGGCCGACCAGCAGCGAGATGTTGCTCTTGGCCAGGATGCCGGCGACCACCAGCAGCAGGATGCCGATGAGGATCGAGGCGATGCCGTCGTAGAGCTCGTCCCCGGTGAGGTGCGACAGGCCCAGCCCGGCACCGGCCAGCAGCAGACCGATCAGGGCGGCGCTGTCCTCGAGGAAGACGGCCTTGACGGTGGTGTCGGCGGTGAACCGCAGGAACCGGTGCGGGGTGGTCCGCCAGCGTCGGGACTCCGTACGGACCTGGCGCAGCGCCCGGGCCAGGGAGATCGACTCGATCACGAAGGAGATCGCCAGGACGATGTACGACGCCAGGTAGTTCCCGGTGTGCTCGTGCACCAGGATGGTGGTCACACCGTGGGTGATGGCGAAGCCGGCGCCGGCCACGAAGGTGAACAGCGCGGCGAGGAACGCCCAGACGTAGCTCTCCTTGCCGTAGCCGAACGGGTGCCGGGTGTCCGCCGGGCGGGCCGCCCTCCGCAGCGCCAGGTAGAGCAGCACCTCGGTGGTGGTGTCGGCGACCGAGTGCGCGGCCTCGGAGAGCATCGCCGCGGAGCCGGAGATCAGCCCGGCGACCAGCTTGGCGATCGCGATGGCGAGGTTCGCCGCGCCGGCGATGACCACCGTGCCGACGCTCTCCCGCTTGATTTCGGCTTCCGACATGGGGTCACCCTATGGCCGGTACGGACCGGTCGCCCGGCGAGTGAGGGCGCGACGCCCGGGTGTGGCGTGGATCGCCCACGAGCCGACGTCACAGCACGCCGCGCCCGCGTGGGTGCACGCCCACGCGGCGCGGGCTGCTAGCGTTCACACGTGTCGCGGAACCGGACCGAACGCCTGGTCAACCTGGTGATCTGCCTGCTGTCCACGCGACGGTTCCTGACCGCCGCGCAGATCGCCGCGACGGTGCCCGGTTACGAGCACGATCCGAACGACGCCAAGGACCACGAGGCGTTCCAGCGCAAGTTCGAACGGGACAAGGCCGAGCTGCGGGAACTCGGGGTGCCGCTGGAGACCGGCACCGCCAGCGTCTTCGACGCCGAGCCGGGCTATCGGATCGCCCCCCGCGAGTACGCGCTGCCCGACATCCCCCTCGAACCGGACGAGGCCGCTGCCGTGGGCATCGCGGCGCGGCTCTGGCAGCACGCCGGCCTGGCCGCGGCCGCCTCCTCCGGCCTGGCGAAGCTGCGGGCCGCCGGCGTCGACGTGGACCCGCAGGCCACCCTGGGCCTGGAGCCGATGGTCACGGTCGATCCGGCGTTCGCACCGCTCACCGCCGCCGCCCGGGACCGGCGGGAGGTCAACTTCGACTACCGGGTGCCCGACCGGGACGCCCCGAGCCGCCGCCGGCTGCAGCCGTGGGGCGTGGTCTGCTGGCGTGGTCGGTGGTACGTGGTCGGCCACGACCTGGACCGGGAGGCGACCCGCTGCTTCCGGCTGTCCCGGGTGGTCGGCGCCGTGCGGGTGACCGGTCAGCCGGGGGCGTACGAGCCACCCGCCCGGGTGGATCTGATCAGCCACGTCGCCCGCTGGTCCGGGCCGGTCGAGCGGACCGGGCGGGCCACCGTGCTGGTCGCCCCGGGCCGGGCCGCGGGGCTGCGCCGCTGGGCGGTGAGCAGCACCGCCGGGCCCGACGGTGACCGGCTGGTCCTGCCGTACGCCGACTCGGACTACCTGGCCGGCCAGCTCGTCGGGTACGGCCCGGACGTGCGGGTGCTGGAGCCGCCGGAGGTACGTGAGGCGGTCATCCAGCGGCTCAAGGAGATCGCGGCCCGGCACGACGAGCTGGCGGTCGCCGGAGGTGCCCGGTGACCCGGCCCGCACCTCGGGCCGGCCGCGCCTCGGCGGACCGGCTGGCCCGGCTGCTCAACCTGGTGCCCTACCTGCTGGCCCGCCCCGGCATCGAGATCGCCGAGGCGGCGAGCGACCTCGGGGTGACGGAGAAGCAGCTGCGCGAGGACCTGGAGCTGCTCTGGGTGTGCGGGCTGCCCGGGTACGGCCCGGGTGACCTGATCGACATGGCCTTCGACGGCGACCGGGTGACCATCACCTACGACGCCGGGATCGACCGGCCGCTGCGGCTCACCCCGGACGAGGCCCTGGCCCTGGTGGTGGCGCTGCGGATGCTCGCGGAGACGCCCGGGGTGGCCAACCGGGAGGCCGTCGAGCGGGCCCTCGCGAAGATCGAGAGCGCGGCCGGTGACCTGGCGGGCGCGCCGGTGGAGGTCCGGCTGCCCGGGGACCCCCAGCGGGCACAGCAGCTGCGGGCGGCGGTCGAGCGCGGCCGGGCGCTCCGGATCACCTACTACACCGCCGCCCGGGACGAGACCACCGAGCGGACCATCGACCCGCTGCGGATGCTGATGGTCGGCGGCCGGGCGTACGTCGAGGCGTGGTGCCGCCGGGCGGAGGGGATGCGGCTGTTCCGGGCGGACCGGATCGACGCGGTCACCGAGCTGGACGAGCCGGCGGTCGTGCCGCCGCAGGCCCGCCCGCACGACCTCAGCGACGGGGTGTTCCGCCCGTCCCCGGACCTCCCGCTGATCACCCTGCGGATCGGTCGGGGCGAGCGGTGGATCACCGAGTACTACCCGTGTGAGCGGGTGGAGGCCGGCGACGGGGACGAGTGGCTGGTGTCGCTGCGGGTCACCGACCTGGGCTGGGCGCGCCGGTTCGTGCTCGGGCTGGGGCCGGACGTGACCGTGGTCGCCCCGGCGGAGCTGGCCGAGCAGGTCCGCGCCCAGGCGGTCGCCGCGCTCGAGGCGTACGCGACGCCC
>NZ_QGGF01000514.1 GCF_003857015.1 Micromonospora globispora | reverse complement strand
TCGGCGATGGCGTCGAGGACGCCGAGCGCGAGCACGTCGGAACAGGCGAGCACGGCGGTCGGCGGATCGTCGCCGGCGAACGTGGTGGCGACCGCGGCGGCCCCCGCGGCGCGGCTGTTGCCGGCGGCGTTGAGCACGGTGATCGCGGGCCAGTCGACACCGACCGCCGCGAACGCGTCGGCGAAGCCGGCGAGCCGGCCACGGGTCACGGAATGCGGCGCGTCCTGCGGGGCCGCCAGCGCCAACGGCCCCGGTGGCGCGTCGGGCAGGACGGCATCTCCCAGCAGGGCCACCCGCCGGTGGCCGAGGGCAGCGACATGGTCGGCGACGGACCGGGCGGCGGCTCGCTCGTCGATCCCGACGTAGCGGTCGGCCGGCCCGGCGTTCTCCCGGGGCGCGGTGGTGACGTAGGGCAAACCGCGGTCGTGGATGGCGTCGAGGGCCCAGTCCTCGTCGCCGGCGCAGTAGACACAGAAGCCGTCGACCGAGGCGTTCTCCACGGCGGTGCGGACCTGGGCGCGGTCGGCCGGCAGCGGCACCAGCAGGAGGCTGTTGCCGTGCCGCTCGGCGGCGCCGCTGAGGCCGGCGAGGAAGCGCACCGCGAAGGGGTCGGTGAAGGCGTACGACAGCTGCGAGGTGAAGAGCACGCCGATCGCCCCGACGAAGCCGCGGCGCAGCGACCGGGCGGTCGGGTTGGGGCCGGGATAGCCGAGCCGCTGCGCGGCGTCGAGGATCTTCGCCCGCAGCGCCGCGGAGAGCTGGTCGGGGCGGCTGTACGCGTTGGAGACGGTGCTGCGGGACACGCCGACGGCGTCCGCCACGTCCTGCAGGGTCGGCTTCACCGGGCCGCCTCTCTGAATCGATTCAGTCTGGATCGATTCAGAGACTACGCGCACCGATCCGTGACCGTCAACGACATCAGGATCAGTCGAGGTGAGGTCGTCCGACCCCGCCGCCGGCGGCCGGTGTCGTGAAGCCCCCGCGGGGGTCAGCGCCGGGCGACCTCGTCCAGGATCCGGCCCAGGATCTCCGGCGTGCGCTCCGGCGGCTCGGCCTCCACGCAGAGCCGCTCCATGGCCACCGCGTAGTAGTCGAGGTCCTCGCGCTTGTCCAGATAGATCGCGCTGGTCAGCTGTTCGATGTAGACGATGTCGGGCAGGTCCTGGTCACCGAAGCGCAGGATGGTGAAGGCGCCGCCGGCCGCGGCGTGACCGCCGGCCTCGAAGGGAACGACCTGAAGCCGGATGTGCGGGGACTTCGTCGCCTCGATCAGCGCGCTCAACTGCCCGCGCATCACCTCCGGGCCGCCGATCGGCCGGCGCAGGGCGGCCTCGTCGACGACCGCCCAGAGCTGCGGCGGGTGCGGCCGGCGCAACAGTTCCTGGCGCGCCATCCGCAGGCTCACCCGCCGGTCGACCTCGTCCGGCGCGGCGGACCGGTGACCGAGCAGGATGACCGCGCGGGCGTACTCCGGGGTCTGGAGCAGGCCGGGCACGAACTGGACCTCGTACGTCCGGATCAGCGCGGCGGCGGCCTCCAGGCCGAGGTAGGACTGGAACCAGCTCGGCAGCACGTCACCGTAGCGGTGCCACCAACCGGGGCTGTTCGCGTCCCGGGCCAGCTTGAGCAGCGCCTCGCGCTCGTCGGCGGCGGTGACGCCGTACAGGGTGAGCAGGTCGGCGACGTCGCGTTCCTTGAAGCCGACCCGGCCCAGCTCCATCCGGCTGATCTTCGACTCCGAGGAACGGATCTCCCAGCCGGCGCCCTCCCGGGTCACCCCGGCGCCCTCCCGGAGCCGCCGCAGCTGCGCCCCCAGCAGCATTCGCAGCACGGTCGGACCGGTGGCCGGGCCGCCCTCGGCGGGAACCATCGTCACACCCCGTCCCTCGCATGCCGTTGTCACCGACCGGACGCCCCAGCCCGGCCGACGTGTAAGCATGCCATGGACCGACAGTGAGATGTACTCCCCCGGACGGCCGATCAGTCGCGCAGCCGGGAGGGGGTGATGAGGTTGTCGAAGTCGCCGTCGCGGGCACCGAGCACAAAGGCCGCGATTTCGTCCACTGTGTAGATCAGCGCCGGACCCTCCGGGTGGCGGGAGTTACGCATGGCAATCCCCGCGCCGTCGGGGAGTTCGGCCAACTCGACACAGTTTCCGCTCGGGTTGCTCCGGCGGCTCTTCTGCCACCGCAGCGGCGGCAACTGACTGGTGGGTACGCCGTTCTGAGAATGCTGCATGGGGGTCTTTCTGTGGAAGAGCCAGCCGATGCCGCGGCGGAAGCGGTGATGGCGGCGTAAGGGGCGGTGTGTCGACAGAGGACCGTGATGCACGTGCATCTGCTATTGCATCTGCACTGGACAGCGAGCATGATAACGCACGGACGGCGTACCCATCCGTTTACTCTGGGTGACGCCGATCCGCATTGCCACCAGGGAAAACACCGGGCTGGCACGGGCGGTCCACGCGCCGCCACGGGCAGGCCGACGGCTGCGGCGAGGAGGGCTCGTGCCGGATCCGATGACCGTCGCGTCCGGTATCTCCGCCGCTGGTGCCATCCTCTCCGCCTGGCAGTTGCACCGCCGGGCGCAACGCGCGGAGGCGGAGATCGAGCTCCTGCAGGCCGAACTGGAGGCCGAGCGGCACGCGGCGAGCCACGACCCGCTGACCGGGCTGCCGAACCGACGGGCCTTCTACCGGCTCGCCGCCACCCTGCTGACCGACGCCGCCGGGAAGCCGCTGATCGCCGTCGTGCTCGACCTCGACGACTTCAAGCAGGTCAACGACCGCTACGGCCATGCGGCCGGCGACCAGGTGCTGGTCAGCGTGGCGCAGCGGCTCGCCGCCTTCGCCGGGGACAACCTGGTCGCCCGGCTCGGCGGCGACGAGTTCGCCGGGCTGCTCACCACTCCGACGGTGGACCGGCGGTGGATCGAGCACGCCACCCGCCGGCTCTGCGAGGCCCTCGCCGCGCCGATCCCGCTGGGCAGCCGCACCGTGCGGGTGACCGCGTCCGTCGGGCTCGCCCCGGTGCACGGGCCGGCCCAACTCACCGAGGCACTCTGCCGGGCCGACACCGCGATGTATCAGGCGAAGAGTGTCGGCGCGGCCCGACCGGCCCGCCAACTGGTGGAGAGCGCGCGCCTGGCCGACTACTACTGAGCCGGCTCCGCGCGGTCGGGCTCAGCCGGCGGCGGAGGCCGGCGAGTGGCCGATGCCGACCAGCGCGTCCCGGGCGAGACTGACCAGGCCCACCGGCGTCACCAGTCCCCGCACGATGTCCAGCGCGCGGACCCGGTCCGCGTCGTCGTGGCCGGTGTCCATCGCCTGGCGGGTCCAGTCGGCGATGTCGTCCAGCGCCCGGACGGTGAGGTGGTAGGCCAACCGGACCGGATCGGGTTCCACCGGACCGTAGCCCTCGAAGAAGGCGGCCTGCTGGCGCGGGGTGACCGGGGCGAAGGCGAGCACACCACCGCGGACGAACATCAGGTCGCGTTCGCGCGGGGCGAGCACGGCGTCGTCCCAGTCGATCAGCCAGACTCCGCCGTCGACGTCGAGCAGCACGTTGCCCAGGTGCGGGTCGCCGTGGCAGACCACATGGGCCACCGGCCGGCCGCGCAACTCCGCGCCCAGGGCGTCCGCCCGGTCCAGCAGCCCCGCCAGCAGGCCCGCCACGGGCCGCCAGCGCCCGGCCGCCTCCCGGGTGAACGGGTCCGCCGTCGCGTCGTCGACGGCCGCCACCGCGCGGTCGGTGGCCCGGACCCGCGCGGCGACCTGACGGTGGGTGTGGTCCTCGGCGGGCAGCAGCCGGGTCAACTCCTCGGTCACCACGGTGGCGTGAACGGCCGCGAGGACCCGGCCGTAGGCCCGCCAGTGGGCCACCTCCATGCCACCGCCGAGGGCGCGCTCGTCCGACACCCACGGCACCACGGAGAGCCGGCGACCGTCGCGTACGGCGCAGACGTCGCCGTCCCGAGTCCGCAGCGGGGCGGCGATCCCGGGAACGCCCCGCTCGGCGAGGTACGCGGAGAGGACCAGCCCGGCCGGGGTGCCGCCGCTGAGCTTGACCGCGAGCACTCGTCCGTCGGCGTCGACGGCCCGCCACAGCTCGGCGGTCTCGTCGGCGCCGTACCCGACCCGCCGGACCGACTCGAGGGTGACGCCGAAGTCCTCCCGGACCCACCCGAGCAACCTGTCGTCCACCGCCACGCCGTCGCCACCGGTCATCGGCCCACCATGCCAGCCGCCCGGCGGACCGTCGAACCCATTACCGGCGCGCCGGTCAGCGCCAGCCGTAGCCGGCGCGCAGCGCCTGACCGACCCGGTCGAAGCGGGGCCGGTCCAGCACCGCGCCCTCGCGGCGGATGCTGTCCTCCCGCATGGTGAGGACCCGGTCGAGGCGTACCCAGCTCGGGCGGTTGTCGTGGTCCCAGGCACCCGGACCGAGGGCCAGCCAGTGCCGCTGGCCGTCCCGCTCGCTCTGGCTGGACAACATCAGCCCGAACAGCGCCCGGCTCCGCCGGCCGACCACCAGCACCGGGCGGTCCTTGCCCTGGCGGGGGTCGTCCTCGTACGGCACCCAGGTCCAGACGATCTCCCCCGGGTCGGCCTGCCCGTCCAGCTCCGGCGCGTACGTCAGCTCGCGACGCTGCAGCGCGGCGACCTGCCGGCGCCGGGCGACCTGGGCCGGGATCCGGGCCGGGGTGCCGGTCGGCGCGCCCGCACCGCCGCCGATCCGGCCGAACCGCGACGCCACACTCCTCATCAGACCTGCCACGGCGGGCAGCCTATCGCCCGGCCGCACCCCCGGCGCGACCGTGGCGGCGATCAGGTCGGGCGGCGGGCCAGGACCAGCGTGGTACGCAGGTCCAGCACGACCGTCCCGCCGAACCCGTCGACCGCCGCACCGACGGCGGCCAGCACCCGGGCCTGCAGCTCCGGCGGCCGCTTCAGCTGCGGCGAGAACGTGCTGACCAGGCGCTGGTACGCCGCTGTGTCCAGCGGCACGGCCCGGCGGATCAGCTCGATGCGGACGTCGGTGAAGAGGCCGCTGCCGGTGATGTCCTCACGGAACCAGCCCTGCGGGCGGCCCGGCTGCCGCGCCGGGTCC
>NZ_QGGF01000041.1 GCF_003857015.1 Micromonospora globispora | reverse complement strand
GGTGGGCACCCCGGAGGCGGTGCAGAGCTCGTGGGCGAGCCGCTGCTGGCTCCAGCCACGGGCCAGCCGCAGCTCGGCCAGGAGCGGCCCGAGCAGCGGTGGGCCGGACGGCGGGTACGGGATCATCGGTCCTCCGGTGGGCGTCGGCGCGGGGGCGACGCGGACCTCCGGCTGGACCGGAACGGCGCGTCGCCGATCGTGCTGACCCCCGCGCGGGCCCCCGGGGACCGACCCCACCGCGCTGGCGTCCGTCTTACCCGCCGGGTACGACGCTCCGCCGGGCCACCGTCCGCCCGCTGGGAAGATCGTGGGTACGACGCGCGCCGCCCGCTACAGTCGGGGCGTG
Source organism: Micromonospora globispora (assembly GCF_003857015.1). Taxonomy (GTDB): domain Bacteria; phylum Actinomycetota; class Actinomycetes; order Mycobacteriales; family Micromonosporaceae; genus Micromonospora; species Micromonospora globispora. The sequence continues at coordinate 4,778 of NZ_QGGF01000041.1, read as the reverse complement.
GCGCTCGGTCTTCCCTCGGTCCTCCCCAACCCCCAGCCGGCGATCGGGGCGCTGATCCGTGACGGCCAGCCCACCTTCTCCTTCGAGTTCTTCCCGCCCAAGACGCCCCAGGGCGAGCGGCTGCTCTGGCAGGCCATCCGCGAGCTGGAGTCGCTGCGCCCGTCGTTCGTCTCGATCACCTACGGCGCCGGCGGGTCGACCCGGGACACCACGGTCGAGTTGACCGAGCGGATCGCCACCGAGACCACCCTGCTGCCGATGGCGCACCTGACCGCGGTCAACCACTCGGTCGCCGAACTGCGGCACGTGATCGGCCGGCTGGCCGGCGTCGGGGTGCGCAACGTGCTCGCCGTGCGGGGTGACCCGCCCGGCAACCCGGGCGGCGAGTGGGTGCCCCACCCGGAGGGCGTGCGCTACGCCGAGGACCTGGTCCGGCTGGTCCGCGACGCAGGTGACTTCAGCGTCGGGGTCGCCGCCTTCCCGTACAAGCACCCCCGCTCGCCAGACGTGGCGAGTGACACCGCGCACTTCGTCCGCAAGTGCCAGGCTGGGGCCGAGTTCGCCATCACCCAGATGTTCTTCGACGCCGACGACTACCTGCGGCTGCGGGACCGGGTCGCGTCGGCCGGCTGCGACACCCCGATCCTGGCCGGGGTGATGCCGGTGACCCAGATCGGCACCATCGAGCGGTCGGTGCAGCTCTCCGGGGCGCCGTTCCCGCCGGCCCTGGCCGAGCGGTTCGAGCGGGTCGCCGACGACCCGGAGGCGGTCCGCCGGCTCGGCATCGAGCAGGCCAGCGAGATGTGCGCCAGGCTGCTGGACGAGGGGGTGCCGGGGATCCACTTCATCACCCTCAACCGGTCCACCGCCACCCGCGAGGTCTGGCAGCACCTGCGCGCCGACGCGCGAGTGTGACGGCACGTCCCACGACATCGGCCCTGCCCTTCTACGGTTGATCCGTGGTGGGCACACAGCTGAGCTGGGACCAGTACGCGACCGCGTGGGGGCGGCTGCACGGCGGGTTCGATCCGCGGGTCGCGGCACCGGTCGTCCGCGCCTGGCTGCGGTTCGCCTACCACGTCGGGTACGTGCTCGGCCGGCTCCGGATCGGCCCCACCGCGGTGACCGTAACCGGGGTGCTGCTCTGCTTCTGCGTACCGCTCTTCGTCACCCGGCCGGGGAACGGGCCGATGATCGGGGCGCTGTTCGTGCTGCTCGCCTCGGTGGCGGACAGCGTCGACGGCGCGGTCGCGGTGGTGACCGGGCGGACCACCCGGCTCGGATACGTCTACGACTCGGTCGCCGACCGGCTCGGTGAGGCCGCCTGGCTGATCGCGTTCTGGCTGATCGGCGCGCCGGGCGCGCTGGTCGCCGCCGCCGGTGGGCTGTCTTGGCTGCACGAGTACGTCCGCGCCCGGGCGGTCGCCGCCGGCATGCGGGAGATCGGCGCGGTGACCGTCGGGGAGCGACCCACCCGGGTCTGCGTGGCCCTGGTCGGGCTGCTGGTCGCCGGGCTCACCGGGCTGATCGACGTGGACGTCACCGCCGGCACGATCACCATGGCCACCACGGTGTGGGTGCTGCTGGCCGGCTTCGGCCTGGGACAGCTCCTCTCCGCGGTCCGCCGCGCCCTGATCGACGCCGGCTGACCGGCCGCGCTTTCACTCCAGATCGCCGACCTGGCGTTGTCCGTCGGCCGGGAAACCGCGACATCCCCGACCTGGCGCCCACCCACCGGCCCCGCTACCAGGCGGGGCCGATTTCCTCGGCGACGATCTGCGCGGAGAGGGTCACCATGGGCAGGCCGCCGCCCGGGTGGCTGGAGCCGCCGACCAGCCAGAGCCCGTGCGCCGGGCCCCGGTTGGCCGGCCGGAGCAGCCCGCCGGCGGTCCCGTAGATCGCCCCGCCCGGCGCGCCGGTCGCCGCGTCCAGGTCGGCCGGGGTACGGATCTCCCGGAACACCAGCCGGTCCCGCACGTCCACCCCGCGCTCGGCGAGCACGTCGAGGATCCGGTCGGCGTACGCCTCGGCCAGTCCCGGCCGGCGCCAGTCGACCGCGCCGGCGGCGGTGCCGTGCCGGGCGGCGTTGACCAGCACAAACCACGCCTCGTGCCCGTCCGGCCGGACCATCGGGTCGTCGGCGACGGTGACGGTGACGAAGACGGTCGGGTCCATGGCCGGCCGCGCCCGGATCCCCCGGCCCGGGTCACCGAAGACCGCGTCGAACTCGGCGTCGTAGTCGCGGGGGAAGAAGACGTTGTGGTGGGCCAGCCCGGTGTCGCCGCGGACGCCGAGCAGCAGTACGAAGCCGGCCAGGCTGCGGTCGGTCAGCCCGCCCAGCCGGCGTGGGCTGGGCAGCAGGTCCCGGTAGACGGTGAGCGCGTCCACGTTGGCCACCACCACGTCGGCCGGGACGGGGGCGGCGACCCCGGCGAGGCGTACGCCGTGGACCCGGCCGCCCGCCGCGTCGATCCGGGTGACCGTGGCGCCGGTCCGCACCACCACGCCGAGGTCCAGGCAGCGGGAGAGCAGCGCGTCGGCGAGGGTGCCCAGCCCGCCGCGCAGGTACCAGCCGCCGAAGGCGAGTTCGGCGTAGGGGACGGCAACCAGCGCGGCCGGGGCCCGGCGTGGGTCGGCGCCGGTGTAGGTGGCGTACCGGTCGAGCAGCATCCGCAGCCGCGGGTCGGTCAGGTGCCGGCGGCCGAGGCCGCGCAGCGTGCGGCCGGGACCGATCGCGGCGAGGTCGCCGAGGCGCCAGGCCAGGGCCGCGAGGTCGCGCGGTGAGTCGATGGTGCGGCGCAGGATGTCCCGGTGCGACGCCTCCCAGACCCGGGCGGCGCGCCGCCAGAGCCGCTGCCAGTCGGCGGCGGCCCGGTCGCCGAGGGCAGCTCCGATCCGCGCGGTGAACTCGGCCGGGTCGGCGCAGGAGTCCAGGACGGGGCCGCCGCCGGGGAAGACGTGCCGGACGATCGGGTCCAGCGGGGCCAGGTCCAGGTACTCGTCGAGCTTGGCCCCGGTCGCCTCGAACAGGTCGTGGAAGATCTCGGGCAGGGTGAGCAGGCTCGGCCCGGTGTCGAAGTGGTACGCCCCCGCCGGCGTGTCGTGGACGTACCGGCCGAGCTTGCCGCCGACGGTGTCGGCCCGCTCGAAGACGGTGACCTGGTGCCCGGTGACGGCCAGCCGGGCGGCGGTGGCCAGGCCACCCACGCCGGCGCCGATGACCACGATCCGCGCCATGCCGCGCCCTCCTAGCTGACCGGGCGGCCCCGCCAGGAGAGCCGGCGCCGCTTCCGCAGATGGTACGACCGAAATGTCAGCCAACCGAGGACCCCGACCGACACGGGGTGTGCCAGCGCGTCGGGCCACGCCCGCCCGCCGGTGGACCGGGCGCTGAGGACCCGCCCGGCCACCCCGAGCAGGTAGCCGAGGGCCGCGAGCCCGGCCACCGCCGGCGCGCCGGCCGCCAGGGCCACCACGGCGAGCAGCGGGGGAGCGGTGTAGAGCAGGAGCAGCAGGGCCACCACGACGGCGGCCGCCGTCGGGTGGCCGAAGGAGGCCCAGAGCGACTTCGAATAGCCGTCGCGCAGCTGCGGCCAGGTCTCGTACATCCGGCAGGCGGCCAGCCGGGAGCCGTCGGCGAGGGCGATCCGCCCGCCGGAGCGCTTGACCGCCCGGGCCAGTTCGATGTCCTCCAGCACCTTGTCGGCGACCGCCGCGTGGCCGCCGGCCCGCAGGTAGCCGGCCCGGTCGACGACGAGGAACTGCCCGCCCGCCGCGGCGAGGGACGGCCGCGGCGAGCGTTCCATCCCCCGCAGCGGCAGGAAGGTCAGCCACAACCACTGCAGCAGCGGTTGCACCAGCCGTTCGGCCACCGTCGCGACCAGGATCCGGGGGTACGGCGACAGCAGCGCCGCCCGGGCCGCGCGCAGTTCGGTCACCGCCGCCGCCACCGCGTACGGGGTGAGCACCACGTCGGCGTCGACGAAGGCGAGCACGGTGGCGGCTGGCTCGGCGCGGGTGGCGAGCTGCCAGCAGGCGTGCGGCTTGCCCAGCCAGCCCGGCGGCGGGGCGACTCCGGTGAGCAGGGTGAGCCGGAGGTCGCCGCCGGCCACCGCGCGCACCACCTCGGCGGTGCCGTCCGTCGAGCCGTCGTCCAGGACGACGATCCGCAGCCCGGGTACGCCGTGCTGGGCGAGCAGCGCGCGCAGGCACGGCTCCACCCGGTCGGCCTCGTCGCGCAGCGGCAGCAGCACCGCGACCGGCTCGGTCACCTCGACCGGCCCGTCCGTGGGGCGGCGCAGCCACCTGGTCGCGTTGACCCAGGTGTGGAAGGTGAGCGCGGCGAGCGTGACGACGAGGGCGAGGACGGCGGTCATGCCGGCGCGTCGACGCCGGGGCGGGGCAGCGGGTGCGCTTCGGGTCGGCGGGCCTCGTGCCGGCGGGCCCGGAGGAGCACCACGGCCAGCGGTACGGCGGCCACCGCCATGCCGGCCGCGCCCCAGACCGCCGAGGCGGGCAGGCGCAGGAAGACCGCGTGGGCCAGCACGCTGGAGGCGTACGTCCACAGGTAGAGCGCGAACATCGGCGCGTCCCGCCCGTCGGCGCGGTCGACGGCCGGCCCGGCCAGCGGGCGCAGCGCCGCCATCAGCAGCACCGCGAAGAGCAGCCAGCCGAGGTAGTTGCTGACCGGGATGCCGGGCAGCCCGGGCAGCGCCGGGGCGCCGTCCCGCCAGACCCAGTAGCCCTCGGCCACCATCTGCGGATCGAGGAAGAGGTCC
>NZ_QGGF01000684.1 GCF_003857015.1 Micromonospora globispora | reverse complement strand
GGGCAACGGGTCCGGGCGGGGGAGGGCGCGGTGAGCGGCGGGCTGCTGGTGGCCGGCACCACCTCCGACGCCGGCAAGAGCGTGCTCACCGCCGGCATCTGCCGGTGGCTGCACCGGCGGGGCGTGAAGGTGGCGCCGTTCAAGGCGCAGAACATGTCCAACAACTCAGCGGTGGTGGTCGGCCCCGACGGTCGCGGCGGCGAGATCGGCCGAGCCCAGGCCATGCAGGCCGCGGCCTGCGGGCTCGCCCCGGACCTGCGGTTCAACCCGGTGCTGCTCAAGCCGGGCAGCGACCACGCCAGCCAGGTGGTGCTGCTCGGCGAAGCCGTCGACACGGTCACCGCCGGCAACTACCGCACCCTGCGGCCCCGACTCGCCGAGGCCGCGTTCGGCGCGCTGGCCGAGCTGCGCGAGGCGTACGACGTCGTGATCTGCGAGGGGGCCGGCAGCCCGGCCGAGGTCAACCTGCGCGCCGGCGACTACGTCAACATGGGGCTGGCCCGGCACGCCGGACTGCCCACCATCGTGGTCGGCGACATCGACCGGGGTGGGGTGTTCGCCTCGATGTTCGGCACCGTCGCCCTGCTCGACCCGGCCGACCAGGCCCTGATCGCCGGCTTCGTGATCAACAAGTTCCGCGGTGACCTGGGGCTGCTCCAGCCGGGGCTGGACATGCTGCACCGGGTCACCGGCCGGCCCACGTACGGGGTGCTCCCCTGGGAGCTGGACCTGTGGCTGGACGCCGAGGACTCCCTGGCCTACGGCCGGGTGCTCGGTCGACCGGCCGCCCCGCACGGCACCGACTGGCTCGACGTGGCCGTGGTCCGACTGCCCCGGATCAGCAACGCCACCGACGTCGAGGCCCTGGCCACCGAGCCGGGCGTCCGGGTCCGGCTGACCATCGAGCCGGCCGAACTGGCCGCCGCCGACCTGGTGGTGCTGCCCGGCTCCAAGTCCACCGTGGCGGACCTGGCCTGGCTGCGGGAGACCGGACTCGCCGACGCCGTACTGGCGCACGCGGCGGCCGGCAAGCCGCTGCTCGGCATCTGCGGCGGCTTCCAGATGCTCGCCCGGGCCATCCACGACCCGGTGGAGAGCCGGCAGGGGAGCGTCGCCGGGCTGGGACTACTGCCCATCGAGATCACCTTCGACCCGCGCAAGACGGTCCGCCAGTCCACCGGCACGGCCGCCCACGACGTCCCGGTACGCGGCTACGAGATCCACCACGGGTACGTCTCCAGCACCGACCCGGCGTTGCCGCCGCTGCTCCGGTACGCCGACGGCAGGGGCGAGGGCGCCCTGCTCGGCGCGGTGCGCGGCACCCACTGGCACGGCGCGTTCGAGGCCGACGGCTTCCGCCGTCGATTCCTCACCGAGGTGGCCCGGATCGCCGGGCGGACGGGTTTCACGGTCGCCCCGGACACCGCGTTCGCGGCCGCTCGGGAGCGGACCCTGGACCTGCTCGGCGATCTCGTCGAGGAGCACCTGGACACCGACGCCCTGTGGCGGCTGATCGAGGCCGGACCCCCCGCCGACCTGCCCTTCATTCCACCGGGCGCGCCACCGGCCTGACGCGCACGGGCGTCTGCGGGCCTAGCCCCGTGCCCGACCGGCCGGGTGATCAGAGGGTCAGTAGCGGACGTCGGCGGGGCGGTCGGACATCGGCAGGCCCGCCTCGCACCAGGCCTCGACGCCGCCGATCATGTCCGTCGCCCGGCGCAGCCCGAGCACCTGCAGACTCGCGGCGGCGAGGCTGGAGCTGTAGCCCTGGCGGCACACCACGACGATCTCGCGGTCGTACCCGGTGGCCTCCGGGATGCGCCAGGCGCTGGCCGGGTCCAGCCGCCACTCCAGCACCGTCCGGTCGATCACGATGGCCGCGGGCAGTTCGCCCTGCTCTCGGCGCTGCACCTCGGTACGCGTGTCGACCAGCAGCGCGCCGGCGCGGACCGCCTCGACGGTCTCCTGCGGCGTCTTGCGGCGCAGCCCGGTCCGGGCCTGTTCCAGCAGGGCTTCGACGCCCGGACTCATCACGTCATGCAGCACCTCCCGATCATGCCGGTGAGGACGTCGCTCCGCCCGGCGAACGCCTGCCGCCGGGTACAGGATCCAGCGGACGAGGGACCGCCCGAGCGCCGGTGCGACGGACGGGGGATCGCCCGGGCGCCGGTGCGACGGACGGGGGAGCCGCCGGGCCGGGGAACGGCCGGCGCTAGCGTCGGGCGGGTGACGGTGGCGGTGGTCGAGGCGTACGCCGGGCTGGCCCAGCGGGTGCTGGCCGGACCGGCGCGGCTGGGGCGTACCCGGCTGGTGGCCGTCGACGGGCCGAGCGGCGCGGGGAAGAGCCTCTTCGCGGCGCGGCTCGCGGACGCCCTCGCCGCGCTGCCCGGCGGCGGGCGGCCGCCGGTGGTGCACACCGACGACCTGCTGGACGGCTGGGACGACCAGCTCACCTTCTGGCCCCGACTGGAGGAGTGGGTGCTGGCGCCGCTGCGGGCCGGCCGCCCGGGAGCGTACCGCCGCTACAGCTGGGTCCGGCGCTGTTTCCTGCCGCGCGAGGTGCCGGTGCCGGTGCCGGTCGGCGTGGTGCTGATCGTCGAGGGGGTGAGCGCGGCCCGGGCGGCGATCCGCCCGGAGCTGACCCTGTCGGTCTTCGTCACCGCGCCGACGCCGCTGCGGCTGTCCCGGGCGCTCAGCCGGGACGGGGCGGAGATCCTGCCCGAGCTGCGCCGCTGGCATGCCGGCGAGCGGGTGCACTTCGCGGCGGACGGCACCGAGACGGCGGCGGACCTGGTGGTCGACGGTGCACCCGCGCTGCCGCACGACGCGCACCGGTACTACGTCCGTCGCGCCTGACCGGGCGGGGTGGCCGGAACTGCGGCGACGGGCTGGGGAGGTGCCCGCGCGTAAGGTCGGCATACGATGCCGGTCATGACCACACCGATCATGTCCGAGTCCGAGGTACGGGCCGCCGTCGAGCGTGAACTGCCCGGAGTCCGTGCCGACCTCGAACGCCTCGTCCGCATCCCGGGCATCGCCTTCGAGGGTTTCGACCACTCGCACGTGGAGCGTTCCGCCGAGGCGGTGGCCGAGCTGCTGCGCGGCTGCGACCTCGACGTGAAGATCGTGCGTTCCGGCGGTCAGCCGGCGGTGATCGGGAAGAAGGCGGGCCCGCCCGGCGCGCCCACCGTGCTCCTCTACGCCCACCACGACGTCCAACCGGTCGGTGACCGCCTGCTCTGGCTGTCCGACCCGTTCGAGCCGGTGGAGCGGGACGGCCGCCTCTACGGCCGGGGCGCCGCCGACGACAAGGCCGGCATCATGGCGCACGTCGCGGCGCTGCGCGCGTTCGGTGACCGCCTCCCGGTCGGCGTGGTGCTCTTCATCGAGGGCGAGGAGGAGTACGGCTCCGACTCGCTGGAACGGCTGCTCGCCGAGTACCGCGACGAGATCGCCTCGGACGTCATCGTGATCGCCGACTCCGGCAACTGGGACATCGGCGTACCGGCGCTGACCACCTCGCTGCGCGGCATCGTCAACTGCTTCGTCGAGGTCCGCACCCTCGAGCACGCGGTGCACAGCGGCATGTTCGGCGGCGCCGTGCCGGACGCGCTGACCGCGCTCGTCCGGCTGCTGGCCACCCTGCACGACGACGCCGGTGACGTGGCCGTCGAGGGTCTGGTGGGCCGGGAGGGCGCCGCCGTCGACTACCCGGAGGACCGGTTCCGCGTCGAGGCCGGCCTGGCCCAGGGCGTGCAGTTCATCGGCACCGGCCGGATCACCGACCGGCTCTGGACCAAGCCGGCGCTCGCCGTGCTCGGCATCGATGCCCCGGCCACCGGGGAGGCGCCGAACGCGCTGGTCCCGTCCGCCAAGGCCAAGCTGAGCGTACGGCTGGCGCCGGGCGACGACCCGAAGAAGGCGTACGCGGCGCTCCGTGCGCACCTGGAGAAGTACGCCCCGTGGGGCGCCCAGGTCACGGTGACCTTCGAGCACGACGGCGACCCGTGCGTCATTGACGCCAGCGGGCCGATGTTCGACGCGGCCCGGTCCGCGTTCCGGGGTGCCTGGGACGGCACCGACCCGGTGGACATCGGCGTCGGCGGCTCGATCCCGTTCATCGCCACCTTCCAGGAGATGTTCCCGGAGGCGGCGATCCTGGTGACCGGTGTGGAGGACCCGCACGCGCGGGCGCACGGCCCGAACGAGAGCCTGCACCTGGGCGAGTTCGCCCGGGTCTGCCTCGCCGAGGCGCTGCTGCTGGCGAAGGTCGCCGAGGCGGGCGCGAACCGGAGTTAGGTGTCGGAACCGTAACTTCCGGGCCGATGTCGGAGTTTGCGGTGTGTCGGGTGGCGGGGTGTTATAGCCTTTCGAACATGCGTACGAACGACGAGATGGCGCGGCTGAAGGCCGCCGTCAGTGCTCTGGGGGACGTCGACGTCTCCGCGTGGTCCGAGGACACGCTCAAGGACCAGCTCGGCGACCTCTCCGAGGCCCTGGTCACGCTCGACACGCTGCTCACCCGGATCGCCGAGGAGGTCCGCGCCCGCGGGCTGCGGATCGAGGAGCCCGTCTCCGCCTGAACCGCGTCCGGCCGCTGAGCCCGGTGTCGCGGCAGGTCGCGGTCTTCCGTACACCGGATACCGCGACCTGCCGCGGGCCGGGTCGATCAACCGCGCGCCCCCAAGGCGGCGGGACGCGGCCTGCCGCAGGGGTGCACCGAATCCCGGGCCGTGTCGGGGGTGGCTGGCAGGATGGGATCCGTGCGGTTCCTCGACCTGGCGGCCACCTCAGCCGCGGTGAGCTCCACCAGCGGCCGGCGGGCCAAGGTGGAGCTGCTCGCCGCCGCCCTCCGCGGGCTGGATCCCGCCGAGGTGTCGGCGGGCTCCGGCTACCTCGCCGGCGAGCTGCGCCAACGGCAGACCGGGGTGGGCTGGGCCAGCCTGCGTGACCTACCGCCGCCGGCCGCCGAGCCGACGCTGACCGTGGCCGGGGCCGACGCGGCGATCGACGAGATCGCCGCCGTCCGCGGCCCCGGGTCCCAGGCACGCCGCCGGGAGCTGCTGCACCGGCTCTTCGCCGCGGCCACCGCCGACGAGCAGCGCCTGCTCGGCGGCCTGCTCGGCGG
>NZ_QGGF01000588.1 GCF_003857015.1 Micromonospora globispora | reverse complement strand
GTCCGGGTCTGGCGGGAGGCCGTCGAGGCGCTCGCCGACGGGCTCGCCACCGGTCAGGCCCTCTTCGACGTGGCCACGATCGTGATCGGCGGCGGGCTGGCCCAGGCGGGTCCGCGGCTGCTCGACCCGCTGCGCGCGGCGCTGCACGAACGGATGACGTTCCACCGGGAGCCGCGCCTGGTCACGGCCGCCCTCGGTGACGAGGCCGGCTGCCGCGGCGCCGCCCTGCTGGCGCTCGACGCCCGGCCCTGAGCTGCCCCCGAGGCTGGAGGAGGAGACCCGATGACGCTACGGGTGAACGGCAAGGTGGTGACCCCGACCGGCGTGATCCGGCAGGGCTGCGTGGAGATCGAGGGCGACCGGATCAGGGCCGTCGCCGAGTACCCGTCGGTGCGCGACGGGCACTGGATCGTGCCGGGCTTCGTGGACATGCACACCCACGGGGGTGGCGGCCACACCTTCACCACCGGCGAGGCCGACTCGGCCCGCGAGGCCGCCGCGTTCCACTTGCGACACGGCACCACCACGCTGCTGGCCAGCCTGGTCAGTTCCCCGTTCGAGCTGATGCGGGACGCCGTCGCCGCCTTCCGGCCGCTGGTCGAGGCGGGCGTGCTGGCCGGTGTCCACTTCGAAGGGCCGTACCTGTCGGCGGCGCGCTGCGGCGCGCAGAACCCGGAGTTTCTGCGCGACCCGTCCACGGAGGAGCTTTCCCAGCTGATCGAGCTGGGTGCGGGCGCGGTCCGGATGGTCACCCTGGCGCCGGAGCGGGACGGCGCGCTGGCGGCGATCAAGCTGCTCACCGGGCACGGCGTGGTCGCCGCGGTGGGCCACACCGACGCCACCTGGGAGCAGACCCGGGCCGCCGTCGCCGCCGGCGCGAGCGTCGGCACGCACCTCTTCAACGGCATGCGTCCGGTGCACCACCGGGAACCCGGGCCGGTGGTGGCCCTGCTCGACGCCCCGAACGTGGTCTGCGAGCTGGTCGCCGACGGCGTCCACCTGCACGACGGCATGCTCTGCTTCGCCACCTCGGTCGCCGGCCCGGAGCGGGCCGCCCTGATCACCGACGCGATGGCCGCGGCCGGCATGCCCGACGGCGAGTACGAGCTGGGCGGCCAGGCCGTCACCGTGGCCGACGGGGTGGCCCGGCTGAGCGAGGGTGGCGCGATCGCGGGCAGCACGCTCACCATGGACGCCGCCCTCCGGCATGCGGTGGCCGCCGGCATCCCCATGTCGGACGCCTGCCGGATGGTGGCCACCACCCCGGCCCGCGCGATCGGCCTCGGCGACAAGGTCGGGTCGATCCAGATCGGCCTCCGGGCCGACCTGGTCGTCCTCGACGACGACCTCAACGTGGTCCGGGTGATGCGCGCCGGCTCCTGGCTGGACTGACCGCTGCGCCACCCGCCCGGCGCCGGCCGGTCAGCCGGCGGTGGGTACCTCGACGCCGAGCACGGCCTGCTCGTCCGGGCGGTGCACCAGCACGTCGGCCAGGAACGACTGCACCGCCGGACCCATCCCCACGTCCCGGCCGGCCCGCTCGGAGAGCAGCCACTTGTGCTCGATGATCTGCGCGAAGAGCTCCTGCGGCTCCAGCTTGCGGCGCAGGTGCGCCGGCACCGCCCGGACCACCGGCTCGAAGACCTCGGTCAGCCAGCGGTGCGCCGCCTGCTGCTCGTCGGTCAGGTCGCTCTCCACCCGGTACGCGTCCAGGTCGTTGAGCAGCTTGCGGGCCTGGTTCTCCTCGGCGTCCAGGCCGGTCAGCCGGAGCAGGCGCCGGGTGTGGTAGCCGGCGTCGACCACCTTCGGGCGGACGAGGTACCGGCCGTTGTCGACCGTCGACAGGGCCACCTCGGCGACGTCGAACCCCAGCTCGTTGAGGCGGCGGATCCGGCCCTCGATGTCGTGCCGGGACTCCCGCTCGACCTGCTGCTCGTAGGTGATCTCGTGCCAGAGCCGCTCGTAGCGCTGGACGACCTCCTCGCAGACCACCTCCGGGTCGATCGCCTCGTGCAGCAGCCCGGCGGCCTGCAAATCCAGCGCCTCACCGAAGATGTTGACCCGGGCGATCTCCAGGTCCTCGCCGCGCTGGCCGTTGGAGAGCGAGCTGTGCAGCGCCCCGGTCTCGGCGTCCACCAGGTAAGCGGCGAACGCGCCCGCGTCGCGCCGGAACAGCGTGTTGGAGAGCGAGCAGTCACCCCAGAAGAAACCGGTCAGGTGCATCCGGACCAGCAGCGCGGCGAGCGCGTCCAGCAGCCGGTTCATCGTCTCCGGACGAAGCGTGTTGGAGAAGAGCGCCCGGTACGGCAGCGAGAATTGCAGGTGCCGGGTGATCAGCACCGGGTCCAGCGGCTCCCCGTCGTCGGTCTGCCGGTCGGCCACGATCGCGATCGCCTCGACCGACGGGAAGTCGATCCGCTCCAGCGCGCGGAGCAGGTCGTACTCCCGCTCGGCCACCCGCTCGCCGGTCTCCTTCACCGCGTAGACGTACTCGCCGAGCCGGACGAAACGCACGATGTGCCGCGAGATGCCCTGGGGCAGCGCGACCAGGTGCTGGGCAGGCCACTCCTCCAGCGGCGTCGACCAGGGAAGGTCGAGCAGCGCCGGGTCGACGAGGGCCGAGGTGATCCGCACGGGGACAAGTGTGACGCTCACCCCGCCGGAGCGCTTCCCATCGTGGTTGGGCCCACAGGCCGTCCCGCGCCCGCGCCGACCGGCGCCGTGGGCGGCCGGTAGCGTGGGCGCGTGCGGGAGACCACGGGAGTACGCGGCCAGGTGCGGCTCCGCCCGGTCCGTCCGGCCGGGTGGTGGTTCGACGCGCTGCTGCTCGCCACGCTGGTCGGCTTGACCGTCGCGTTGACCACGGGCCACCTGTTCGGCATCGACCGGTCGGTCGCCGACTGGGCCGAGGCGCACCGACCCACCGCCGCGCGGTGGACGGCGATGATCCTCAACTTCCTCGGCCAGGGCAGCCCGCTGACGCTGATCGCGACCGGGCTCGGCGTGCTGGTGGCGTGGCGGCTCCGCTCGATACGTCCGGTGCTGCCCCCGGTGACCGCCTTCGTCCTCACGTCCCTGACGATCGGACCGCTGAAGGTCTGGACCGCCCGCCCGGCGCCCAGCGCCAGCGTCAAGGAGCCGTTCCTGCCGCCGGAGCAGACGCTGCCGCTCTTCCAGCACGACCTGCCCGTACGGTTCGCCCAGTCGTACCCGTCGGGCCACGTCGCCAACGCGATCGTCTGGTATGGCGTGCTGGCTCTGCTGCTCGCCCCGCTGCTGCGCACCTCCGGGCGTACCGTGCCGGACGGCCTGGTCACCGTGGTGCGGGTGCTGCCGCCGCTGATCGTGCTGAGCACCACCACCTACCTCGGCTGGCACTGGTTGACCGACTCGGTGGCCGGGCTGCTGCTCGGGCTGCTGCTGGACCGGCTGCTGCACCGGGTGCCGTGGGACAACCTGCCGCTGCCCGCGCGGTTGCACAACTGGGACCGCCCGTTCACCTCGTACCCGTAGGGTGCCGGGCGTGGATCAACTGGCGCGGCGGTTGGGCGTACCCGATGCGGTGGTCATCGGGTTGGGATCGATGCTCGGTGCCGGCGTCTTCGTGGTCTTCGCCCCCGCCACGGCGGCCGCCGGTGGGGGCGGGCTGCTGGTGGCCCTGGTGCTGGCGGGCTTCGTCGCCTTCTGCAACGCCACCAGCTCGGCCCGGCTGGCCGCCCGCTACCCCGAGTCCGGCGGCACCTACGTCTACGGCCGCGAACGGTTGAGCCCGTTCGCGGGCTTCATCGCCGGCTGGGGCTTCGTCATCGGCAAGACGGCGAGCTGCGCGGCGGGGGCGCTCACCATCGGGGCGTACCTGTGGCCCGGGCACGCGCGACCGGTCGCCGTCCTCGCGGTGATCGCGGTGACCGCCGTGAACGTGCGGGGCATCGGCAAGACCGCCGCGGCCACCCGGGCGCTGGTCACGGTGACCCTCGCGGTGCTGGCCACGGTCGCCGTCGCGGGCCTGCTCGCGGGCGGCTTCGCCGCGTCCCGGCTCGGTGGCCTGGGCGGCACGGGCGACCGCGGGGTGCTGACCGCCGCGGGGCTGCTCTTCTTCGCCTTCGCGGGGTACGCCCGGATCGCCACCCTCGGCGAGGAGGTACGCGACCCGCGGCGGACCATCCCTCGCGCCATCCCGCTGGCGCTCGGACTGGTGCTGTTGATCTACCTGACCCTGGCCGCGATCTCGTTGGGCGTGCTCGGATCGGAGCGGCTCGCCGCCTCCACCGCACCGCTGGCCGACGTGGTGACCGCCGCCGGGCTGCCCGGCCTGGCCTGGGTGGTCCGCGCCGGAGCGGCGGTGGCCGTCACCGGCGTACTCCTCTCGCTGCTCGCCGGGGTCGGACGGACCCTGTTGGCGATGGCCCGCCGCCGGGACATGCCCGCGGCGCTCGCGGCCGTGCACCCCACCTACCGGGTGCCCGCGCGCGCCGAGATCGCCATCGCCGCCGTGGTGATCCTGGTCGTCTCCCTCGGTGACGTCCGGGGCGCCATCGGCTTCTCCAGCTCCACGGTGCTGGTCTACTACGCGATCGCCAACGCCTCCGCGCTCACTCTCGGCCGGGACCCGGACCGGAAGATCCCGGTGCAGCTCATCGCGGCTCTGGGGCTGGTCGGCTGCGTGGTGCTGGCGGTCAGCCTGCCGGTCACGAGCGTGCTCGCCGGCTTCGGTGTCCTCGCCCTCGGCGCCCTCTGGTACGCCGTCCGCCACACCGTCGACGCTCGCCGCTGACCGGGCTCACTCCTCCGGCTGGCGGGGAAACGGGGCGCCGGCGTGGGCCGGCGGCGGGGCCGGGGTGGTCTCGCGCAACAGGGCACTGAGCCCGGCCCGGCGGGCCACCACGGTCAGCCGGTCCCCGGCGTGGATCACCAACCGCGGGTCCGCAGACCAGTCGGTGCGCTGCGCCCCGGCCCGGGTGTGCGCGAGCAACCGCACCTCACCGGGTCGGGCCACCGCAGCGAGCGGCCGACCGTCCAGCGGCGAGCCGGCGGCCACCGGAACCTCGGTGACCAGCAGCGCGTGCCGGTCGATCGGGATGGTGGCGATCACCGCGCGGTCCAGCAGCGCCGCCGCGAACGCGGGCGCCGCGAGGTAGGACACGCTGCGTGAGATGCCGATGCCGAACGCCTTCTGGACCCGTTCCGCGAAGTCGCCGTCGAAGAGCCGCAGCACCACCCGCAGGTCGGCGTCGAGGGCGCGGGCGTTCAGCGCGGCGCGCAGGTTCGTGCCGTCGTCGGTGGAGACCACTACCAGCGCCTGGCAGGTGTCGACCGAGGCGGCCCGGAGCGTCTCCTCCAGCCCCGCGTCCCCCACGATCAGCGGTACGCCGAGCCGATGGGCCAGCGCCGCCCCCCGCGCGTCCGGGTCCTTGTCGATGGCCACCACCTCGACGCCGAAGTCGTGCAGCTGGGCCATGACCCGGGTGCCGATGTTGCCCAGCCCGACCACCACGACGTGGCCGGACCGGTCCGGCTGTATCCGCCCGGCGTGCAGGGCCAGTCGGGCGTTGACGATGCCGTCGACCACCACGGCGGTGATGAGCGGGATCAGCGCCAACCCGGCGAGGTTCAGCACCACCTGCATCACCTGGGCGGCGGCCGGCTTGGTCAGGTCCGGGTCCTGGCCGCTGAGCGTGGTGACCAGGGTGAGGTAGAGCGCGTCGGACCAGTCGACGTGCGCCGCCCGCGCGTTCAGCCAACCGAGCAGCGCGATCACCGCCAGCAGCAGGAGCACCGCTATGCCGATCTTGCGGGTGGCGAAGCTGCGGATCGCGCGGACCAGCACCGCGACGGGCTGGCGCCGCCGGCGGGCCCGGACCAGCCGGCGGGCCGCCAGCTCGGTGCCGACCGGCTGGCCGGCCGCCTCCGCCAATACGACATCGGCGGCCGGCTCGTCCGCCGGCAGTACCCGAATCAGGTCCGGGTCGGTGGTGACGGCCAGCCCGCAGACGACGTCGTCGGGGCGTACGTCGACGCGCCGGGCCATGTAGAGGGTGCGCCCGGCGTGCCGGAAGTGGGTGGGGGCCAGCTCGCCGAGCGCGGCGGCCACGAACGCCGGGGCGGCCATCGAGGCGTCGGAGAGCACCGCCGAGTCGGGGAAGAGCTGCCGCACCCCGTTCGCCAGGCTGGTGTTGAACATCCGCACCACCAGGCGCAGCCGCGGCTCCACCTCCTGGGCGCAGAGCGCGGCGTGCATGTTGCCCACGTCGTCCTGGCGCAGCAGGGCCAGGCCGTCCGCACCGGCCAGCCCGGCCCGGCGGAACGTCGCCTCGTCCAGCCGGTCGGCCCGGATGACCTGGATGCCGTCGATGTCGCGACCGTCCGGCCCTTCGGAGCGGCGACGCTCGGGCACCACCAGGGTGACGCGGACCCGGTCGGCGGGGGACTCGGTGGCGAGCAGCAGCGCCTTGACCACCCAGTAGGCCAGCGGGTCGGAGCCGCAGACCACGTAGTGCGGGCGGTCCCCGTTCATGCGCAGCCGCCAGCCGGTCGCGCGGCGGGCACGGTCGCGCAGGGGCTCGGCCATGCCCGGATCGTAGTCAGCCGCTCGCAGCGCGCGCAGCCCCGTGATCATGAGCGCATGTCGTACGCCCAGGCGGGTAGAGCAGCGGCATGCAGACATTCCTCCCGTACCCGGACTTCGTGGCGAGCGCCCGGACGCTCGATCAGAAGCGGCTGGGCAAGCAGCGGGTGGAGACCATCCAGGTGCTGCGGGGGCTGACCCGACCGAACTACGGCTGGCGCAACCATCCGGCGGTGAAGATGTGGGCCGGGTACGAGGAGGCGCTCACCCGGTACGGGCTGGATGTCTGCGCGGTCTGGTGCGGGCAGGGGCGGGCGGACACCTGCGCGGCGACCATGACCGCCGACCTCGCCGCCGCCTGCGGCATCCGGCACGTGCGCACCCAGGCGGAGCTGGCCGAGGCGGGCGAGCTGCCGCCCTGGCTGGGCCGGGAGGACCTGCACCGCAGCCACCGCTCGTCCCTGCTGCGCAAGGACGCAACGCACTACGGCCCGCAGTTCGGTGACGTCCCGCCCGACCTGGAGTACGTCTGGCCCGCCTCCGACCGGGAGCGGCGCTGCCTGCTGCCGCCACAGGACTGAGGGGTCACACTGAGGATTCCGCCCCCGGGAGAGGTGCACATGGCGCTGTCGCAAGTGGTCGGTCGGCTCATCGGCGTACGGCGACACGTGGTGGACCGCGGCGGCGGTGGCGCCGCCCGCGTGCCGCGACCGGTCGAGGCCGTCGTGGTGGGTGGCGGGATCGCCGGCATGTCGGCGGCGGTGGTGCTCGCCGAACGCGGGGTGCGGGTGACCGTGCTGGAGGCGGCACCGACCCTCGGTGGCCGGCTCGGCGCCTGGCCGGAGGCGCTGCCGGACGGTACCCAGCGCACCGAGCACGGCTTCCACGCGTTCTTCCGGCAGTACTACAACTGGCGGTCGATCCTCCGCCGGGTCGACCCCCGCCTGGGCTTCCTCCGGCCGGTGCCGGGTTACCCGATCCTGAGCGCCGAGTGGCCGACCGAGGAGTTCGGCAAGCTGCCGCCGGCGTCGCCGTTCAACCTGCTCGCCCTGCTGCTGCGCAGTCCCAGCCTGCGCCTGCCGGATCTGCGCGGGATGGACCGGGAGGCCGCGCTGCCGCTGCTCAGCTACCACGCGGTGCGCACGTACGCGGAGTTCGACGAGATGACCGCCGACGAGCTGCTCACCTCGCTGCGGCTGCCGGACCGGGCGCGGGCGATGCTCTTCGAGGTCTTCTCCCACTCGTTCTTCAACCACGAGGCGGAGATGTCGGCCGCCGAGATGATCGCCCAGTTCCACTTCTATCTGCTCGGCAACCCGGAGGGGCTGGTCCTCGACGCCCCGGACGAGGACTACGCGACGGCGATCTGGGAGCCGCTGACCCGGCACGTCGAGCGGCCCGGCGGGCGGGTGCTCACCGGGGCCGCCGCGACGCGGTTGGACCGCGAACCCGGCGGCTGGCGGGTGACCACCGACGACGGCACGTTGTACGCCGCCGGGCACGTCGTGCTCGCGGTCGATCCGCCCGCGCTCGCCGCGCTGGTCCGGGCCTCCCCCGTGCTCGGTGGGGCGGCACCCGAGCTGGTGGCGCGGATGCCCGCCTTCGGCCGGCCCGGTCCGCCGTACGCGGTGGCGCGCTACTGGATGGACGGGGACGTCCGCCCGGACCGGGCCGTGTTCAGCGGGGTGTCCCGGCAGGCCACCTTGGACTCGGTGACCCTCTACCACCGGCTGGAGAACGAGTCCCGTCGCTGGGCCGAGCGCACCGGCGGCTCCATCGTCGAGCTGCACGCGTACGCCTGCGAGCCGGGCGTACCGGCCGAGGAGCTGGCCGAGCGGATGCGGGTGGAGCTGACCGAACTCTGGCCGGAGGCGGCCGACCTGCGGGTCCGTGAGCTGCGCGCCCGGGTTGAGGCGCAGGCGCCGGCCTTCACCCCGGGCAGCCATGCCTGGCGGCCGGGCGTCCGCACCGACGCCGCGGGCCTCTACCTGGCCGGCGACGGCATCCGGACGGACTTCCCGAGCGCGTTGATGGAACGGGCGGCGGCGACCGGGATCATCGCGGCGAACCACATCCTGCGTGCCGAGGGTGCGGCGGCCGAGCCGGTCCACTCGGTCCGGCCGCGCGGCCTGCTCGCCGGCCGCCGCTGAGGCGACTCCGCCCACAACTCCCTCTCCATCGACGGCTCCGGGCAGCGGATCGAAATACGTTGCCCCCCTTTCCGGCGCGGAACTACCGTGATCGCGCAAGGTCAACCACCGCTCCGGGAGCCGTCGATGTCGATGCCGCACGTCACCACCGTGCCGTCATGGCTGCTCAGCGACGGTTACCGAGCCGAAGGCCCTTGGGACGGGTGGCTCGACTGACGCGTGCCCGCACGCGCCGAGCCGCCCGTCCGCACCCGGACCGGGCGACTTTTTTGCTGCCCGGTCGCACCGCCACCGATCGTGAAGGGAGAGCCCGGTGGACGCCGTCCTCGTCATCAACGCCGACCTCGGCCCGCTGCACCGGGTCACCGTCCAGCACGCGATCCGGATGCTCTGCCGGCGGGTCGCCGAGATCCACGAGGCCGAGCCGGACCAGGTGATCGGGATCTTCCCGGTCCCCCGGGTGGTCCGCCTCATCCGGTACGTCGTGACCCGCTGGCGGTTCAGCGCCGGGCCGGCCTGGTCCCGGAGCGGGGTGCTGCGCCGCGACGGCCGGCGCTGCGCGTACTGCGACGCCTCGGCCAGCACCATCGACCACATCCTGCCCCGCTCGAGCGGTGGCCGGAACACCTGGAAGAACACCACCGCCGCCTGCTACGAGTGCAACCAGCGCAAGGGCGACCGGACGCCGGCCGAGGCGGGCATGCCGCTACGGCGCGAGCCGGTGACGCCGACCTGGGCGGCGCTCGCCGGGCGGTGACGGGCCGGCCGGCGGGCACAGGGGGCCGCGTCGGGGGTACGCCCCCGGCGCGGCGCCCGCCGGTCCTGTTCTTCCTCCATGACGGGCGGCGCAGCGCCGACATGCCGGATGGATTGTCAGGACTTGCCAAGGTCGGCCTAGCGGTGGATCACAGCGAGCTCGCGGGTCGGTGCGACGAGGGCCGAGGCTCGATGCCGAGGCGTCCAACCTTCGGGGGGTGCTGGCTCCAAACGACGGACGTCCGCTGCGCTGCACTCTGTCGTGTTGTCGATCGTCAAGTAGCAATAGTCAAGCGCCTTGCCGTCCTACGTTCTCCGCGTGACGCGACGGCGCCTGTACGGGCCCGGGGAGCTGGGGCTCTCTTCGGTGTGTCGCGCCAACGGGTCCTTCAGATCACCCGGCGTCCGGGCTTCCCCGAGCCGGTGGCGCGACTGATCGGTACGACGATCTGGGACGCCGACGAAGTCGACGAATGGGCGAGGCACAACCGCCCACCCCGGCCAACGGACGGCGACGAGCAAGCCTGAGCCCTGCTCCACGTGGCGACAGCCCTCTTACCGCGTTCAGAATTCCGCGAGGTGTCCCGCTCAATCGCGGTCTGAATGAGCGACCAGCCCGCGCAGGAGGACATCCAGCCCGCCGCCGAACTCCTCGTCCGGTCCGACCTGCCGCGCGGCCTGGGCCGTCTCGGCCATGAGCGGGAAGTCCGTCCGAGGTAGTTGCGCCATGGTCACCGTCCCGGACCCGGACAGCGGCCCGAGATGTTCCAGTTGGATCGCGCCGATCACGTAACTCAGCAGGCCCCGCAGTGCGATGACCCGGCGCGTGCCGTCGAAGCCGGCCTCGGTCAGTACGCCGAGCACCGCCTCGGACCAGCGCAGCACGCCGGGCGAACGGTGTCGGTGAGCGGGGAACAGCGGCACGACGGCGGGGTGCGCCCCGGTGGCGGCGCGGACCCGCTCGACCAGCACCCGGAGCCGCTCGGGCCAGGGCAGGTCGGCCGGTGGGGTGCTGTCCACCCGGTCGAGCACCAGCTCCACGACGAGCCCTTCGAGCTCCTCCCGGTCGGCCACGTACCGGTAGAGCGCCATCGTGCTCGTGCCGAGTTCCTTGCCGACCGCGCGCATGGTGAGGCCGGCGAGGCCGTCCCGGTCGACCACCGCGAGCGCCGCGGCGGCGAGCTGCGCGGGGGTCAGGGAACGGGGACGCGGCATGGCCTTGACAGCGTACAAGATACGCCTACGGTTGTAAGAGTACGGTGTACGCCTACAACGGGGAGCGTCCCATGACCAGATCCGACCGACCTATCCGCCCCGGCTCCGTCGTCGACAGCCACCGCCTCACCACCGTCGCCGGCTCCAAGGCCGCCGTTCCGGACGCCGAGCGGCTGATCCATCTCCAGTTCCGGCGCTTCGCCGGCTGCCCCGTCTGCAACCTGCACCTGCGCTCGATCGTGCGGCGGCACGCGGAGATCGAGGCGGCCGGCGTACGCGAGGTGGTGCTCTTCCACTCCCCCGCCGACGAGCTGCGCGAGCACGTCGAGGACCTACCGTTCGCCGTGGTCGCCGACCCCGACAAGCGGCTGTACCGGGAGTTCGGCGTCGAGGCCGCACCGCGCTCGATGCTCAGCCCGCGCGCCTGGCTGCCCATCCTCCGGGCCGTCCTGCGCAGCTCGTGGGCGATCCTTCGCGGCCGGGAACGCCCGCCCGCCGCGGTCCCGCACGGCGGGCGCTTCGGCCTACCGGCCGACTTCCTGATCGGCCCCGGCGGTCGCGTCGTCGCGGCGAAGTACGGCGAGCACGTCTACGACCAGTGGTCCGTCGACGAACTCCTGTCGCTGGCGGCCGAGGTGGCGCGACCCGCGGTCCCGCGGGAGCGGCGCACTCCCGCCGGCGGTTGACGGCGGCCGGACGTATGCCTGCTGAGCGATATACCGGAGAGGTATAAATATGGCTCTCCGCGCTCGACGAGCATCACGCCGACGAGGAGGATCCCGCCGAGAACGGCCGCCCATCCCGGCGGATCGCCCTCCATGATCGGCACATCGGCGTCGGGCAGCAGGACACCGAGCCCGACCGCGACAGCAGCGCTGAACAGGACACCGGCCGCGAGCAGCAGAGGGAAACGCCGACGACCACGCCGAACCGGGTCCGGCTCCACCTCATCTCTGTCCACCACGGACCTCCCCCGCCTCCGGCCGAGGATCCCTCCGTACCCATCGACAGGAGTCGGTCAAACGGCGGTCAGGGACGGCCGGGCGGCGCCCAGCCGAAGCGCGGCGGCCGGCGCTCGTTGGCCGCCGCCACCCCCTCCCGGGCCTCGCCGCTGTCCCGCACCTGCCCGTGCCACCAGGCGGTCCGCGCCTCGTCGGCCCGCTCGTCGATGATCTCCTTCGCCGCCGCGACGGTCAGCCGGGAGCGCTGCGCGATCGCGGAGGTGATCGCGTCCACCCGGGCGCTCACCGCGTCTGCCGGCAGCACCTCGTCGACCAGGCCGACCCGCAGCGCCCGCTCGGCGTCGATCAGCTCACTGGTGAACAGGAGGTGCTTCGCGGCGGACGGCCCGATCAGCCGGGCCAACCGCCGGGTGGTCGGGGCGGGGTAGACGAGCCCGAGCCGCGCCGGCGGTACGCCGAGCCGGGCGTCCACGGCGGCGATCCGCAGGTCGCAGGCGACCGCGAGCTGGCATCCCCCGCCGACGCACGCGCCCTGGATGGCGGCCAGGGTGGGCTTGGCGAAGGCGGCCAGCCGTTCCTCGGCGGCGACCGCGATGCTGCCGTCACCGGCCTCCAGCAGCTCGTCCAGGTCGCCGAGGTCCGCACCGGCGCAGAACGTGCCGTCCGCACCGGTCAGCACCAGCGCGTGCACCGCCGGATCGGCCTCCAGCCCGTCGAGGAGCACCGGCAGCTGCCGCCACATCGCCGGGGTCATCGCGTTGCGACGCCCGGGGTTCCGGATCACCACCGTGGCCACCGGCCCGGCCACCTCGACGGTCAGCTCCGCGTCCGACATGTTCTCCCCTCCAGAGCCGACGGCGAGCGCCGGCATGTGCCGGCCGCCGGGCCGACCATAACGGCGGAGGCCCGGCGACCACCCGCGTGGGGTGGCCGCCGGGCCCGCCGACGGTACGGCTACGTCAGGAGACGTTGACCGCGGTGTCGTCGATGACGAAGGAGGTCTGCAGCGAGTAGTCCTCCACGCCGGTGAACTTCAGGGTGACGGTCTGGCCGGCGTACGACGCCAGCGAGAACGACCGCTGGGTGAACCCGGACGCCTTGTTCAGGTTCGAGTACGTGGCCAGGGTCGCCAGCACCGTCCCGGAGGAGTTGAGCACCTGCACCTTGAGCGTGTCGTACGCGGTGCTCGTGGTGCTCTCCGAGGTGTCGATGTGCAGCCAGAAGCTGAAGTTGTACGACGTGCAGCCGCTCGGCAGGCTCACCGACTGGGAGAGCGTGTCGGTGTGGCTGCTGCCGTAACCGTCGAGCCAGGCGTTCCAGGTGCCGCTGTGGGTGGGCTCACCGCTGGAGCCGTACTGGCCGATGACGCCCGCGGTGGATGACCAGACGGTGTTGCCGGACTCGAAGCCGGGGTTGCCCAGCTTCTGGCCCGGGCTGGTGCAGCCGCCGCCGGTGCCGTTCACGGTCAGCGTGTACGTCGCCATGTGGTTCACCGAGGTGCCGGTGCCGGTGACCGTGACCGAGTAGGTGCCGGCCGCCGTGCTCGACGTGGTGCTGATGGTGAGGGTGGACGAGCCGCCCGAGGTCACCGAGGACGGGCTGAACGACGCGGTGGCGCCGCTCGGCAGGCCGGACGCGGAGAACGTCACGGTCTGCGCGGTCCCGCTGGTGGTCGCGGTCGACACGGTGGTGGAGACCGAACCGCCCGCGGTCACCGAGCCGGAGGTCGGCGAGAGCGAGACGGAGAAGTCGTTACCGGTCGAGCAGGGCGCGTCGCTGCCGGAGACGGCAACCGCCGTCCACGCCGCCTGGACGGCCTTGTACTCGGTGGAGCAGCTGCCGTACAGGTCGGTCGCGGCCCGCAGGGTGTACGCCCGGGCGGTGTTCGACGGGGTGGTGGTGTTGACGTACGACGTGTTCGAGGTGAAGTACACGTCGAGCGCCCGGAACCAGATCTTCTCCGCCTTGGCGCGGCCGATGCCGGTCACCGCCGGCGCCGAGCCGCAGACCGGCGAGGTGCCGTACGCGGTGGAGCCGGTGCCCTCGGCCAGGTCGAAGAAGAAGTGGTTGGCCGGGCCGGACGAGTAGTGCACGTCCTTGTTCTTGGTGTTCGTGGTCCAGCAGCTGTCGGACGAGCCGTCCAGCGACGGGTTGTACATGTAGCGCAGCGGCGTGCCGTTGCCGTTGATGTCGATCTTCTCGCCGATCTGGTAATCACCCGGGTCGCTCGGGGCGTTGGCGTAGAACTCGACCATCGTCCCGAAGATGTCGCTGGTGCCCTCGTTGAGACCGCCGGACTCACCCGAGTAGGTCAAGCCGCCCGGCACCACGTTCTCGGTCACGCCGTGGCTCATCTCGTGACCGGCCACGTCGAGCGCCACCAGCGGCTTGGCGTTGCTGGAACCGTCGCCGTAGGTCATCTGGGAGCCGTCCCAGAAGGCGTTGACGTAGTTGTTGCCGTAGTGCACCCGGCTGGGCACGCCGGTGCCGTTGCCGAAGATGCCGTTGCGGCCGTGCACGTTCTTGTAGTAGTCGAACGTCTTGGCCGCGCCGAAGTGGGCGTCGACGCCGGCGGACTGCCGGTTCGAGTTCGAGCCGTTGCCCCAGGTGTTGTCCGCGTCGGTGAACGTGGTGCAGGTCGAGCCGGTGGTGTTGTTCATGTCGCAGGTACGGCCGTTGCCGTGCGACGGGTCGACCATCTGGTACGTGCTGCCGGAGAGGGTGGTGTCGATGCTCACCGTGCCCGAGTAGATGCTGTTGCCGGTGCCCGTGACGGTCTCGATCTCGTCGTACGAGCCGATCACCCGGCCGGTGGTGGCGTCGGTGATGACGTGCAGCTTCGACGGGGTCTGCCGGTCGGCCTTCCAGCCGGAGGCGACCGTCTCCCAGGCCAGTCGGCCCCGGCCGGAGCTGGCGTCGACGAAGAGCTGGGGCGAGCCCACGCCGGTGAGCGTGCCGGCGAAGGTCTTCCGGGCGCTCTCCTTCGCGGTGGCCGAGCTGACCTTGGCGGTGGTGCCGAGGGTCAGCGGCCTGGCCAGACCCACCGACGTGCCGGCGTAGCTGCCGTCGGCGGCGGTGTGGATGACGAAGTCACCGCCGTAGACGCGCAGGCCGTGGTAGGTCCGGGTGTAACGGGTGTGTGCGGCGCCGTTCGGATCCACCTTCGTGCGGACCACCTGGTACGCCTCACCGGAGGCGCCCTGCACGGCGCCAGGGTCGGAGCGGAGCAGGCTGTCCGCGCGAGCTGCGGCGGAGGATTCGGGGGCGGGGACGCTGGGCGTTGCCGCGTGCGCCGTGGTGGTGACGCAGGTCAGCACGCCGCTGGTGAGCAGAGCTGCGCTGACGGCGGCCAGGGGTCTTTTCACGGGCCCTCCTGACGGGGGTAACGTGACACGAGATAGTCACGCATGTAGATATAGCGATACGCCGAGGAAAGGGGAAGGGGCACGCGCTTTCCCGCCCGGGGACACTGGCCGTTCGGACGAGGCGGCCCAGGTGATGGGAACCGGGCGGCCTCCTCACGCGTCCGATCGGCATGAGATCAACCCCCGCCGCGGTCACCCTCGCCGCACTTCTCATCGCGCTGGCCGGCTGCTCCGCGACCGATCCGGCCGCCGGCCCGACGTCAGCGGCCACTGCGTCCGCCCCGGCCACCCCCAGCACGGCCGGGACACCCACCGCGCCGGCGACGACCGGCACCCCGCCCGGCGCGGGCACGACCCCGGCGCCGCAAACTGTCCGGGTGATGCTGGAGAAGACCGGCGGCCTCGCCGGCGTCCAGGACCGGATCACCGTCGAGCCGGACGGGCGGTGGACCGTGGTCGACCGGTCCGGCGCCTCCCGGACCGGTCAGCTCAGCGCGGCGGACCTCGACCGACTCCGGCAGCTCGCCGCCGACCCGCGCCTGGCCGCCGAGGCCACCGCCACCCCGGCCGTGTCGAACTGCGCCGACTCGTTCACCTACCAGCTCACCGTGGCGGGCCGGACCACCCGCTACGTCGACTGCCCCACCGACCCGAACCGCCCCGAAGTCACCGCCGCCCTCGTCGACCTGCTCACCCGCGCCACCCGCTGACCTGCCGACCGGCCCGCCGACGGCGTCACCAGCCGTCGGCGGCGGCCAGCAGGGTGCGGCGGGCAAACCTATCGCCGGTGTGTCATTCGCCTATTGGTCAGCTATGGATCCGCGAGCCAGCATGGTCGACATGACTCGTGCACTCATCGCTCTGACCAGTCACAGCAAGCTCGGCGACACCGGCCGGGAGACCGGCTACTACGTGGGCGAGGCCGCGGAGCCCTGGGAGGTGTTCCGCGCCGCCGGATACGACGTCGACCTCGTGTCGGTGGCCGGTGGCCAGCCGCCGATCGACGGCCGCGACGAGAACGACAAGACCCAGAACGATTTCCTGGCCACGGCGGGCGTAGAGAACACGCCGAAGGCGGCGGACGTCGACCCGGCCCCGTACGACGTCATCCTCTTCGCCGGCGGCCACGGCACCATGTGGGACTTCCCCGACGACCCCGACCTGGCCCGCCTCGCGCGCTCGATCTACGAGCGCGGCGGCGTGGTCGCCGCCGTCTGCCACGGCCCGTCAGCCCTGGTGAACCTGAGGCTCTCCGACGGCTCGCACCTGATCGCGGGCAAGCGGGTCGCCGGCTTCACCAATGATGAGGAGGCCGCCGTCGGCCTGACCGACCAGGTGCCGTTCCTGCTCGCCGACAAGCTGACCGAGGCCGGCGCCCAGCACGTCCCGGCGCCGAACTTCACCGAGCAGGTGGTGGTCGACGGTCGCGTGGTCACCGGCCAGAACCCGCAGTCCGCCCGCGCGACGGCCGACGCGGTCGTCAAGGTCATCCAGGGCTGACCGACCGGCACCCCGGGTCGCGGGCACCGCAACCCCGCGGCGCGCGTCCTTTGCGGTGAGCCAAGTGGTCGGCCCGGGGCGACGCGTTCGTCGCCGACGGCCCGAACCGGCTCGCCGCCGGGCTCACTCAGACCAGGTAGTCGGACGGGAGGCCGGTGCCGCGCAGCTCCGGTGGCAGGTGGGCCACGTCGTTGAACGCGATCAGGTTCGGCGGCCCGCCCGAGCTGTAGCGGATGACCGTCAGGCCGCAGTTGTGGTGGTTGAGGCCGAGCCAGCGCCGCTCCGGGGCGTCCAGGGCGTGCCGGACGAACCAGGCGATCAGGAAGTTGTGCGTGACCACCAGTTCGCGGACGTCGCCGGCGGTCGGCGGGGCGGCGAGCCGCGCGATCGCCTCCGCCGTCCGTCGCGGCCCGTCCGCCCGCTCGCGCTCGGTGAACCCGGCCAGGAACCTGGCGTACGCGGGCGGCAGGCCGACCGGGTTGGTGTCGTGCGGCAGGTGGTCGCCGACGATCTCGTCGGGATGCACGGGTACCCCGGGCAGGGCGGCCGCGATCACCTGCGCGGTCGCCACGGCGCGGCGCGCCGGGCCGTGGTGGACGGCGGCGAACGGCAGTCGCCGCAGCCGCTCGGCCAGCAGCGTCGCCTGCCGCCGGCCCCGCTCGGAGAGCCCCGTGTCGGCTTCCGCCTCCGGCCGGTCCTGCTCGCCGTGTCGAACCAGGTAGAGCAGCCGGCTCGCCATTCTTCACCTCACCACAGTCGGGAGGCGCGAGCCTAGCCCGCGCCTCCCGATCATGTGTGCCGCCTCCCGTCGTTCAGCGGCCCGGATCACCGAGGGCGCGCCGCAGGGTGATCGAAACCCAGGCCCAGCCGGCCACCACGGCCAGCGCGAACGCGACCATCGCCACCGGATTCCCAGCGCTGCCGATGAGCGCCAGCCAGGCCGCCGCGAAGGACACGCCGGTCGCGCCGCTGTACGCCGCCCAGGTCCGCTCGCCGCGACGGGCGAACCGGCGCGCGGCGATCAGGCAGGCGGCGATCAGGGCGGTGAAGGCGAGCGCCCCGGCCGCGAAGTGGGCCACGCCGTGCCAGCTCATCTCACCCGCGCCCCGCGGCGTACCGGCCGGGAAGCGACAGCCACCCAGACCGGCCCGGCCAGGACACCGCCGGTGATCAGCGCCCGCTCCCACGCGAGCGGGTGGGTCGTCCGTACGCTCGTCATCGCCTCGGTCACCGGTCCGCTCCTCTCAGGCCCGGGGGTACATCTGGCCGATGCGGATCCGGTTGCCGAACGGGTCCCGGATGCCGAAGTCGATGCCGTACGGACGCTCGGTCGGCTCGTCGGTGATGTCCACGCCCTTGGCGAGCAGGTCCTCGTACGTCTTGCGGGCGTCGTCGGTGGTGAGGCAGAGCCAGCCGCCCATCGCGCCCTTGGTCAGCAGCTCCCGGACCTGCTCGGCGGTGGCCGGGTCGAGGGCCGGCGGGCCGGGCTTCTCCAGCAGGATCTCGTGCTCCGGGTCGCCGGGGACGTTGACCGTCAGCCAGCGCATGAAGCCGAGGTCCTGGTCGGTGTTGACCTCCAGGCCAAGCTTGCCGACGTAGAAGTCGAGGGCCTCGTCCTGGTCGAGGACGTAGATCTGGGAGCGGGAAATCGAGTTCATCGTCATGCCAGTGACGCTAGACGTGGCCCCTGACCTGCTGCTTATCCAAAACTGCTCGCCTCGTCGGCGTCGGCCGGTGATCAGCCAGCGCTGCTCGGCCGCATCCAGGCCTTCGTGAAGCAGCTCGGTACGCCCGCCGCGGCGGCCTGCCGCTTGCGGTAGTCCGAGGGGGACTCGCCGACGATCTCGCGGAAGGTCCGACTGAACGTGCCCAGGCTGCCGAACCCGACCGCGTAGCAGACCTCGGTGACCGGCTGGTCGGTCTGCACGAGCAGGTACATCGCCCGCTCGACCCGACGGCGTTGCAGGTAGCGGTGCGGGGTCTCGCCGAAGGTGGCGCGGAACGTCCGGATGAAGTGCGCCTCGGAGACGTGCGCGATCCGGGCCAGCGCCGGCACGTCGAGCGGCTCGGCGTACGACCGGTCCATGGCGTCCCGGGCGCGGAGCATCGCCCGGTTGGACTCCTCCACCGCGCGGCTCATCGCTCCGTCTCCCCTCGCTGCCCCGACGGTACCGGCACGGCCGCCACCAGGGTCAGCCGTCGACCACCACCAGGTCGAGCTCGCGGAGCTGGTCCGGATCGGCCACCACCTCGATGCCGATGATTCGGTCGGTGACGGTGAAGCTGAGCGCGAGCCGGGTGTGCTCGTCGACGACCACGACCGCGCCCGGCGCCGCGTCGACGAACGCCGGCACCGCCCCCTGGGCCTGCCCGGAGAAGAAGCGGGCCACGCCGGCCGAGCCCCGTAGCTCGGTCCCGCCCATCCGGACGGCGGCCGCGTCGGCGCGCAGCACGACGTGCGGGTCGAGCAGGGTGAGCAGATCGTCGAAGCGGCCCTCGCGGGAGGCGGCGAGGAACGCCTCGACGACCCGGCGCTGCCGGGCCGGGTCGACCTCCGGCGCGGTCGACCGGCCCTGCACCCGCCGGCGGGCCCGGCTCGCGATCTGCCGTACGGCGGCGGGGCTGCGGTCGACCACGGGGGCGATCTCGTCGAAGGAGACGGCGAACATGTCGTGCAGCACGAAGACCAGCCGCTCGGTGGGGGCCAGGGTCTGCAGCACGACGTGCAGGGCCTGGCCGACCGACTCCGACAGCAGCGCCTCCTGCTCAGGGTCGCGCGCACCGGGAGCGGCGGTCGCCGGCTCGGTCTCGGCGACGTCGACCGGCTGCTCGTGCCGGGCGGTGCTGGAGCGCAGCCGATCCAGGCACACCCGGCCGACGGTCGTGGTCAGCCAGCCCGGGAGGTTGTCGATGCCGGCCACGTCGGCGCGGCTGAGCCGCAGCCAGGTGTCCTGGACGGCGTCGTCGGCCTCCGCCCCGGAACCGAGCATGCGCTGCGCCACGGAGCGCAGCCGAGGGCGCTGCTCCTCGAAGCGTTGGGCCAGCAGGTCGGTGTCGCTCATGGCCTCGTCATCCTGACCGGCGGTACGACCTCGCGTGACCGCCATCACATCTGTCACGTCGGCGGCCCAGCCGTCGACATCCCGGTGACGGACGAGAAACGCGGCGGCGCGACGAACGCCGGCCAGCCTAACAGGACGGGACGGATGAAATGACCTTGAAGGCGCGGATCGAGAACCCGGCGATGCTCCTGCCGGACGCGGTGAAGGCGATCAACCTGCTCTACAAGGCCGCGCACTCCGCCGGCGTACCGGGGAGCACCCTGGAACTGGTCCACCTGCGGGCCAGCCAGATCAACGGGTGCAGCGCGTGCGTCGACGCGGGTGCCCGCGGCGCCCGTAAGGCCGGCGAGACCGAGGAGCGGCTGTTCGCGCTGGCCGCGTGGCGGGAGACGCCGTACTTCACCGAGGCCGAACGAGCCGCGCTCGCGCTCGCCGAGGCCGGTACGCGGCTCGCCGACCAGAGTGACCCGGTGCCGGACGAGATCTGGGACGAGGCCGCCCGGCACTTCGACGACAAGCAGCTGGCGGGGTTGGTGCTCTGGCTCGCCACCACCAACTTCTTCAACCGGATCAACGCCACGACGCGCCAGCCGGCGCCGCAGAACTGGGGCTGATCCGTGGTGCCCTGATCGCCGGGATGAGCGTGGGTGGGAGTGCGGAGCGCACGCCACCCACGCTCAGCCCGGCCCACGAGCCAGCACCGTTTCGCCCACCGCCAAATTTGGCATTTGCCCAGTTCGCCGGGGGCTGCGGCAGACTGGGCACAGAGGTGAGCTGCGGTGACTGTGCTCTATGTGGACCTGTCCCACCACGACTGGGACCGCGTCAAGGGCGAGTTCGACTGGGCGGCGATCCGCAGGGCCACCTCCCCCGTCGTGTGTCTGCGTGCCACGTACGGAGATCCGGCGGGCTACAACCCGACCACCCGGCACTTCGCCGACATGGCCCGCGGCGCCCGCGCCGCCGGTTTCGACCTCATCGGCGGGTACCACAACCTGATCAAGGGCGATCAGGCCAGCATCAACCGGCAGGTGGACTACCTGCGCCGCACCCTCGACGGCGTGGGCGCGGTGTGGGCGATGCTCGACGTCGAGCGCTACCCCGAACTGGTTCGCAACGGCCTCTGGCCACGCTTCGACGACGTACGCCAGTTCGTGGACCGCTGGCACGCGGTCGACAGCCGGCTGCTCGCCGTGTACCTGCCCCGGTGGATCTGGGCCGACCACCTCGGCCGGCCCGACCTGCGGGTGCTCCACGCACCCCTGGTGTCCAGCAACTACGGCACCAATCCCAACGGCACACCGTCCGCCGTCTACACCGCGCGTGGTGGCGACAGCGGCCCCGGCTGGGCTGCCTACGGCGGGGTGACGCCCACCATCTGGCAGTACGGGTCGAACGTCGACTGCCCCGGAGCCTCCGGCCAGACCGACTGCAACGCATACCGGGGCACCCTCACCCAGCTGCGCGCCCTGCTCACCCCAGAGGACGACACCATGACCCCTGCCGAGTTCTCCGCGATCCTGAACGACCCGACCGTCGCCGCGCAGATGCGGGCGCTCCCCTGGCAGTACGCCGGCGGCGGCATCCCCCCGGACAAGTCCACGCTGAACGTGCTCAACGACATCTACGTGACCGCCCGGGCGCTGGGCGCGGTCGTCGCACGGGAGAGCGCCAGCCCGGACGAGGTGCAAGCCCTACTCGCCGCGCTCCCGGCGCCACCGACCGCCGAGCAGATCGCGGAGGCGACCGTTCGCGCGCTCGGCGGCCAGAACCCGGACGAGGCCGCAGCCGCGATCGTCGCCGTGCTCGGCCCTGAGCGGGCCGCGGCCCTCGCGGCGGCCCTCGCCGCCGCCGCCGAGGGATCAGCGTAGGGGTAACGAACGGCGCCCCGGGTCACGCAGGCCTCACGCACCGGCGGCGAGGCGGCCGGTCGTCGCGCCCGAGGGGAGCGGCGCGGTGCCCTTTCCCCGGCGCGCGGTCCGGGCGGAGAATGACCCGCGGGCGGCGCGGACAGCGGTCGGCGCCCGGTCGCGGGGAGCATGGTGGACGGTCGGTTGCTGGTCGGCAGGATCGGGCGCGTGGTGCACGCGCTGCGCGGCGGTGATCGCCCGGGGGAGGTCCGGGTCGTGGTGGACGGCATGGCGCACTATTACCTCGCGTACGCATCGACGCCGGTTCCGACCGGCGCCGAGGTACTGATCATCAACGACCGTGGCGCGCGCCAGATCGACGTCGAGCCATGGCCCATCGTGGCCGGGGGCGATGGCCCCCGGTAGGACAGAAAGGTCGTCCAGTGTTCGGATACCGCGTGCCCGCCCCGAACGAGGCGTTGCTCATCAGCGGACGCAAGCAGCGGGGAGCGGATGCGCTGCCTTTCAAGATCGTCACGGGTCACGGCGTCTTCGTGGCGCCGGTCTTCTCCAAGGCCACCCGGCTCACGCTGGCCATGCAGGAGGCCGAGGTCATCGAGGACTGCTACACCAAGCAGGGCATCACGCTGACCGTGCAGGCCGTCATCGCGTTCAAGGTCGCTGACGACCACGAGTCCATCGCCGCCGCCGCCCGGCGTTTCCAGGGCGACCAGAGCCAGATGCCCACCCTGGTCGGGCGGATCTTCAGCGGTCACCTCCGCAGCATCATCGGCAGCATGACCGTCGAGTCGATCATTCGCGAGCAGCAGACCCTCGCGGACGCCATCGTGGACGCCAGCAAGACCGAGATGGCCCGGATCGGCCTGGCCGTCGACTCCCTCCAGATCAGCAGCATCGACGACAAGGGCGTCGGCTATATCCGCGCGCTCGCCGCGCCGCACCAGGCCAGGGTCGACCAGGACGCCAAGGTGGCGCAGGCCGCCGCGGACCAGGCCAGCGCCATGGCGCAGCAGGAGAGCGTACGGCACCAGGCCGAGTACGCCCGGCAGACCGCGATCGCCCGGGCCCAGTACCAGGCCGAGATCGACCAGGCCCAGCAGACGGCGGCCCAGGCCGGTCCGCTGGCGGCGGCCCGGGCCCAACAGGAGGTGCTGGTCGAGCGCGCCCTGGTCGCCGAGCGCAACGCCGAGCTGCGGCAGGCCGAATTGATCGCCGAAGTGATCCGTCCCGCCCAGGCCGAGGCCGAGCGGATCCGCACGCTGGCCCAGGCGCAGGCCGACGCGACCAAGGTCTCCGCCGAGGCGGCCGCCGCGCAGGACCGGATCGCCCTGGACCAGCGGGTCATCGAGCAGCTGCCCGACATGCTGCGCGCGGCAGCCGCCGGCCTGCAGGGTGCCAACGTCACCGTGCTCAACGGCGCCGAGGGGCTCAGCGGCGTGGTCGCGTCGCTGGCCGGTCAGGGCATAGCGCTGCTGGACGCCGTCCGCACCGGGATCGCGCCGGCCGCCGGACCAACCGTGGAGCGGGCCGCGGTGAACGGGACGCCGGTCACCACCAACTGATCGCCGGTACGCGGGGACCCGGCCGGCCACGTGTCGGCCGGCCGGGAATTGCGTGGTGAAAATGGAGCCCCCGGCCGGGATCGAACCGGCGACATCTCGCTTACAAGGCGAGTGCTCTGGCCAGCTGAGCTACAGGGGCGTGTGTGCCGTGGTCAGCATAGCGACTGACGTCCGGAATTCCCGCTCGGCGGGCCTCCCGAGCATGCAAAACGTCAATTTCCCGACCGCGCCGCCGACGGATCGACACCTGGGCCTTCGAGGGCGGTGGGGATTCGCGCCCCGGCGTGCCCGAGTGACCGGAATGCGTATGCCGTCCGTCCCACCCGATGCTTCTCATCTTGGCAGCGTCGGGAAAGCCGTTTACGGTGCAGTGACACGGACGACATTCCGGTTGGCCTCGGCTGCCCGGGCGACGCCCGCAGGCCGGCACCACACGGCGCCGGTTGCTCCTTCCACTCGGATCGTCCGGCACGTTCCTGCCGGTGAAAGGAAGCGCTTCACCATGGCTACGGTCACCTACGCGAAGGCGTCCCGGATCTACCCGGGCACCGAACGCCCCGCGGTCAACCAGCTGGACCTGCAGATCGGCGACGGGGAGTTCCTCGTCCTGGTCGGCCCGTCGGGTTGCGGCAAGTCCACCAGCCTCCGGATGCTCGCCGGCCTGGAGGACGTCGACGACGGCGCGATCTACATCGACGACCGGGACGTCACCCACCTCCCGCCGAAGGCCCGCGACATCGCGATGGTCTTCCAGAACTACGCCCTCTACCCGCACATGACGGTGTACGAGAACATGGCGTTCGCCCTGAAGCTGCGCAAGACCTCGAAGTCGGAGATCGACCGGCGGGTCAAGGAGGCGGCCGCGCTGCTCCAGCTGGAGGAGTACCTCAGCCGCAAGCCGAAGGCGCTCTCCGGTGGTCAGCGTCAGCGGGTCGCGATGGGCCGGGCGATCGTCCGGGAGCCGCAGGTCTTCCTCATGGACGAGCCGCTGTCGAACCTCGACGCCAAGCTCCGGGTGCAGACCCGTACCCAGATCGCTTCGCTGCAGGCCAAGCTGGGCATCACCACGGTCTACGTCACCCACGACCAGGTCGAGGCCATGACCATGGGCCACCGGGTCGCGGTCATGCTCGACGGCGTGCTCCAGCAGGTGGACACCCCGCGGGCGCTCTACGACACCCCGTCCAACGTCTTCGTCGCCGGCTTCATCGGCTCTCCCGCCATGAACATCAAGACCGTGCCGCTGACCGAGCAGGGCGGCTCCTTCGCCGACATGAACATCCCGCTGACCCGGGAGCAGGTCGAGGCGGCTCGTGCCGAGGGCGGCGACGGCAAGGTGACCGTCGGCTTCCGGCCGGAGGACTGCGACCTGGTCAGCCCGACCGAGGGCGGCATGCCGGTCGTGGTCGAGCTGGTCGAGGACCTGGGCTCCGACGCCAACGTCTACGGCCACGCCGCGCTCGAGGGCGTCAACGAGCGCTTCGTCGTCCGCACCGACCGCCGCACCATGCCGAACATGGGCGACACCGTGTTCGTCAAGCCGCGCACCGGCCAGAGCCACGTCTTCCACGCCGCCACCGGCCAGCGGATCTGACGTACGGCTGAGCTGACGTACAGCGAAGGGGCGGTCCGCTACGGCGGGCCGCCCCTTTCGTCTGTGCTCGGGGATCAGGTCAGAGGTGCTCGGCGGCGCGGCGGCGGGAGACCTCGGCGAGGGCGACCGCGGCGGCGACGCTGGCGTTGAGCGACTCGACGTCGGAGACCATCGGGATGCTGACGGTCAGGTCGCAGGTTTCCCCGACCAGCCGGGACAGCCCGCGCCCCTCGGAGCCGACCACCACGACCAGCGGACCGACGGCGGCCTCCAGGTCGTAGAGGTCGGTGTCGCCGTCGGCGTCCAGGCCGACCACGATGAAACCGGCGTCCCGGCAGGCCTTGAGTGACCGGGTCAGGTTGGTGACCTGGGCAACCGGCACCCGCGCGGCCGCGCCGGCGCTGGTCCGCCAGGCGGTCGCGGTGATCCCGGCGGCCCGCCGCTCCGGTACGAAGACACCCTGCGCGCCGAACGCGGCCGCGGAGCGGATCACCGCACCGAGGTTGCGCGGGTCGGTGACCCCATCGAGCGCGACCAGCAGCGGCGCGGCCTGCTCCAGCGCCGCCGCCATCATGTCCTCGAACGGCTCGTACGCGAACGGCGGCACCTGGAGGCCGACGCCCTGGTGCAGCACCCCGCCGGTCATCCGGTCCAGCTCGGCGCGGCTGACCTCCAGGATCGCGATGCCCCGGTCGGCCGCGGTGCGGACGATCTCGTTGACCCGGTCGTCGGTGTCGATGCCCTGGGCGGTGTAGAGCGCGGTCGCCGGCACCTGCGTGCGCAGCGACTCCAGCACCGGGTTACGGCCGACCAGCAGCTCGGGGCTGTCCTTGGCGGGGTTGGACTTGCGGCCCGGTGCGACCCGGGGACCGCCCCGACCGGCGGCGGGCTTGCCACCCCGACCCTTGGCGGGGGGGACGCCTCGACCGCCACCCCTGCCCCAGGTGGTGTCCTTGCTGCCCGGCTGGCCGACCTTGGGGGCGCGCCCCTCCTCGACCGCCGCGCGGCGCTCCTTGTCCTGCTTCCACGCGGTGCGCTGGGGCAGCTTCTCGGTGCCCGAGTACGCCTTGTGCCAGGGCCGCTCGTCGGCGGGCAGGGTCCTGCCCCGGCCCGCGAGGGCGTCCTTGCCCTTGCCGCCGGAGCCCTTCGGGGCGCCCGCCTTCGGCGTCAGCCGTCGGCCACGGCGCTGCGAGTTGCCGGCCATCAGTCCTGCTCTCCAATAGTCCAACGGGGGCCCTGGGGGGTGTCCTCGACCACCACGCCGGCCTGCTTGAGCTGGTCGCGCACGGCGTCTGCGGCGGCCCAGTCCTTGCGGCTGCGGGCCTGGGAGCGCTGCTCCAAGGCCAACGCGATCAGGGAGTCCACCACGCCGCGCAGGTCGCCCGCGCGGCCGCCGCCGGTCCAGGCCGGGTCCAGGGGGTCGACTCCGAGGATATCCAGCATGCTGCGGACAGCGGCGAGCACCGTGCGCACGGTCACATCGTCGCCGCTGGTCAGCGCGTTGTTGCCGTCCCGCAGGAGGTCGTGCAGGACGGCGAGGCCTGCCGAGGTGTT
Source organism: Micromonospora globispora (assembly GCF_003857015.1). Lineage (GTDB taxonomy): Bacteria > Actinomycetota > Actinomycetes > Mycobacteriales > Micromonosporaceae > Micromonospora > Micromonospora globispora. Next base: position 1,317 of record NZ_QGGF01000588.1, on the reverse strand, counting down.
CAGGTCGTCGTCCATCGCCGCCGCGAATCCGGCCGGCAGCACGCCGAGCTCACCCGCGCCGACCCGCTCGGCGGCCCGCTGCACGAAGCCCTCGATCCGCCGGTACGCCACCGCGGACTCACGCAGCGCGTCCTCCGAGTAGTCGATCAAGGAACGGTAGTGCGCCGAGGCGTAGTAGTACCGCAGCTCCACCGGGCGCACCCCGAGCGACTCGATGTACGCCAGGTCGAGGGCATTGCCGAGCGACTTGCCCATCTTGGCGCCACCGATGCCCAGCAGGCCGTGGTGCACCCAGTAGCGGGCGAACGGCAGGCCGGCCGCCTGGGACTGGGCGATCTCGTTCTCGTGGTGCGGGAAGGTCAGGTCCAGCCCGCCGCCGTGAATGTCGAACTCGGCGCCCAGATAGCGCCAGCACATCGCCGAGCATTCGATGTGCCAGCCGGGCCGGCCCCGGCCCCAGGGCGACGGCCAGTAGGCGTCCGCCGGCTCGTCCGGCTTGGCGCCCTTCCACAACGCGAAGTCGCGCGGGTCGCGCTTGCCGCGCTCGGGCGCGTCCCCGGCGGACTGCATGTCGTCCGGCGACTGGCCGGAGAGCGACCCGTACGCCGGCCACGAGGCCACGTCGAAGTAGACGTCGCCGGAGCCGTCGGTCGCCGGGTAGGCGTGCCCGGTGTCGATCAGCTTGGCGATCAGCTCTTGCATCTCCGGGATGTGCCCGGTGGCGCGCGGTTCGTAGGTGGGCTGCAGCACGTTCAGCGCGCGGTACGACTCGGCAAGGATCAGCTCGTTGGCGTACGCGATCGACCAGAACGGCCGCCCCTGCTCCATCGCCCTGACCAGGATCTTGTCGTCGATGTCGGTCAGGTTGCGGATGAAGGTGACCTCGAAACCGGAGGCGACCAGCCACCGGCGCAGCACGTCGTAGTTAACGCCGGAGCGAAGGTGGCCGATGTGCGGCGGGGCCTGGAGGGTGAGACCACACAGGTAGACCCCCACCTTGCCGGCTTCCCGCGGGACGAAGTCCCGCACCGATCGGGTGGCGGTGTCATACAGGCGTAGCGTCACCGTACAAGGGTAGCCGCCCGTGCATTTCGAGGTTGGCCGGAGCCGGGTCGTACGCTGCGTGCTGTGGACACGGGCGAGGTGGTGGGGCGCGCCGGGGAAACGGCGCAGACGCTGGACCGGGGGCTGCGGCTGCTGCACCTGGTCGCGGACGCCCCCGGCGGGCTGACGGTCACCGAGGCGGCGAACCGGCTGGGCGTCGGGCGGGCGGCGGTCTACCGACTGGTCGGCGCGCTGACCGACCAGTCGGTAGAC
>NZ_QGGF01000042.1 GCF_003857015.1 Micromonospora globispora | reverse complement strand
GTGTATAAGAGACAGGCCGTGGACGGGCCCCGCCCATCCGTTGCCGGACCGGGGGCGGCCGCTGCCGGGGGAGTCGCGCTCGGCTCCAGGGTCGGCTCGGGCACCTCCGACGGAGGTGGGTCCTCCGGTGTGGGGCGGAAGTCCTCCTCGACCGGGCGGGGCTCCTCGTTCGGCTGCGGCAACGGGTCGAACGGCACCCAGCCGACCCCGTCGAAGAGCACCTCCGGCCAGGCGTACGCGTCCGCCGCACGGACCGGCCCGTCCCCTCGGGGTTCGAAGCCCACCACCACCCGGGTGGGCAGGCCGGCCAGTCGGCCCAGCACCGCGAACGCCGCCGCGAACTGCTCGGAGGTGCCCCGCTGCCCGCCGCCGTTGCGCGGTCCGAAGAGGAAGAAGGCCAGGTTCGGGTACGCGTGCCCGCTGGGCGCGTCCGCGGTGAGCCGGTAGTGCTCGGCGAGGAACTGCTCGATCGCGGCGGCCCGGGCGTACGGCGCGCCGTTGGACTCGGCGAGCTGGGCGGCGAGGCGGCGCAGCTCCTCCGGGGCGCCGTCGGCCACCCGGAGCACCCGGGCCACCGCGTCGCCGGCCGGTACGTTCGCCGTGGCGAGGGGGTTCACGTCCGGGCGCTCGCGGACCGAGGTGACCGTGTAGCGCAGCCCCGGGGTCAGCCCCTCCGGCCGGATCAGCGTCCCGGTCGCCGGGTCGTACGCCACCCGGGCGCCGGTGACCTCGCGCGGCGTGGCGACGGCGGGCAGCAGCCGGCCGGTCAGATCCGCCACGGTGATCTGCTGGTGCACTGTCTCTGTCGTGCTGCCCGGGGCCGGCTCGGCGGCCGGCAGGATCCGTCCCGCGTTGCGGTAGGTGGCGCCCACCCGCCAGGTCACCCCGTCGTAGTCGCTCAGCACCGCCAGCCGGATCCGGTTCGCCTCCTGGTCCGGGCCGCGCGCCCCGCCCGCAGTCGTGACCTCCAGCAGCTTCTGGTCCGGGTTCAGCGTCCAGCCGGAGATCCGGATCAGCGGGTTCTCGTCCAGCGACTCGACCTGCGGCGGCTCGACGTACCGGCGCGGGTCCACCGGGCGCGCGTCGACCTGACCGGCCACCACCGGGGCGAGCAGGGCGGCGAGGCCGACCACCACCGCCAGCCCGGCCAGCCAGGCGGCGACCAGCGGGACCAGCACCGTGTCCGGCGCCGGCTCGACCGGGATCATCGCGGTCAACAGCCGGGGGATCGCGTTACGGGCGGCGTCGGTCGCCACCTGACCGAGACCGCCCGGCAGGTCGGCGTGGGCGGCGGCCAACCACAGGGACAGGGTGGTCCAGCCGGCCAGGGCGAGCACCGACAGCGGCGCCACCAGCCAGGACGGCAGCCGCCGGGCGGCCACGCTGACCAGGACCGAGCCGATCGCCGCGCCGACCGTCAGCCGGATCAGCAGCGGGCCGGCGTACACCCGGCCCAGCACGACGCCGGCCAGGGCGATCATCGTGATCAGCGTCAGCGGCACCGGCACCGCGCGGAGCACCCGCAGCACGGCCGCCCCGGCAGGCCCATCGTCTCCGGATGGCCGGGTCCGCGCGCCGACGGCGTCCGGGACCGCGCTGCCCGGGTCGCCGGCGGTACTGCGCCGGTCCTGAGTGGGCAGCCTCACCACCGGCGGATCCCGTCCCACTCGGCGGCGAACTCGGCGCCGTCGGCCGCGTCCACCACCACCAGGCCCGCCGCGCCGGGTGGCGTCCGGTCCGTCGCGCCGAGGACGCCCACGACCACCGACGGGTACGCCCCGCGCAGCGCACCGACGTGCCCCAACTCCCCGCGGGCCCCCGGCCCGGTGAGGAAGATCAGCGTGTCGCCGAGCCGCTCCTGCCGCAGCCGGCTCATCGCGGTACGCAGCACGTCCACCCCGCCGTCGGCCAGCTCCACCGCGGCGAGCCGGTCCAGCGGGCCGCCGCCCCCGGTCGGATCCTCGGCGTCCGGCGAGACCATCAGCAGCGTGACCGGCAGGTCCTCCCGGATCGTCGCGGCGACCACCGACGCCGCCGCCTCGCAGCCGGACTCGAAGGACTCGGCCACCCCGTCGACCCGCTCGGGGTGGGCGACCGCCCGGTTGTCCAGCGCCACCACGATCCGGGGCAGGCTGGTGTCGACGTTCTCCCGGACCATCAGCTCGCCGACCCGGGCGCTGGTCCGCCAGTGCACCCGGCGCAGCTCGTCGCCGACCACGTACTCCCGTAGCGAGTCGAAGGTGATCGAGCCGTGCGGCACGCTGTCGACCCGACCGTCGAGGCTGCGCCCCGCGCCGGTCGGTACCGCGGTCAACGGGTGGATGCGCGGGTGCACCCAGACCGGCACCGTGCCCCCGTAGGGGCGGGCCAGCGCGACCAGCCCCAGCGGGTCACGGCGGGTCACCCGCAGCGGGCCCACCGGGACGACGCCCCGACGGCGGGTCGGTACCTCGTAGCGGACCGTGGTGTCCCGGCCCGGGCGCAGCCGCAGCAGCGGCACCGGCACCAGCGCGTCACCACAGCGGTCCTGCGCGACCAGGTTCGCCGCCCGCAGCCGCCCGGTGTTGCGGACGGTCACCGTCATGCTGGCCGGCTCACCCCGGGCCACCCGGTCCGGTTCGGCGCTGCGCTCCACCGTCAGCCGGGGCCGCCAGGCCGCGGTGACCAGGGCGTACCCGACCGCGACGGCGGCCGCCGCGCCGAGCACGGTCAGCTCCGGGTACGCGTACCGGAAACCGACGCCGAGCAGCACCACGGCGGCGACGAGCAGCCCGAGACCCCGGGCAGTGATTCCCACGGCTCAGCCGTGCACCGGGGCGGGTTGACCGGCGGGGAGCGGCACCGGCACCGACGCGACCGCCTGGCGCAGCACCTCGGCGGCGGTCACCCCGCGCACCTGCGCGTCCGGGGTGAGCAGCAGCCGGTGCGCGAAGACCGGCTCGACGAGGGTCTTCAGGTCCTCCGGCATGATCCAGCCCCGCCCGTCGATCAGCGCGTACGCGCACGCCGCCCGGGTCAGCGCGATCACCCCGCGGGGGCTGACGCCGACCCGCACCTGCGGGTGGTTACGAGTGGCCGCGGCCAGCCGGACCGCGTACGTGTAGAGCGGCTCGGCGATGTGCACCCGCCGCGCCATCCGGACCATCTCCCCGAGGGTGCCGGTGTCGGTGATCGCGCTGAGCGAGTCGGGAGAGCGGACCGTGGCGCCGCGCAGCACCTCCACCTCGACCGCCTCGTCCGGGTAGCCGACGGAGAGCTTCACCAGGAACCGGTCGAGCTGCGCCTCGGGCAGCCGGTAGGTGCCGTCCATCTCCACCGGGTTCTGCGTGGCCACCACCAGGAACGGCTGCGGCACCGGATGCCCTACGCCGTCCACCGTGACCGTCCGCTCCTCCATCACCTCCAGCAGCGCCGACTGAGTCTTCGGCGACGCCCGGTTGATCTCGTCGGCGATGACGATGTTGGCGAACACCGGACCGGGGTGGAACTCGAAACCCCGGGTGGCCTGGTTGAAGATGGTCACCCCGGAGACGTCCGACGGGAGCAGGTCCGGGGTGAACTGGATGCGCCGCCACTTGCCCTTGACCGTCGCCGCGATCGCCCGGGCCAGGGTCGTCTTGCCGACCCCGGGCACGTCCTCCAGCAGCACGTGCCCTTGGGCGAAGAGCGCGGTCAACGCCAGCCGGACCACCTCCGGCTTGCCGAGGACGACCGCGTTGACGTTCTCGGCCAGCCGGGCGGCGAGGGCGGCGAAGCCCTGCACCTCCGGCTGGCTGAGCGGTTCCTGGGTGTTCACGTGCGGGTGCTCCTCGACTGGCAACGGTCAGCAGGTGGGCAGGAGGTTGATGTTGTCTCCGCCCTCCAGGTTGAGCCAGGCCCACGGGATGTAGTTCCGCCCGGAGTACTCGACCTGCACCCACCAGGTGCTGCGCTTGTCGTTGTTGTAGATGTAGGCGTAGACCTCTTCGCCCTGCTTCTTGCAGTACGCCCGCAGCCGCGTACCGGGCCTCGCCCAGCCGACCTGCTTGGCGTTGTCCTGCCGGGGCACCGAGAAGATCTCGTTGCCGTTGCGGCCGTCCACGTCGGCGTCGCAGTAGGTGGCCTCCGCGCCGGAGGACCCGTTGTTGCAGGTGGCGATCCCGTACAGCGGGTCGGTGGACTGGGCCCGGGTGGCGGTGCCCCGGCCGGCGGCGTTGGTCGCGGTCACCGTCACCGTGTACGCCGTGCCCGGCGTCAGGCCGGTCACCCGCAGGCTGGAGCAGCTGCCGCCGGCGGTCTTCCCACCCGTGGCGGCCGAACAGGTCACGTTGCCGCCGCCCGTGTCCACGGTGAACGTCACCGTCACCGAGGTCGCGTCCGCCGACGAGCCGGTCACGGTGACCCGGGGCGCGGCGACCGTACGCGCGGTGGTGGACGCCTCCGGGCCGGGACCGGCCTCGTTGACCGCCTTCACCTTCACCGTGACGTTCTGCCCGTCGCCGAGCCCGCCGACCGTCGTCCGGGTGTCGGTCACCTCGCTGACCTTCCCCGCCACGTCCACCAGGTACTTCGTCACCGGGCGGCCGTTCTCCGCCGCCGGCGACCACTGCACCGCGATCGTGCCCGGCTGGTCAGCCACCGTGCGGGCCTGCAGGTCCGCCGGCTGCCCGGGCGGGGTGAACGGCACCACCGTGTTGCTCACCGGGGACGCCGCCGAACCGGCACCCTTGTCGTTGACCGTGACCACGGTGAAGGCGTACTGGGTGCCGTACTCCAGCTCGCCGGCCGGGATCACCAGCTCCGTCTTCGTCGACTCGCCGGCCGGGGCGTTCGTGCCGGCCGAGGTGGCGGTGACCGCGTACTTCGCGATGGTGTTGCCCTGGCCGTTGGCCGCCGGCCACTTCACCAGCACCGTGCCGTCCGGCCGGGCCTCGGCGGTGACGCTGGCCGGCGGATCCGGCACGGCGGCGGTCGGGGTGACCGGGTTGCTCCGGCGCGACGGACCGTCGCCCTTGGCGTTCACCGCGTGCACCGAGAAGGTGTACGTCTCGCCGTTGGTGAGGCCGGTGATCTCCACCGCGCGCTGGTTCGCGCCCACCTCGTGGCGTTGCCCGGCGCCCTCCACCACGTACCGGGTGATCTCGGCTCCGTTCGCGGCGGCCGCCCGCCAGCTCACCCGCGCGGAGGCGTTGCCGGCCGCGGCGGTGACGTTACGCGGGGCGCTCGGCTTGCCCAC
>NZ_QGGF01000043.1 GCF_003857015.1 Micromonospora globispora | reverse complement strand
CACCACCCACCGCCCCCTCCGCTGACCGTCGACGGCGGGCGCTCCGGGGTCAGTCGGTCAGGGGAAGGTCGGTGGAGTGGAGGAGACGGGCGTCGTCGGTGACGACGGCGTGCCGGTGACCCGGGAGGCGGTCCAGCCAGCCGATCCCGGCCGGGCCCATCGCCACGGCGGCGGTGGCGTACGCGTCGGCGACGCCGAGATCGGGGCCGACCACGGTGACCGAGCGCAGGCCCCGGGCCGGGGCACCCCGGCGCGGGTCGAGCACGTGCTCGCCCCGCTCGTAGACGCCGGAGGTGGCCACCGCCAGGTCGGTGCCGCTGAGCACCAGACAGATCGCCGTCGGATCCCACGGGTGCCGGACGCCGATCCGCCACGGCTCGCCGGAGGCGGAGAGCCCGCGTACCCGGACGTCCCCGCCGGCGTTCAGGCAGTGGTTGACCGCTCCGGCGGCGAGCAGCCGGTCGGAGGCGACCTGCGCCGACCAGCCCTTGACGTAGCCGGACGGGTCCAGCCGGCCGGTGGCGTACGCGTCGAAGTACCCGTCGGTCTCCCGCCACAGGTCGGCGCAGCGCTCCACCACCGCCCGCAGGTCGGCCGACGCCTCGGCCAGCGGCAGCTCACCCCGGTCCAGCCGGCACACCTCGCTGTCCTCCCGGTACGTGCTGAACCGGGCGTCGACCGCGCGGAGCCAGGCGAACGTCTCCTCGGCCAGCGCGTGCAGCGTCGCGGCGGGCAGGTCGTCGGCCAGGTCCAAGCTGATCGCCGTACCCATGACGTGCTCGACCCGGCGCAGACCCGGACGGGCCAGGGGCGCCTCGGCCACCCTCAGGCCTTGTCGATCGCGGCCTGCAACGACTGCTTGTACGCGTTGCTGGTGTAGGTGGCCCCGGAGACGGTGTTCAGGTTGGCGCTCTGCTTGGCCACCACCTCGCCGGAGGTGCCGCTGTACTGGGCCTGCACGGCGTCGCTGCGCATCGCCGAACCGCCGGACTGCGGCATGCCCAGGCCGGTGGCGTCCACGATCCGGGTCCCGGAAAGGGTGATCCGCACCTGGAGGGAGCCGTACTTGTAGCTGACCACCGGACCGGTCACCGTCCGGGTGGTGGTGGTCTTCGGCGCGCTGGTGGTGGTCTTCGGCGCGGCGGTCGCCTTGGCGGTGGTGCTGGTCTTCGTGCCCGAGGTCCGGCTGGTGGTGGGCTCCGCGCTCGGCCGCACCGACGCGGGCCCGGTCGTCGAGTCCCCCGGGCCCGGGGTGAGCCGGGGGCCGGGCGCGACGGACGCCTGGTCGGCGGGGAGGTCCTGGGCGACGTGGCTGGCGCCCGGCGATCCCTTGAGCACCACCAGGGCGGTGGTGCTGGCGGCCAGACCGGTGATCGCGAGGACGGCGCGACGCATGCGAGGAGGACCCCTTCTACAGCTCGAACGTGGCCAGGTGGATCTGCCGTCGGGGGACGCCGGCCTGGCGGAGCACCCGGACCGCCTCGTCGACCAGGCCGGACGGTCCGCAGAGGTAGACGTCCCGGCGGGTCACGTCGGGGACCAGCCGGCGCAGTCCCTCGGGGCTCATCACCTGGCGGGGACCGGAGTCGTTGCGGGAGCCGATGACGTACCAGACCGAGGTGTGCCGGGCCTGGGCCAGCCAGTCCAGCTCGCGGTGCATGAGCACGTCGGCCGGGGTACGGGCGCGGTAGATCAGCGCGGCACCGGCGGGCAACTCCTCCAGCATCGCCCGCAGCGGGGCGATCCCGCTGCCGCCCGCGATCAGCAGGGCCCGCTCGCGGGTCCGGTGGGCGGCGGTGAAAGTGCCGGACGGGCCCTCCGCCCAGACCCGGGTGCCCGGTTCGAGGTCCCGCAGGTCGGCGGTGTGCGAGCCGACCACCTTCACGGTCAGCCGCAGCCAGCGGTCGTTCCCGGCGGCGGAGAGCGAGAACGGGTGCGACTGCCACCAGCAGCCGGGGTTCAGGAAGCGCCAGCGGAAGTACTGCCCGCCGAGCAAGTCGATCTGGTTGAGCCGGCGGCCGGTCAGGTAGATCGAGATGGTGTCCGGGCTCTCCGCCACCACGTCGGCCACCCGCAGCCGGTGCCGCAGGTTGAAGCGCAGCGGGGCGACCACCCGGCCCCAGATCAGCGCGGCGAGCACCAGCAGGTACGCCGCGATCCAGCCGGTGCGCACCGGCCCGGACTCGAAGAGCTGCGCGCCGTTGCTGAACTGGTGGCCATAGCCGAGCAGCAGGACGGCGTAGCTGAACAGGTGCAGGTGGTACCAGAGTTCGTACGGCATCAGCCGGCGGACGGCCCGGATGGCGGTGAAGCCGACGGCCACCATGATCCCGGCGGCCACGAACGCGGAGACCATGTCCTCGTAGTCGCTCAGCAGGGTGCCGACCTCGCCGAGGATCGACTTCTTCTCCAGACCGGCGTAGGCCACCACGATCAGCGACAGGTGGGCGAGCACCGCGACGAGCAGGGTGGCGCCGATGTCGCGGTGCAGGCGGGAGAGGCGCTCCCCGCCCAGCCACCGTTCCAGCGCGCCGAGCCGGCTCATCATCAGCACCTGGACCAGCAGCAGGTACCCGGCGACCAGGCCGGTGATCCGCCCGGCCGCGGTCAGGGCGTCCGCGGTGCCGGCCAGCGACCCGGCCGGGGTGTCCAGCCACCAGGGCAGCACCGCGGCCACCAGGCCGAGCCAGAACAGGGCCGTCAGGGTGCGCCGGCCTGCGGGCCCCCGGCGCGGCAGGGCCGGCGGCGGGGACATGCGGGCAGCCGAACGGCCGCCGTGCGGGGACGTGGTCCCGGAACGGCGGCCGGCGTAGGTCTCCTGATATGTCACGCGTACAACTTCATGGGGGTGTATTTCCGCCGAGGGAAGATCCTGTCCACTTGTGCCGTCGTGAGCCCGAAGCGGCCCTGCGCCACGGACCCGTACACGTCGAACATGTTGTTGTACTCGGGTACGTCGCCGCTGTCCAGATCGTTCAACCCCCGCCATGATCCGAGCAGCGACCCAGCGAGCTTACGCCCGGACAGGATCGTCACCACACCCCCGTGTCCATGGTCGGTGCCGCCGCCGTTGGAGGCGACCCGGCGGCCGAACTCGCTGGACACCATGACGGTCACGTCGGCGGCCCGGTCGCCGAGGTCGGTGCAGAACGCCGCCAGCGCGCTCGCCAACTCGTTGAGCCGCCGCCAGAGCTGACCACCGGACCGGGTGCCCTGGTTCTCGTGGGTGTCGTAGCCACCCATGCCGACGGTGGCCACCCGCACGTTCGCCCCGCCCTTGATGAGCTGGGCGAGTTGCCGGAAGGCGTAGCCCACGCCTTCATAACGGACGCCCCGCGCGGCCTGGTACGGCCCGGCGGCGAGCCGCTGCGCGGCGGCCAGGGCGGCCATCCCCTCGCTGACCGCCTCCTCGACCGGGTGGTTGATCCCGGTGAACAGCCCCCTGATTGCCTTCTCGGTGGCGGCCCGGTACCTCTCTTCGCCGTTGAGCCGCAGCGAGCCGACGCTGGTTTCTCTCCATCGTCTGCCTCACCGAAGGTGGTGCTGGGGGGACGCGAGGATCGTCCGTGCGACCGCGACGATGGCCCCGTTGAACGTGGCGTCGACCTTCGCGGTCGCCGGCACCCCGGTGACGGCGAGGACGAGCGCCCTTTCCCTGGCGCTGAGCTTCTGGTGCACCAGCCGCTTCGCCAGCGCGTCCAGGTACGCCCCGGCGGTCCCCGGCGGGTCCGCGACCAGCCGCTCCGGCCTGGGGTACGTGAACCAGGTACGCGAGCCGGCGAGCAGTTCACCGGCCTCGTTCCAGCCGTTGACCATCGTCCCGGCCGAGGTCCAGGCGACGTAGACGTCCGGATAGCCGTCCGGGGTGGGCTGGCCCATCGGGTACTGGCCCAGCTCGCGCAGCTTGTCGTGGATCTGCCGCAGGGCCAGCGCGTACGGGGTGCGCCGGCCGTCGCCGGAGAAGCCGGGCGACGCCTCGGGGCGTACGCCGAGGGCGCGGTAGGTGGCGACCAGGTACCCCATCGGCCGGCGCACCTTCTGCCCCACCGCGGCCCAGAACTCCGACGAGCTGAACAGCGTCATCAGCACCGGCTTGATCAGCCCCTTGCTGGCCGTGTACGTCTTGGCCAAGCGGTCCACGAGGGACTTCGGCGGGGTGTCGGAGACGAACCGGGTGGCCAGGCTGCGGGCCACGTACCGGGCGGTCGACGGGTGCAGCGCCAGGTAGCTGATGTACCGGTCGATCACCGCGTCGGCCTGCTTCGGGTCGGCCGAGGCGTTCGGGTGGGTGAAGCGGAGGATCTTCACCTTGCCGAGGTAGTGCCGCTGCGGGCGGAAGACGTACCGCCCGCCGTCCACGCCCCGGCCGGTCTGCAGCAGCGCGGCCTGCCGGACGTCCTTCTCGGTGTACCCGCCGTCCACACCGACCGAGTACAGCTCCAGGTTCTCCCGGGCCAGGTTCTCGTTGACCGCGTCGGCCCGGGAGTCGTCCTGGTTCAGGTAGAGCAGCAGTGCCGGGTGCTTGTTCGCGGCGACCAGCATGTCCGGGTAGCTGCCGAGGGCGTGCCGCCGAATGACGTCCCGGTCGAAGGAGTTGCGGTACACCTCGCCGCCGTCGAAGTCCGCCGAGACGTGCAGGAAGTCGTTCCAGAAGTCGACCATCACCTCGTAGAGCTGGCGGTCGGACCAGATCTGCCGGGCGATGGTGGCGTCGACCGTCTCCTTCTCCGGCTGGGCGCCCCGCTGGTCGAGCTGGTCCCGCTGGTCGCGCAGTTGCTGCGGGGTCATCGTCAGGGTGGGCAGTTCGGCGAGCTTCAGCTCGGCCTTCGTCGGCGCGATCTTCTCCGGGTCGAGCTGCCAGCGGATCCAGCCGTCGATGCCGAGCCGCCTGATGTCGGCCAGCACCTTCGGCGTGGCCCCGAAGGTGGCCCGGCCGGCCAGGTCCCGGATCGGGTCCTTGGCGAGGACCGTCCGCACGGTCACCCCGGCCGCCGCCGCGGCGGCGGCCGGGCCGGCGAAGACCCGGCCGCCGGCCGGGGAGTTCTTCTTCATCGCCGCGCCCGCGCGGGAGCCCATGTAGCTCTCGTTCTGCTCGGGGTAGGTGCGCACCGTGCTCGGCTGCCGGCCGCTCGGCCGGGCGGCGGTGCCGTCGGTGGCGGCGGTTCCGGTGGCGTCGCCGGCCTCCCGCTCGTCGCCGAAGAGTCCGCGCACCTGGGGGGACATCGCCAGGGCGGCGCCACCGGAAC
>NZ_QGGF01000120.1 GCF_003857015.1 Micromonospora globispora | reverse complement strand
GGGTCGGGGCTGGGCCGCGGCGGAGCAGCCAGCTCGCCCCGCCGGCCTGTCAGCGGACGCCTCCGACGACGACTACTGGTCGGAGATGCGGACCGGCGGCCGGTGGGCCTCGGTCCGGGACGACGAGCACGGCCGCGAGGTGCGGGTGGGTGAGCGGCGGGCCGCGGTGCACGCCGACGATGGCGGCACCGAGTACCGGGTGGAGGACCGCTGGGCGTCGGTACGCCGCAGCGAACCCCGCCCCGACCAGGACCGGGACTGGGATGCGGGCGCCGGCTGGGCGGAGGAGAGCCGGCCGGCGCTCCCGGTCGGCGGGGTGCCGGTGCCCGACGAGTGGCGCCCGCCGACTCAGCGGACCGGGCAGCCCGAGTGGCGGACGGCCGAGCCCGAACCGGCCATGTACGGCCGCTCCCGGGCGGCCCAGGAGCGGTACGGTTACCCGCCGCAGGACGACGGGCCGCGGGCCGGTGGCGCCCGTTCCAGCGACCGCTGGCGCTGACTGGACGGTCGCCGGCTACTTGTCGATGTCCCCGACGACGAAGAACATCGACCCGAGGATGGCGATCAGGTCCGGCACCAGGCAGCCGGGGAGCAGCGTGGCGAGCGCCTGCACGTTGGCGTACGACGCGGTGCGCAGCTTGAGCCGCCACGGGGTCTTCTCGCCGCGGGACACCAGGTAGTAGCCGTTGATGCCGAGCGGGTTTTCGGTCCAGGCGTAGGTGTGCCCCTCGGGCGCCTTGACCACCTTGGGGAGTCGGGTGTTCACCGGCCCGGTGAGCCGGTCGACCCGGTCCAGGCACTGCTCGGCGAGGTCGAGCGAGACGTACACCTGGTCGAGCAGCACCTCGAAGCGGGCGTGGCAGTCCCCGGCGGTCTTGGTGACCACGGGCACGTCGAGCTGGTCGTACGCCAGGTACGGCTCGTCCCGGCGCAGGTCCAGGTCGAGGCCGGAGGCCCGGGCGACCGGCCCGGACGCGCCGAACGCGGCGGCGTCGGCGGCGGAGAGCACCCCCACACCGACGGTGCGGGCCAGGAAGATGTCGTTGCGCCGGATGAGGTTGTCCAGGTCCGGCAGCCGCCGCCGGACCTCCCCGATGGCGACCCGGGCCCGCCCCGTCCAGCCGGCCGGCACCTCCTCCTTGAGCCCACCCACCCGGTTGAACATGTAGTGGATCCGGCCGCCGGAGACCTCCTCCATCACCGCCTGGAGGGTCTCCCGTTCCCGGAACGCGTAGAACATCGGGGTGATCGCGCCGATCTCCAGCGGGTACGAGCCGAGGAACATCAGGTGGTTGAGCACCCGGTTCAGCTCAGCGAGCGCCATCCGCAGCCAGACCGCCCGCTCCGGTACCTCCATGCCCATCAGCCGCTCGACGGCGAGCACGACGCCCAGCTCGTTGGCGAACGCCGACAGCCAGTCGTGCCGGTTGGCCAGCACGATGATCTGCCGGTAGTCGCGTACCTCGAACAGCTTCTCCGCGCCGCGGTGCATGTAGCCGACGATCGGTTCGGCGGAGACCACCCGCTCGCCGTCGAGCACCAGCTTCAACCGGAGCACGCCGTGCGTGGAGGGGTGCTGGGGGCCGATGTTGAGCACCATGTCGGTGCCGAGCTGCTCCCCGCCGGCGCCAGTGCCGACGGTCAGTTCGCGGAGGTCGGCCTCGGTGGTCATGTCCGTCATCGTGCCATGAGGGGCCCGAGCGCGACGCCGACCGGTTGCAGCAGCCACCAGTGTCCGCCGAGCCCGGCCGGGTCGGTCAGTTCGGCCACCGCCGAGGCGGCGGCGAGCGCCCGGACGTAGCCGGCCGGGTCGCTGGCGGCCAGGCTCAGCGGCGGTCGCCCGCCGTCGGCCCCGAGCGCCCGCAGCCCCTCCCGCTGCGAGATCAGGGTGTACGCACACCGGGCGACCCGCTCGCCGGCGGAGGCGACCGAGTCCATGGCCACGTGTGCCGTGACGTCGCACGACCCGTCCGGCACCGGCCCCACCTGCCGGCCACCCCGGTAGCCGGTCAGGCTCCCGTCCACGGGTCGGTCGCCCCGCAGGTGCCCGTAGTCGACGGCCAGGGCGCCGCCCCGGTCGATCCTTCCGACCGCATCGGCCCAGGCTTCGTCCCTCGTCCGCCCGATCTCCGCCCGGGTGCCCGCCGCAGGGGCGGACCACCAGGTGGTCAGCCAGTCGGCGTCGTCACCCCTCACCTCGTCGCCGATCGACTCCTCGCCGGTGGTCGGGTCCACCAGCACGTAGCGCCACCCGTCCTCGGCCCACACCGCCACGTCCAGCGGCACGTTGTCCAGCCACTCGGTGGCCAGCAGCAGCCCGGTGATCCCGCTCGGAACCGAGCCCACCCAGTCGATCTCCTCCGGCAGATCCGCCGGTCGGCCCGCCCGCTCCACGGCGGTGAGCCGCAGGCGGTCGGCGAGTGACGAACGGCCGGCGTGGCCAGCGAGGGCCGAGAGGAGCTCGCCACGGCCCGCCCCCACGTCCATGAGGTCAAGCCGGGCCGGGTGACCGAGCGCGACATCGACCTGAGAGAGAAGGCGGAACAGCGCTGAGGCGAAGAGGGGGGAGGCGTGCACGCTGGTGCGGAAGTGGGCCGCCGGACCGGCGCCGGAGACGAAGAAGCCCCCGGGCCCGTAGAGCGCCCGCTCCATCGCCACCCGCCAGGGCAGCCGGTCGGTGAAGGTCACCCGCCGACCGTACGGGCCGGGGGCGGGAAGGGCGGGAGACGGCGGCTGATCCGAGCCTCCGGCGGGTCGCACAGTGCCCAGAATTCCGCCTTCCACACGCCCCGTGAAGGTTTTCACACATGCTTGTTTTCGCTCCGTAACTCCGGCGCATACTTGCCATCGACCGGTACCCCCTTCGAGGACTGGATCGATTGCCATGAGCGCACCGCTGCGCCCGCGTCCGGCCGCCCCGCACGGGCCCGCCGCACCGTCGGGTGGCGCCTCCACCGGCGCCTCGCTCGTCTTTCCCCGCATCCTCACCGTCGGCGTGCTCGGCGCCGGTCGGGTCGGTGCCGTGCTCGGCGCGGCGCTCGCCGCCGCCGGCCACCGGGTGGTCGCCGCCTCCGGCGTCTCCGGTGCCGCGAAGGCGCGGATCGCGCTGCTGCTTCCGGAGACCGCGAACCGCTCGGCGACCTCCGTCGCCCAAGCCGCCACCGACCTGCTGATCGTCGCGGTCCCTGACGACGCGCTGGCCGGCGTGGTCGCCGGCCTGGCCGAGACCGGCGCGCTGCGCCCCGGCCAGGTCGTCGCGCACACCTCCGGC
Organism: Micromonospora globispora; assembly: GCF_003857015.1. Lineage (GTDB taxonomy): Bacteria > Actinomycetota > Actinomycetes > Mycobacteriales > Micromonosporaceae > Micromonospora > Micromonospora globispora. The sequence continues at coordinate 1,979 of NZ_QGGF01000120.1, read as the reverse complement.
ACGCACGGACTCGACGTTCTCGCCCCGGCCGCCGCGGTGGGTGCCCGGCCGTTGGCCCTGCACCCGGCGATGACCTTCACCGGTACGCCGGACGACCTGACCCGCCTCGCCGGCATCTCGTACGGGGTGACCGCCCCGGCGGAGCTGCGCGCGTTCGCGGCCCGGCTGGTCGCCGACCTCGGGGGCGTACCGGAGTGGGTGGGGGAGGCGGACCGGCCGCTCTACCACGCGGCCCTCGCGCACGGCGCGAACCACCTGGTCACCCTGGTCAACGAGGCGAGCGACCGGCTGCGCGACGCCGGGGTGGCCCAGCCGGAGAAGGTGCTCGCCCCGCTGCTGCGGGCCGCGCTGGAGAACGCCCTGCGGCTCGGCGACGACGCGCTGACCGGCCCGGTGTCCCGGGGCGACGCGGGCACCGTACGCCGGCACCTGGCCCGGCTGGCGGCGACCGCGCCGGAATCCGTGCCCCCCTACCTGGCGTTGGCACGACGGACGGCGGATCGGGCGATCGCGGCCGGCCGGCTGCGCCCGGCCGACGCGGAGTCGCTGCTGGACGTGCTGGGTGGGATTTACCGGGAGGTTGCGGCGTGAGCGCGAGGAGTGAGCTGATCTTGCGAGCCCCGCAGTCGCGAACTGAGGTGGCGGCGTGAGCGCGAGGAGTGAGCCGATCCTGCGAGCCCCGCAGTCGCGAACTGAGGTGGCACGGTGACCGAGGTGGTGCACACGCGCAAGGAGCTGGCGGCGGCGCGGGAGGCGATGACGGGCACCGTCGGCGTCGTGATGACCATGGGCGCGCTGCACTCCGGGCACGAGACGCTGCTGCGGGCCGCCCGGGAGCGGGCCGACCACGTCATCGTCACGATCTTCGTCAACCCGCTGCAGTTCGGCCCGAACGAGGACTTCGACCGGTACCCGCGCACCCTGGACGCGGACCTGGAGGTCTGCCGCCGGGCCGGCGCGGACGTGGTCTTCGCGCCGTCGGTGGCGGACATGTACCCGGACGGCCAGCCCCGGGTCCGGGTCAACCCCGGACCGCTCGGCGAGGACTTGGAGGGGCAGAGCCGCCCCGGCTTCTTCCACGGCGTGCTCACCGTGGTCCTGAAGCTGCTCCAGCTCACCCGCCCCGACCTGACCTTCTTCGGCGAGAAGGACTACCAGCAGCTCACCCTGGTCCGGCGGATGGCGCGGGACCTGGACGTGCCGGTCGAGGTGGTCGGCGTACCGACGGTGCGGGAGCCGGACGGGCTGGCCCTGTCCAGCCGCAACCGCTACCTCTCCCCGCCGGAGCGGGAGGCCGCGCTGAGCCTCTCCGCCGCGCTACGGGCCGGCGTCGCGGCCGCCGAGCAGGGCGGGGACGCCGGCGCGGTGCTGGCCGCCGCACACCGGGCCTTCGACCCCGGTACGGCCGACGCCCGGCTCGACTACCTGGTGCTCACCGACCCGGACCTGGAACCGGGTCCGGTGGCCGGTCCGGCACGGCTGCTGATCGCGGCCTGGGTCGGCACCACCCGGTTGATCGACAACACGGCGATCCACCTCGCCCCGCAGTCCTGACCCCCACCACCACACCTGTTGAAAGGCGCCCGATGCTCCGCACGATGATGAAGTCGAAGATCCACCGGGCCACGGTGACCCAGGCCGACCTGCACTACGTCGGCTCGGTGACCGTGGACCAGGATCTCCTCGACGCGGCCGACCTGCTCCCCGGCGAGCAGGTGGCGATCGTGGACATCACCAACGGGGCCCGGCTGGAGACGTACGTGATCCCCGGCGAGCGGGGCAGCGGCGTGATCGGCATCAACGGCGCCGCCGCGCACCTGGTGCACCCCGGTGACCTGGTCATCCTCATCTCGTACGGCCAGATGGACGACGCCGAGGCGCGCGCGTACCAGCCCCGCGTGGTGCACGTCGACGCCGACAACCGCATCGTCGACCTGACGGCCGACCCCACCACCGCCGCCCCCGGCACCGCCTGTCTC
>NZ_QGGF01000157.1 GCF_003857015.1 Micromonospora globispora | reverse complement strand
GGCCTGGCCGAGCTGCCCGGCTACCTCGCGGCCGGGGCGATCGCGGTCGGCGTCGGCGGCCCGCTGGTCGGGGACGCCGCCTCCGGCGGTGACCTCGACGCGCTGCGGGAGCGGGCGCGGGCCTACCTGGCCGCCACCTCATGACCCGGTTCGACCTGCTGACCTTCGGGGAGGCGCTGGTGTCGCTGCGGTCGGCCGAGCCGCTGGCCACCGGCGGCGCGCTGACCATGCACCTGGCCGGGGCCGAGTCAAACGTGGCCATCGGGCTGGCCCGGCTCGGTCACCGGACGGCCTGGGCCGGCCGGGTCAGCGACGACGAGCTCGGCCGGTACGTGCTGCGGCAACTGCGCGCCGAGGGCGTCGACGTCGACCACGTCACCCGCGACCCGGAACGCCCCGCCGGGCTGATGTTCCTGGAACGGCGGACCGCCGACCTGACCCGGGTGGGCTACCACCGGGCCGGCTCGGCCGGTTCCGCGCTCCACGTCGACGACCTGCGCCCGGCGCTGGCCGCCGGCACCCGCATACTGCACCTGACCGGCATCACCCCGGCGCTGTCGGAGACCGCCCAGGAGGCCAGCCGGTGGGCGGCCGAGACGGCGTCCCGGGCCGGCGCGCTGGTCTGCCTCGACGTCAACCACCGGGCTCGACTGTGGAGCCGGGACGACGCCCGCGCCGTGCTCGCCCCGCTGGCCGGGTACGCCTCGGTGCTCGTCGCCTCCGCCGACGAACTCGACCTCGTCGGGAAGGCCGGCGCGGACGAGGCGACCGTCGTGGCCGGGCTGCTGGACCGAGGGGTGGAGACCGTGCTGGTGAAGCTCGGCGGCGACGGCGCCCGGGCATACACCCGCGACGGGGTCCGGCATGCGCCGGCGCTACCCGTCACCGCGGTGGACACCGTCGGCGCGGGCGACGCCTTCACCGCCGGCTACCTCTCCGGCCACCTGGACGGACTCGACCTGGCCGGGCGGCTGCGCCGCGCGGTCACCCTGGGCGCCTTCGCCGTCGCCGGTCACGGCGACTGGGAGGCCCTGCCGCGCCGCGACGAACTGTCCCTCCTGGACGACCTGCAGCCCGGCAGCACCCTTCGCTGAGCACCACCCGAGAAAGGCACGCGCGTGAAGATCGTCGCAGCGGACGTCATCGTCTCCAGCCCCGACCGCAACTTCGTCACCCTGAAGATCACCACCGACGAGGGGCTCACCGGACTGGGTGACGGCACCCTCAACGGGCGGGAACTGTCGGTCGCGTCCTACCTGGCCGACCACGTCGTCCCCCTGCTCATCGGGCGGGACCCGCACCAGATCGAGGACACCTGGCAGTTCCTCTACCGCTCGGCGTACTGGCGGCGGGGTCCGGTCACCATGGCGGCCATCGCGGCGGTGGACGTGGCGCTCTGGGACATCAAGGCCAAGGCCGCCGGGATGCCCCTCTACCAGCTGCTCGGCGGCGCGTCCCGGACCGGGATCATGGCGTACGGGCACGCCTCCGGGCGGGACGTGCCGGAGCTGTTCGACTCGATCCGCCGGCACCTCGAGATGGGCTACCGGTCGATCCGGGTGCAGACCGCGGTGCCCGGCATCAACGCGGTCTACGGCGTCGCGTCGCAGCCCAGCGTCGACGGCAAGCGGTACGACTACGAGCCGGCGCAGCGCATCCCGCTGCCCGCCGAGGAGGACTGGGACACCCGGGCGTACCTGCGGCACCTGCCGGGCGTCTTCGAGGCGGTCCGCAACGAGTTCGGCCCGGAGCTGCCGCTGCTGCACGACGGGCACCACCGGATGACCCCGATCCAGGCGGCCAAGCTCGGCAAGGCCCTGGAACCGTACGACCTGTTCTGGCTGGAGGACTGCACCCCGGCGGAGAACCAGGAGGCGCTGCGACTGGTCCGCCAGCACACCACCACGCCGCTGGCCATCGGCGAGGTCTTCAACACCGTCTGGGACTACCAGACGCTGATCCGGGAACAGCTCATCGACTACGTCCGGTCCGCGGTCACCCACACGGGGGGTATCACGGCCATGCGGAAGCTGCTCGACTTCGCGGCGCAGTACCAGATCAAGTCCGGCATCCACGGGCCGACCGACATCTCGCCGGTCGGCATGGCCGCCGCGCTCCACCTGGACCTGGCCATCCACAACTTCGGCATCCAGGAGTACATGCAGCACGGTCCGCTGACCAACGAGGTGTTCCGCCAGTCGTTCAGCTTCACCGACGGCTACCTGCACCCAGGGGAGCAGCCCGGTCTGGGTGTCGAGCTCGACGAGGCGGCGGCCGCCAGATTCCCGTACCAGCCGGCGTACCTGCCGTTCAACCGGCTCAAGGACGGCACCGTCCATGACTGGTGAGCGGCGGCCCACCCGGCACGTCGTGGTGATGGGCGTGTCGGGGGCGGGCAAGACGACCGTGGCCCGGGGGATCAGCGAGCTCACCGGGCTGCGCTTCGCCGAGGCCGACGAGTTCCATTCCGAGGCCAACGTGGCGCGGATGCGCTCCGGGGTGCCGCTGGACGACGCGGCCCGCTGGCCGTGGCTGCGGGACCTCGCCGACTGGATGGCCGCCCGGCACGCCGAGGGCGTCTCCACGGTGCTGGCCTGCTCGGCGTTGAAGCGGACCTACCGGGACCTGCTCCGGCAGGGCCCGCCGGACGTGGAGTTCGTGCACCTGGACGGGTCGGCGGAGCTGATCCGCGACCGGATGGCCCGCCGGGCGGACCACTACATGCCGGCGAGCCTGCTGGACTCCCAGCGGGCGATCCTGGAGCACCTGGACCCGGACGAGTCCGGGGTGGTGCTGGAGGTGGCCCAGTCGCCCGAGGACCTGGTCGCCGCGGCGGTCACCCGGCTCGGCCTCCCGACGGGCACCCCCGCCGGTCTTCGGTGACGCGGCCGGCCCGGGCCGCCGCCCGGGCCGGCCGCGCTGTTCCTCAGCCGGCATCCAGGTAGACCCAGCGGCCGTCCTCGCGGACGAAGCGGCTCTGCTCCTCCAGCGCGCCCGGGCGGCCGGACTCCCGGTAGTGGGCGCGGAAGGCGACCGTGCCGACGGTGTCGAAGAGGCCGCCCCGGTCGGTGTCGAGGATCTCCAGCCGGATCCACCGCTGCCCCGGGTCCAGGCGGAGCCGGGCCGGCCGGGTCGAGGAGTGCCAGCTGCGCAGCAGGTAGTCGCGTCGCCGACGGCGAAGGCGCTGAACCGCGAGCGCATCAGCGCCTCGGCGGTCGCCGCCGTGGCCTCGCCCCGGTGCAGCGGGCGGCAGCACTCGGCGTACGGCAGGCCGGACCCGCAGGGGCAGGGCAGGGTCTCCTCGTCCGCGCTCCGGCGGGCACCGCGTTTCGCCACCCGGTCATTCTCGCCAGCGGTTCAGCGCGGTGGGCGACCAGCCCCGCCAACCGGCCCGCGGCTGGGCCGGCGACCGGTGGTCCGCCGGCCGAACTCCTCCATGGTCGTCGCCTTCTTGGCCGGCGCACGCGTCTCGGTGACTGCCCGGGACGCGGTCGCTGCCTTCTTGGTGGCGGCCTTCGTGGCCGGAGCCTTCTTCGCCGGCGCCTTGGTGGCGGGCGCCTTGGTGGTCGGTGCCTTCTTCGCGGCGGCCGTCCGGCCGGTCGGCGTCCGGGTAGGGGTCGCCGTGGCCGCGGTGTCCTTCTTCCGGGCGGTGCGGGCCGTCGTCGCCGTCGGCCTGCCGCCCGGGGTCTTCGCCGCGCTGGCTCCGGTGGCCCGCTTCGTGGCGGCGGCGACCTTCTTCGCCGCGACCTTCTGCTGCATCGGGGCCTTCTTCGCCCCGACCGCCTTCCGGGCCCTGCCCTTCGTCGCCTCCCCCATGTCGCTCCCCTCAGCTACGCGTCGTCGTGCCGGCGACCTGCAGGTGCCGGCTGGCGGCGCCGGTGTCTTCCCCCCACCCCGGCAGCCAAACTCGATCGGTGACGAAAGGGGCGGGCGGGCGCCGAGTGGCGCCCGCCCGCCCGGAGGGGCCGGACAGGTCAGTTGAGCAGGAACGTCTGGGTCTGCCGGTTGAGCATCGGCAGGCGTCGCGCGCCGGCCGTCTCGGCCCCGCTGAACGGAGCACGTCCACGCCCCGGGAGATGTCGTTGGCGACGATCAGCCCGTTGTACCAGTACGTCGACCACTGGTTGGACCGCATGTCGTAGTACCCGATCTCCTTCGGCGCGCGCGGATCGGTCAGGTCGACCACGGAGGTGCCCGAGCCGTACGCGGAGGCGACCAGGATGTTGCGGCCGGCCACCGCTACGTAGTTGTAGTGCCGGTGAATTGGCCCAATGAACGGCCAACCGATCGGCTCTCACAATGGGCCGATCCGGGCCGCAGAGTGGGAGCCGAAAGCTCACCGTACGAAGGGACACCTCATGACCACCGCCGACATGTGGTTCGACCCGCGCTGCCCGTGGGCCTGGAACGCCTCCCGCTGGCTGCTGGAGGTGGAGCGGGTCCGGAACGTGCGGGTCCGGTTCCACGTGATGAGCCTGTCCGTGCTCAACGAGGGGCGCGAGGGGCTGGAGGAGTGGTACCGGGAGTGGCTGAAGCCGGGCATGGGCCCGGTCCGGGTGGCCGTCGCCGCCGAGCAGAAGTTCGGCACCGAGGTGCTGCGGGACCTCTACACCGCGCTCGGCACCCGGATCCACCACGACCGGGCACCGATCGACCGCGCCCTCTACGTCGCCGCGCTCACCGAGGTCGGCCTCCCCGTCGAGCTGGCCGACGCGGCGGACTCCACCGATCACGACGACGCGCTGCTGGTCAGCCACCAGGCCGGCCTGGAGCCGGTCGGGGAGGACCTGGGCACGCCCACCATCCACGTCACCGACGACACCGGGCGGCGTACCGCCTTCTTCGGGCCGGTGGTGGCGCCCATCCCGCGCGGCGAGGAGGCCGGCCGGCTCTGGGACGGCGTCCTGCTGGTCTCCGGCATCGACGGGTTCTTCGAGTTGAAGCGGGCGCGTACCCGGCCGCCGATCGAGCGGTGAGCGACGTTCGTGACCGGGAACACGGCAGCGATGCGCGTCGCCGTCCGGCGCTCCGATCCGCCCGCGGGGACGGCCTGATCCTTTTCAGACGGCGCCCCTACACGTCCACATTGTCCGCACCGACCGATAGTTGATCATGCGAGTCGTGAGAATCCTGCTTAGCGTCATGGCATGAGCAAGCGATATGTCGCCAGAGTGGCGGTGCCTCGTCCTTTCCGTCGCGGGCGATCGCGGACGGACGAGGCGCCCGTCGCCCTTCGGGGTGGCGTTGCGC
>NZ_QGGF01000046.1 GCF_003857015.1 Micromonospora globispora | reverse complement strand
GACGAGGCGGGCCGGGGGGCCTGCGCCGGTCCGCTGGTGGCCGCCGCGGCGGTGCTGCCGGAGGGGCGGCGCGGCGAGATCGAGGGGCTGGCCGACTCGAAGCTGCTCACCCCGGCCAGCCGGGAACGGATCTACGGCGAGGTGGTGACCCGCGCCCTGGCGTACGCGGTGGTGGTGATCCCGGCCGACGAGGTCGACGCGCGCGGGCTGCACGTGTGCAACCTGGCCGCGATGCGCCGGGCGCTGGCCTCGCTGACCACCCGCCCGGAGTACGTGCTGACGGACGGTTTCGGCGTCGACGGGCTGGACGTGCCGGGGCTGGCGGTCTGGAAGGGCGACCAGGTGGCGGCCTGTGTGGCGGCGGCGAGCGTGCTGGCCAAGGTCACCCGGGACCGGATCATGGTCGACCTGGACGGCCGGTACCCCGGCTACGGCTTCGCCGAGCACAAGGGCTACATCACGCCGGAGCACACCGCCGCGCTCCGGGAGCGGGGTCCGTGCCTGGAGCACCGCTTCTCGTACGTGAACGTGGCGACGGTCTCCGGCCGGGACGGGCAGCCGGCCCGGTCCCGGCGTCCGGTCCTCGGCCGCCGGGACGAGCCGATGGAGCGGTCGGGCCCGCCAGGGGGTACCGTCGGCGTGGCGTTGGGCGAGCAGCCTCGACCTCCGGCGCCGGTGGGGGAAGATGTGGTCATGGAAGGCGGAGTGCGATGAGCGCGGAAGATCTCGAGAAGTACGAGACCGAGATGGAGCTGCAGCTCTACCGGGAGTACCGCGACATTGTCCGCCAGTTCTCCTACGTGGTGGAGACCGAGCGCCGTTTCTACCTGGCCAACCAGGTCGACCTGCACGTGCGCAACTCCGACGGCGAGGTCTACTTCGAGGTCGAGATGCACGACGCCTGGGTGTGGGACATGTACCGCCCCGCGCGCTTCGTCAAGAATGTCCGGGTTATGACGTTCAAGGACGTCAATGTCGAGGAGCTCGAAAAGCCCGACATCTCCCTTCCCGCAGATTCCGGATTCGGCGGCTGACCCGAGCCGACCCGATCGGCCGGGCACCCCGGCCCGCGTCGACGGCGGATCACTCCGCCAGCACCACCACCTCGACCCGCTGCACCAGGTTGTTGGCGAAGCCACCCCGGTTCCACGGCGCCTCGACCGGCTGGGTCCGTCCGGAGGCGTCGGTGGCCCGCGCGCCCAGCACGTACCACCCCGGCTCCGGCGTCCACTCGTAGTGCCAGCGGCGCCACGCCCACGCTCCGCCGGTCGGCTCGTCCAGACGGGCCGGCGCCCAGGTCACGCCGCCGTCCGTGGTCACCTCCACCGCCGTGACCGGCGCGTGGCCCGACCAGGCCCGACCGTCCACCGTGCAGAGGCCGGGACGCAGTACCCGGGTGCGGGACATGAAATCCGGAAAGCCCGGCGGGCGGACCAGCGCGCGCGGTTCGATCCGGGTCACCGGCACTCCGGGGTCGTCGGCGTCCCGGCGCAGCCGGTAGGCCACCGCGTTCTGGTAGCCCTCGAACGGCTCGGTCAGCACGCGGATGTTCCGCAGCCATTTCACGTGCGCCATCCCGTACCAGCCGGGCACGATCAGCCGCAGCGGTGACCCGTGCTGCGGCAGCAGGGGAGCGCCGTTCATCTCGTACGCCAGCAGCACCTCCTCGCGCAGCGCGTCCGCGACCGGCAGCGCCCGCTGGTAGTCCTGCTCGACGCCGCGTTCGACGCCGTGGTCCGCGCCGGTGAAGACCACGTCCACGGCGTCCGGGGCGAGCCCGGCCTCACGCAGCAGCGGCGCCAGCGGGGTGCCGGTCCACTCGGCGTTGCCGACCGCTTCCACCAGCCAGGGCTGGCTGACCGGCCGCGGGTGCAGCAGCGCCCGCCCGTTCCCGGCGCACTCCAGGGTGACCCGGTGGCTTACCCGGGGTCGCTCCCGCAGCGCGGCCAAGTCGAGGGCGAGCCGGCGTTCCACCGCGCCGTCCACGGTCAGCGTGTGTGCCGCCGGGATGACGTCCGGGATGTCGTAGTGGACGAGCAGGTAGTGCAGCCCGGCCGGGGTGACGTCGTAGCGCAGTGCCTCCAGGGGGATGCCGTGGTTGCGGGCAGCCAGTTGGAGTTCCTCGGCGCTGATCCCCTCGTCCGGCCCGGCGATCCGGGACGGCCGGCTGGCGTCGTCCACCGTGGTCATCTGTCGCTCCCGTGCTGGTCAGCGGGCTGCCCGCCTGGTCACGAGCGGGTGCGGCGGTCGTCGGCACGCCGTGACGCCGTGCCCGTCCCGCATCGGGCCAGCATAGGGCGGCGTGGCGGGGCGCTGGTGTCGCCATCGTGCGGACATAGCAGATCCACGTCGCCTCCGGGGCGCGTCCACAGCCGCGCCCCTGTCCACAGCCGGCACTGCCGCCGCTGGCGCAGGACCGCTCGGTCGGAGCAGGCTGCCGGCCGTGCGAACACTGCCCCGGTCCGCCACGGCGACCCTCTGCTCCCTGCTGCTGATGCTTCCGGCCGTGCCCGGCACGGCGGCCGCCCGCCCGGCGGTTCCTGCTGCGGGGGCACCCAAACCGGCGGTCGCCGGTCGGGTGGTGGCCGCCTCGATGGCGTCCGGCGCCCTTCACTTCGCTCCGGCCGGGTCAGATCCGGCGGCCGTCCGCCGTCCAATGCACCGCCCCGCCGCGTCCCATCGTGCGGTGCCGCCCGCGCGAGCGTCCGGTCCGGTGGCGCTGGCCGGCTCGTCGGCGGCCCATGGGCGGTTCCGCTGGCCGCTCGCCGGTAACCCGCAGCTGGTGCGACGGTTCGATCCGCCACCGCAGCCGTGGCTGCCCGGTCACCGCGGCGTCGACCTGGCCGCCGCCGCGGGGGCGGAGGTCCGATCCGCCGGTCCGGGCGTGGTGCTCTTCGCCGGCACGGTGGCCGGGCGTCCGGTGGTCACCGTCGGGCACGCCGACGGGCTGCGGACGACCTACGAACCGGTGCGACCCCGGCTGCCCGCAGGCGCCCGGGTGGCCGCCGGAACGCCGATCGGCACCCTGCTCGCCGGCCACCCGGGCTGCCCGGCCGTCGCCTGCCTGCACTGGGGCCTGCGCCGGGGGACGGAGTACCTGGACCCGCTGGCGCTGCTCGGTCTGGGGCCGGTCCGACTGCTCCCGCTGGACGGCCGCGATCGCGGGCCCGTGACTCAGCGCAGGGCGAGCAGCGTGGGGAGCCGGACCGCCAGCCGGTCGTACTCGTCGGCAGTGTTGTAGACCTGGCCGCAGAGGCGCAGCCAGCCCCGGCCGTTCCAGCTCATCACCGCCACCTCGGCGGCGAGCCGCTCGGCGATCCGAACCTGCAGCTCCTTCGCCGCGTCCATCGTGGTCGCGACCCCGGGCGGCAGCGGGATGAGCCGCATCGCCAGCGTCGGTCCGCCGGGCTCCGGCAGGTCGGCCGGCGCCACCCCGAGCCCGTCCCCGACCACCCGCTGCCCGTACGCCGCGAGCGCGGCGTTGTGCGCGCGTACCCGGTCGAGGCCCAGGCTGCGCAGGGCGAACAGACCCACCGGGGCGGCCAGCCACGGGGTGTAGTCCAGCGTCGCCTGCCACTCGACCCGCCCGGGGAAGCCGGCCTCCTGCTCCCAGGAGACGACCAGCGGTTCGATCCGCTCCCGCCACGGCTCCGCCACCACCAGGGCGGCCGTCCCCCGCGGCGCGTACGCCCACTTGTGCAGGTTCCCCACCCAGAAGTCCGCGCCGACGGAGGCCACCGTGGTCGGCAGCATGCCGGGGGCGTGCGCCGCGTCGACCAGGACGGGCACGCCGTGTTCCCGGGCCACCCCGGCCACCGCGGCCGTCGGGAAGGGCCGGGCGGTTGCCGAGGCGATCTGGTCGATGATCAGCAGCTTGGTGCGGCCGGGGCGCAGCCCGGCCCGGACGATCTCGACCACCTCCTCGTCGGACGCGGCCAGCGGCACCCGCAGGGTCCGGGACACCGCCCCGGTCCGCCTGCACTCCCGCTCCACCGAGAAGGTCACCGCGCCGTAGCCGTGGTCCGTGGTCACCACCTCGTCGCCGGCGCGCAGACCGAGCGACTGGAGCACCACCGCCACCCCGGTGGTGGCGTTGCCCACCAGCGCGGTGCCGTCCGGATCGGCGCCCAGGAAGGTCGCCAGGTGTCGCCGGGTGTGGGCGATCCGATCCACCAGACCCTGGGTGAAGAACCGCAGCGGGTTCGACTCCATTTCGTCGCGCAGCCGCTGCTGGGCGCGTTGCACCACGACCGGGACCGCACCGAACGAGCCGTGATTGAGGTGACTGACCGACGGGTCCAGCGAGAAGAGCAGCCGAGCACCGGGAATCGGCTCGGGTGGCTGCGGGACGGTCATCCGCCGATCGTAGCCCGCGGTCGATCATCAACCCGGGGTTCGGCGGAGGCTTCCCGCGCCTGTGCCGGACCGACCTGGCCGCCCTGGTGGCCGGCGCCCGGCTGTGCTCAGCGGATGGGCGGTCAGGCGCGCGGATGGGCCTGCCGGTACGCGGCCCGCAGTCGCTCCACCGAGACGTGCGTGTAGATCTGCGTGCTGGCCAGCGAGGAGTGGCCCAACAGCTCCTGCACGGCGCGCAGATCGGCTCCGCCCTCCAGCAGGTGGGTGGCCGCCGAGTGACGCAGCGCGTGCGGGCTGATGCGGGGCAGCCCGGCCGCCTCGGCGTACCCGGCGACGATCCGACGCGCGGTGGTCGGGTTGAGCCGTCCGCCCCGCGCCCCCAGCAGCAGCGCAGGGCCGGAGCCCGTGGCCACCAGGGCTGGCCTGCCCCGGCGCAGCCACTCGTCCAGCGCCCGCTGGGCCGGCACCCCGTACGGCACCGCCCGTTCCCGGCCGCCCTTGCCGAGCACCCGGACCACCCGGCGGCCGTGGTCCACGTCGGACACGTTCAGGCCGCACGCCTCGCTGATGCGTACCCCCGTGCCGTAGAGCAGCTCGAGCAACACCCGATCGCGCAGCAGGATCGGTTCGTCCGCGGCCCCGCCGGTCGCCGCTCCGTCGGTGCCCGTGGCGAGGTCGGCCTCCGACGCATCGGCCGGGTCGACGGTCACCGACCGGCCCCCGGCGCGGCCGACCTCGACCGCCCCTTCAGCCCGACCCGCGGCCGGCGCCGAGGTGGCGGCCCGACCCGGAGCCTCGGTCGAAGCGGCGGCCCCACCCGGGGCCTGCGTCGAAGTTGTGGGCCGGCCCGGGGCCTCCGTCGAAGTGGCGGGCTCACCCGGGGCCCGGGCCGAAGGGGCGGCCTGCCTCGGAGCGCTGGCGCGGGC
>NZ_QGGF01000141.1 GCF_003857015.1 Micromonospora globispora | reverse complement strand
CTGGTGGTGGACGTGCGGGCGGTCGGCGAGGTCGACATCGCCACCGTGGGCTCGTTCCGGGCGGCGCTCTGGGCCGCCCCCGCGCGGCCCGTGCTGCGGGTGGACCTGTCCGGGGTGCGGGTGCTCTCCGCCGCCGGGGTGCGCGCGCTGGTCGCCGCACACCTGCGGGTGCGGGCCCGGGGCGGCGAGCTGGAGCTGGTCGACCCGGACCCGGTGGTGGCGCGGGTGCTGCGGGCCACCGGGCTGCAGCGGGTGATGCCGGTCCGGCAGTCGGCCCTGGCCGGGGAGTTGGTCCCGGCCTGATCGCCGACCCGAACGGGCGCAGGGCCGCCGGCGCGGTGCCGACGGCCCTGCGGAGTCAGTGCCCGGTCAGCGCACGCCGAGCAGGTCGACCACGAAGACCAGCGTCTCGCCCGGCTTGATGACGCCCCCGGCGCCCTGGTTGCCGTAGCCCAGGTGCGGCGGGATGGTGAGGCGACGCCGGCCGCCGACCTTCATGCCCACCACGCCCTGGTCCCAGCCGGCGATGACCCGGCCGCCGCCGAGCGGGAACTCGAAGGGCTCACCCCTGTTCCACGACGCGTCGAACTCGCGGCCGGTCGAGTGCGCCACCCCGACGTAGTGCACGGTGGCGCGCTGGCCGGGGCGGGCCTCCGGGCCCTCGCCGACGGTGATGTCCTCGATGACGAGATCGGCGGGCGGGGCACCCTCGATCGGGCCTACCTCGGGCTTGTCCATTTCGCGGTTCTCCTGCCTCGGTGGGTGATGGATCCAGTCCCCGTCGATCCTGCCGGATAGCAACCGGCCGATACGCGTCGGTCCCCGCCGCTGGTCGGCGGCGGGGACCGGTGAGCACATGAGATGGCGGGCGTCACCTCTGGTGACGCCCGCCCGGTGGGTACTGCCGGAGCCCTCACTTCACTTCAGCCAGGGGAGCCGCTTGACGACGGGGAGCTTCGCCCAGGCCCGGCCGAGTCCGAAGGTGTTCCCGGCGCCGACGAGGGCCAGCGCGGCCAGCAGACCGGTGTAGATCAGGTGGTCATCCATGAACGGGTTGTTCTCGGGGGGCAGGACGACCGTCCACATCATGACCAGCAGGATCCCGCCGGCGACCGCGGCGACCCGCATGCCGATGCCGAGCAGCAGGGCCACACCGAGGGCCGCGAGGCCGATCATGAACATCCAGTCAGCCCAGGCCGCGCCGGCGATCCCGTTGTAGAAGCCCTTGAACGGGCCGGCGGCGCCGAAGGCCAGGAAGCCCTTGGTGGGGCTGCCACCGTTGATCCAGGCGTTCTTCGCCGGGGTCTCGTGTCCGAGGCCGAACATCTTGTCCAGGAAGGCCCAGAGGAACGTCCAGCCCAGGGCGATCCGCAGTCCGGCGAAGACGTACCGGGCGGCCTTGTCGCGAGTGGTCTCGACGTCGCGGGTGGTCTCGACCGCCGGAACCTTGGTGTTGGCCGGAACCTTGTTGTTGGCGGTGACCCGCTCGAATGTCGCGGTCATGGTTTCCACGTCCCTTCTTGTGCCTCGCACCGCGTTCCCGGTGGCACATTCATTCCATCGCTCCGGGGGCGCGGCGGTCAGGGCCGACCGGGCCGCTTCTGGCCGGGACCTTGGACCCCTTCCGGCCCGGTCCGGTCGGCCTTTCCGATCCGGCCCACCGCCTCTGACCAGCGGCCCGGATGCGGACATAGCGTCGCCAGTGGAGAACCACACCGAGGAGGTCGTGATGAGGACGTGGCAGGTGGGCGACGTGATGACCAGGGACGTCGCGACGGTGGGGGAGGACACCCCGTACCGCCAGATCGTCGACGTGCTCATCCGGCGGGGCATCAGCGCCGTGCCGGTGGTGGACAGCTTCCGTCGGGTGCTGGGTGTGGTGTCCGAGGCGGATCTGCTCCACAAGATCGAGCGGTCCGGTCACCCGGACGAGCGCCGGGTCTTCGAGGGCCGGCGCCGGCGCACCGCGCGGGAGAAGGCGGACGCGCTGGTCGCCAAGGATCTGATGGCCGCGCCGGCGGTCACCACCCAGGCCGAGGCGCCGCTGCCGGCGGCGGCCCGGTTGATGGATCGGGAGGCGGTCAAGCGGCTGCCGGTGCTGGACGACCTGGGTCGGCTGGTGGGCATCGTCACCCGCAGCGACCTGCTCCGGGTGCACCTGCGCACCGACGCGGAGATCCGCGAGGACGTGGTGCAGGAGGTGCTGCGCCGGGTGCTCGCGGTGCGGGACGGCCTGGTGACCGTTCAGGTCCGCGGCGGCGAGGTCACCCTCGACGGCCGGCTGGACCGGCGGACCGCCGTCGAACTGGCCGGTCGGCTCGCCGCCCAGGTCAGCGGCGTGGTCCAGGTTCACAACGCGATCGGCTACGACGTGGACGACACCACGCTGATGGAGCTGGACCCGGTGCACGCCACCCCGGTCGCCTGACCGCCGGCGTCCGCGGGCCCCACCCGGCCGGGTGGAGCCCGCGGATACGCCAAGGATGGCCGCCCCGTCGAGGGCGGCCATCTTTCGGTCGTATGCGTTCAGCCGCGCAGCGCCGGCTCGGCCGACGTCCGCGCCGCCGGGACCAGGACCGGGACGACCACCACCGGGCAGCTGGCCTTGCGGACGCACTCCTCGCTGACGGAGCCGAGGACGGTGTGCCGCAGCCGGCTGTGCCCGTGGCTGCCGAGCACCAGCAGGTCGGCGGTCCGGGCGGCGGCGGTGAGCACGTCCGCCGGACGTCCCTCGACGACCTCGCCGGCGACCGGCTGACCCGGTCCCTCCCGGGCGACCAGGCCCTGGATCGCCTGGTCGAGCACGTCGACCGCGTGCTCCCGCTCGTCGGTCGGATTCGTCGCGGTGGTCGGACCGGCCTCGATCCCGTCCCACCGCCAGGCGACCACGGCCTGTACGGTGCCTCCCCGGGCCTTCGCCTCGTCGGCCGCCCAGTCCAGCGCCCGCCGGCCGCCGTCGGAGCCGTCCACGCCCACCACGATCAGACGATTGTTGTCCATCTCCCCACTCCTTCCTCTCCTGCCCGCAGTCCACACCCGAGCGGCGGTGCGGACCAGGCGCGAAGGGCCCGTGCGGATGGGGTCGTACGTCCCGTTCCGGCAGCTCAGAGGGGACGGGCGAGCTGGCCGGCGAGCACTGCGGGCGCCTCCGCGAGGGAGGGGCCGTACCAGGTGAGGTGCCGGCCGGAGACCAGCGCGCAGGGGACGCCGGGGAAGGCCTCCGGGCCGTCGTCGGCGGTGAACCGGTACGGTTCGTCCGGCAGCACCACCAGGTCGGGGTTTCGCCCGCGCAGCTCGTCCAGCTCCGGGCGGGGGTAGCGCTCGGCGTGGTCGGCGTACAGGTTCGCCACGCCGAGCCGGTGCAGCACGTCACCGGCGAAGGTTCCGGCTCCCAGCACCACCCAGGGTCGCCGCCAGACCGGGACGACCGCCCGACGCAGCGTGCCGGGCTCGGGCAGGGCCGCCCAGGCGCGGCGGGCGGAGACCAGCCAGTCCGGCTCGGTGCTCACCCCGAGCGCGGCGACCAGGTCGGCGAGCTCGACCAGCGCCTCCGGCACCGTACGCGGGAAGGTGACCCGGACCGGCACCCCGGCCGCGACCAGGGCGTCGGCGTCGGCGCGGCGGTTCTCCTCCTCGTTGAGCAGGACCAGGTCGGGCCGGAGGGCCAGCACCCGGTCCAGGTCCGGGTACTTGCTGCCGCCGACCCGGGCCACGTCCAACCCGGCCGGGTGGCTGCACCAGTCGGTGGCCCCGACCAGCACCTCGGGCCGGGTCAGCGCCACCGCCTCGGTCAGCGACGGCACCAGGGACACCACCCGCACAGTCGTTCCCCTTCCGCCGTGATCCCCCCCCGATCATGGCGCAACCCCGCGGGTCGGCCCCGGTCGGGCACCGGGGCGAGGGGGGCGTCGGGCGCTCACCGGTTACCGGACGCCGGCCGCGGCGTCCGGGTTGCCGAGCCGCCGATCAGGATCGGTCGTCGAGCCGGGCGGTGACGTCGAGGTGCGCCGGTCGGCAGCCCACGGTCGCGGCGAACCGGCGGACCGCGGCGTCGAGGTGCTCGCGTACGGGGGCGGCGTCGGTACGCGGGTCGAGGTGCAGCTCGACCCAGACGTCCGGCCGGGCCACCGCGCCGGTGAGCACCACCCGGGCCCGGCGTACCCCGGGTTCCCGCAGCAGGTCCCGCTCCAGCGCGCCGGTCAGCACCCGGGACTCCACTCGGGTACGACCGGCGCCGTCGCCGCGCTGCACCAGCGTGCCGCCCACCCGGTCGGATGCCCACAGTTCCCCGACGAGCAGCCGCTGCCCGAGCAGGGCGAGCAGCACCCCGCCGACCGCGACGGCGAGGGCGCTCCACGGCGTGCCCGCTCGCCACCAGTTCAGCAGGCCGGGGTAAAGCAGCGGCGCGCTCGCCCCCGGCAACCGGCCGAGGCTCACCGCCAATGCGGTGCCCCCCAGCGTGACCAGCAGCAGAGCGAGCACCGTCCAGAGGAGCCGGTGCGCCGCGTTGCTCACGTCGTCCCCCGAGCGGGCGACAGCCGGACCTCGATCCGGCCGCGGCACGGGGCGGCGAGCCGGTCGAGTTCCCGGTGCACGGCGAACTCGACATCCGCGCGGGCCGCCGGGTCGCCGGTCGCGGTCACCCGGGGCCGCCAACTGTCCCCGCGGCGGCGGACCCGCACCCGGGCCCGCCGTACGCTCGGCACCGACCGGGCGGCGCGGGCCAGTCGCCGTTCCATCGAGCGGCGGTGCAGGTGCCAGCCGTCGTCGTCGGTGAGCCGAAGCCGGGTCGGGTGCCACCGGCGCAGCTCCGCGGCGAGGATCACCAGACCGAGCAGGGTCGCCGCCGCGGCCAGCGCCCGAACCGGACCGTCCTGCCAGCGGGCGGCGGTCAGGGTGACGGACCAGCGGGACAGCACCGGGCCCGAGCGGCCCAGCGCCGCGAGTAGTGCCTCGACCGCGACGAGGATCCCGCCGACGAGCAGGGCGACGGCGAGCAGCAGGGTGGCGACCCGGTTGATCGAGCGCATGTCAGTCGGCCTCCTCGCCGGGAAGCCGCACGTCCACCACCGTCACGGTGACGCCCTGCACGGTCACCCCCGCGTACGCCTCGAACCGGGCGGCCACCCGGCGGCGTACCGCCTCGGCGACCGTGGGGACGTGCTGCCCGTACGCGACGACCAGGTCGAGGTCGACGCGGGCCACCCGTCCGTCGGTGCGGGCGGTGACCGCGGCCGCGGCGTACACCCCGGGGGTCTGGCTCGCCGCGCACGCCGCAAGCCAGACCCCCGGGG
>NZ_QGGF01000051.1 GCF_003857015.1 Micromonospora globispora | reverse complement strand
TATGCGATCGTCGGCAGCGTCAGATGTGTATAAGGGACCGGGCCGCCCGAGCCGGCGGGGGCAGCGACGGGGCGGGGAAGCGGGACGGCGAGGGACGCACGGGTGGAGGCGCAGCGGCGCCGGGCACCCACGGCTCCGGCCCGGGCTCCGGGTACTCCAGGAAGGCGTCCTCATCGGACTCGTACCGATACACCATGTGACCCACAGTAGGGCTGTTTGTCCCTTTAGGGAGAATGTCGCCGAATTCCGGCGGAGCGGCGGGGACCTGTTCGCCCCACCGTCGACGGGCCGTCCGGAGGTCGGTGCGACAATGCGGAACGTGACCGGCGACCACTACTTCACCGCTGAACCCACGACCGCCGCCCGGCCACGGGAGGTCGAGTTCTCCGTCGCCGGGCGGGACTACACCCTCGCCTCGGCCGGCGGGGTCTTTTCCGCCGGCCGGCTCGACCCCGGCACCGCGGTGCTGCTGCGCAAGGCCGAGCTGCCAGCGGGTGACGTCACCGGCCCGCTCCTCGACATCGGTTGTGGCTTCGGCCCGATCACCTGCGTCCTGGCCACCGCCGCGCCGTCCGCCACCGTCTGGGCGGTCGACGTCAACAAGCGGGCCCGCGAGCTGGCCGCCGCCAACGCCGCCCGGGTCGGCGCCGCCGACCGGGTCCGGGTCGTCGCGCCGGACGACGTACCGGCGGACGTCACCTTCGCGCAGGTCTGGTCCAACCCGCCGATTCATATCGGCAAGACGGAACTGCACGACCTGCTGCTGCGCTGGCTGCCCCGGCTCGCCCCGGACGGGGTCGCCTGGCTGGTGGTCGCCCGGCACCTCGGCGGGGACTCGCTGCACCGCTGGCTGGTCGAGCAGGGCTGGCAGGTGGAACGGCACGCCAGCCAGAAGGGCTACCGGGTGCTCCGGGTCACCCGGTAATTGAATGTCGCTCGCCCCGGGCGCTGGGGCAGGATGCCCGCGTGGGATACGTGGACGTGGCAGCGGTCGGGCACATCCTGCCCGACGGCCGGGAACTCTTCTCCGACGTGTCGTTCCGGGTCGGTGAGGGGGCCAAGGTGGCCCTGGTCGGCCCGAACGGCGCCGGCAAGACCACGCTGCTCCGGATGGTCGCCGGCGACCTGCCGGTGAAGACCGGCGGCGTCTCCCGCTCCGGGGGGCTCGGCGTGATGCGGCAGTTCATCGGCATGATCGGGGACGACTCCACCCTGGCCGACCTGGCGCTCTCGCTCGCCCCGCCCGCGCTGCGCGACGCCGGCCGCCGGCTCACCGCCACCGAGGCGGCCATGCGCGCCGCCGAGGTCCGCGGCAAGTACAGCACCGCGGCGAGCAAGGCCCAGCTCGCGTACGCGGACGCGCTCGCGGCCTGGGGCGAGGTCGGCGGGTACGACGTCGAAGTGCTCTTCGACACCGTCGCCACCATCGTGCTCGACCTGCCGTGGGACGCCGCCCGCGAGCGTCCGGTGCGGACCCTGTCCGGCGGTCAGCAGAAGCGGTTCGCCCTCGAACTGCTGCTCCGCGGCACCGACGAGGTGCTGCTCCTCGACGAGCCGGACAACTTCCTCGACGTACCCGGCAAGCGCTGGCTGGAGGCGCGGCTGCGCGAATCCGGCAAGTCGGTGCTCTACGTCTCGCACGACCGGGAGCTGCTGGCGCAGACCGCCGACCGGGTCGTCGCCGTCGAGGGCGGCAGCGCGTGGGTGCACCCCGGCAGCTTCGCCAGCTGGCACGAGGCCCGGGTGGCCCGGCACGCCCGCCTCGACGAGCTGCGCCGCCGCTGGGACGAGGAACACCAGAAGCTGCGCGAGCTGATGCTGATGTACAAGCAGAAGGCCGCGTACAACGACGGTATGGCGTCGCGGTACCAGGCCGCGCAGACCCGGTTGCGCAAGTTCGAGGAGGCCGGGCCGCCGCCCGTACCGCCGAAGGACCAGGACATCCGGATGCTCCTGACCGGCGGGCGGACCGGCAAACGCGCGGTGATCGCCGAGCAGCTCGAGCTCGACGGCCTCACCTACCCCTTCGACCTGGAGATCTGGTACGGCGACCGGGTCGCGGTGCTCGGCGCGAACGGGACCGGCAAGTCGCACTTCCTGCGCCTGCTGGCCCGTGGCGGCACCGATCCGGACCCGGCCAACACCCCGGTCGACGGCGCGGCCGCGCTCGCACCGGTCGCCCACGACGGGAAGGTCCGGCTCGGCGCGCGGGTGCGGCCCGGGCACTTCTCGCAGACCCACGACCGGCCCGAGCTGATGGCGAAGACGCTGGTCGACATCCTCTGGCGGGGCGACGAGCACCGGGCCGGGATGGACCGGCACGCGGCGATGGCCGCGCTCAGCCGGTACGAGCTGGCCGGTCAGGGCGACCAGCGGTTCGGCACCCTGTCGGGCGGGCAGCAGGCCCGGTTCCTGGTCCTGCTGCTGGAGCTGTCCGGGGCGACCCTGCTGCTGCTCGACGAGCCCACCGACAACCTCGACCTCGCCTCCGCCGAGGCGCTGGAGGCGGGGCTGGCCGCGTTCGAGGGAACGGTCATCGCGGTCACCCACGACCGGTGGTTCACCCGCTCCTTCGACCGGTTCGTGCTGTTCCGGGGCGACGGCGACGTGGTGGAGACCCCGGAACCGGTCTGGGACGTCGGGTGAGCCCCAGCCGGCGGGCATAGGGTGGATCTCGTGACTGAGATGACCTACCGCCGGCTGGGCGACTCCGGGCTCGTGGTGTCCGTGGTCGGCGTCGGCTGCAACAACTTCGGCCGCAAGCTCGACCTCGACGGCACCCGGGCGGTGGTGGACGCCGCCCTCGACGCCGGGATCAACTTCTTCGACACCGCCGACATCTACGGCGAGCCGCAGGGCGCCTCCGAGGAGCTGCTCGGTCAGGCGCTGAAGGGCCGCCGGGACGACGTGGTGGTGGCCACCAAGTTCGGCATGGACATGCACGGCATGAACGGGCCGGACTTCGGTGCGCGTGGCGCCCGGCGCTACATCGCCCGCGCGGTCGAGGCGTCGCTGCGCCGGCTCGGCACCGACCACATCGACCTGTACCAGATGCACGAGCCCGACCCGGGCACCCCGATCGACGAGACCCTCGCCGCCCTGGACGACCTGGTCCGCGACGGCAAGGTGCGTTACCTCGGCAACTCCAACTTCGCCGGCTGGCAGATCGCCGACGCGGACTGGGTCGCCTCGTCCAACGGGCGGACCCGCTTCATCTCCGCGCAGAACCACTACTCGTTGCTGGAGCGTTCGGTCGAGGCCGAGATCATCCCCGCCTGCGAACGGTTCGGTCTCGGCATGCTGCCGTTCTTCCCGCTGGCCAACGGCCTGCTCACCGGCAAGTACAAGCGCAACGAGGCCCCGCCCGCGGGCAGCCGCCTCGCCGGCGGTGGCCGGTACGCGCAGCGCCTCGCCGCCGCCGACTGGGACACCATCGAGGCGATCGAGGCGTACGCCGCCGAGCGCGGGATCTCGATGCTCCAGGTCGCCATCGGCGGGCTGGCCGCCCGGCCCGCGGTGACCTCGGTGATCGCCGGCGCCACCACGCCCGAGCAGGTGCGCGCGAACGTCGAGGCGGGCGCGTGGCAGCCCGCCGACGAGGACCTCGAAGCCCTCGACGCCATCCTCTGACCCGCCGACCGTCCCCGCGACGGTCCTCGCACATCGTGATGCCTCAGCGCCGTCGGCGACGCTGAGGCATCACGCTTCTTCGACCCAACGGCGGGCATCCCGACAGCATGGCGTGAGGTAGGCGTCACGCGCTGCCCGCACCGTCGGGATGGGACGGTCTGTGGGAAAACGTGGACTCCGCCCTTGGCGGATCGGCGCATCCGTCGTACGGTAGGCCCGCAAGTGACCCACGGGAGCCCGGTACACCGGGCTGAGAGGGGGGCTGGGAGCCCCCGACCGTCGAACCTGATCCGGGTAATGCCGGCGCAGGGAGGAGTGTTGCCGTGCCGTCCCTGGGACGTCTGCATCTGATCACCGACACCCGACCGGGGCGGGACCCGCTGGCGGTGCTGCGCGCTGCCCTGCCGGTGGCCCGCGCCGAGCTGGTCGTCCAGGTCCGGGTGGAGGACGACGCCACCGACCGGCAGGCGTACGACCTGGCTCGGCGGGTGGTCGCGCTCTGCGCGCCGTACGGGGCGACGTGCCTGGTCAACGACCGGTTGCACGTGGCGCTCGCGGTGGGCGCCGAGGGCGGGCACGTCGGCGCGGACGACCTGCCCGTCGGGGCGGCCCGTCGAGTGCTCGGCTCCACCGCCGTGCTCGGCGCGACCGCCCGGGAACCGGGTACGGCCGCCGAGGCGGTGGCCGCCGGGGCGAGCTACCTCGGGGTCGGCCCGTGCCACGCCACCAGCACCAAGGCCGGGCTGCCGGCACCGATCGGCCCGGACGGGGTACGCGCGGTCGCCGAGGCGGTGGACGTGCCGGTGATCGCGATCGGCGGGGTGACCGCCGCGGCGGTGCCGGCGCTGCGGGCCGCCGGGGCGTACGGGGTGGCGGTGGTTGGGGCGCTTTCCGGAGCGGCCGATCCCGGTCGGGCGACGGCGGAACTGCTCGGGGCGCTGACGTGCTGACCCGACCGGACGTCGCCGTGGTGGGGGCGGGACCGGTCGGGCTGGCGATCGCCTGGCGCTGCGCGCAGCGCGGGCTGCGGGTCGTCGTGCACGATCCGGCACCCGGTTCCGGCGCGTCCCACGTCGCCGCCGGGATGCTGTCGCCGGTCGCCGAGGCGTACTTCGGGGAGCACGTGCTGACCGGGCTGCTCGCCGCGTCCGCCGCCCGGTGGCCGGCGTTCGCCGCCGAGCTGGCCGAGGCCGTCGGCACCGGGTTCGGCTACCGGACCGAGGGGACCATCGTGGTCGGGTTGACCGGCGACGACCTGGCCGAGGCGCGGCGGCTCTGGTCGTACCAGCAGGGGTTGGGCCTGCCGATCACGCCGCTGCGCCCCTCGGAGCTGCGGGACCGCGAGCCGGCGCTGGCGCTGCGGGTGCGCGGCGGCGCGGTGGCGCCCGGCGACCATCAGGTCGACCCGCGGCGACTGGTCGGCGCGCTGCGCGCCGCCGCCGAGAAGGCCGGCGCGACGCTGGTTCCGGACGCGGTCGGCGCACTCTCCGACGTGGACGCGGGCGTCACCGTGGTGGCGGCCGGCTGTGGCGCGGCGGCGCTCACCGGGCTGCCGGTCCGGCCGGTGAAGGGGCAGGTGCTGCGGCTCCGCGCGCCCGGTGGCGACCCGCCGGGCCTCCGGCACGTGACCCGGGGGTAC
>NZ_QGGF01000052.1 GCF_003857015.1 Micromonospora globispora | reverse complement strand
GGCGAACGCCGCGCGGGCCGCCGCCAGGATCGCCTCCCGGGTGTCCGGGTTGCCGGGCCGGCGGCCGGTGCGCCGGGCCATCATCCGCTGCGCCGCCGCAGGGTCGCGGCGGCGAGCACCAGCGCCAGCACCGCCGCGCCGGCGACGATGCCCACGTCCCGCCACATCGTGCCGGTCGGCTCGGCATGCGCGCCGACCTCCTGCAACGCCTCGACGGCGTACGACAGGGGCAGCACGTCGCTGACCGCCTGGAGCCAGCCGGCCATCTCGCCCCGGGGTACGAAGAGCCCGCAGAGCAGCAGCTGGGGAATCGCCACGACCGGCATGAACTGCACGGCCTGGAACTCGGTGCGGGCGAAGGCGCTGCAGAACAACCCGAGCGCCACGGCCAGCACGGCGTTGACCGCGGCGATCATGACCACCAGCCAGATGCTGCCGGCGGTGTCCAGACCGAACACCCAGTACGCCACCGCGGAGGCGAGGGTCGCCTGGACCGCCCCGGCCAGTCCGAACGCGATGCCGTAGCCGAACAGCAGGTCGAGCTTGCCCAGCGGGGTGGTGAGCAGCCGTTCCAGCGTCCCGGTGGTGCGCTCGCGCAGCATGGCGATGCTGGTCACCAGGAACATGATGATGAACGGGAAGAAGCCGAGCATGATCAGCGCGACCCGGTCGAAGACCGTGGGCTGCCCCGGCGGGGTGGGCTGGTCGACGTACATGAAGTAGACCAGCGTGAGCAGCACGGCGGGCACGACCACCAGCAGCGCGACGGTGCGCCGGTCGTGCCGGAGCTGGCGCAGGATGCGTCCGGTGGTCGCGGCGAGGATCCGGGGGCTCATCGCGTTTCCTCTCCGGCGTGGCCCTGGCCCGCCTCGCTCGCCCTGATCAGTCGCAGGAAGGCCTCTTCCAGATCGTCGACGCCGGTGGTGGCCCGGACCGCGTCCGGGGTGTCGTCGGCGATCAGCCGGCCGTCCCGGATGAGCAGCAGCCGGTCGCAGCGGGCGGCCTCGTCCATCACGTGGCTGGACACCAGCAGCGTGGTGCCGGCGGCCGCCATCTCGTGGAAGCGGGCCCACAGGTCCGCCCGGAGCACCGGGTCCTGACCGACGGTCGGCTCGTCGAGGATGACCAGCTCCGGTTCGCCGACCAGGGCGCAGGCGAGAGACGCCCGGCTGCGCTGGCCGCCGGAGAGGGTTCCGACGAGCTGGGTGGCGGCCTCCGCCAGGCCGACGTCGGTGACCGCCCGGTCCGCCTCGGCGTGGCTGCGGCCGTGCAGGGCGGCGAAGTAGCGGGCGTTCTCCCGCACGGTCAGGTCGGCGTAGACGCTGGGCGCCTGGGTGAGGTAGCCGACCCGGTGGCGCAGCTCAGGCGCCCCGGCGGGCCGGCCGAGCACGGTGACCGTGCCGGAGTTGACGGTCTGCACCCCGACGATTGCCCGCATCAGGGTGGTCTTGCCGCTGCCGCTGGGCCCGAGCAGCCCGGTGACCTGGCCGCGGGGCACGGCGCAGCTGATGCTCTGCAGCACCCGCCGCCGGCCCCGGTCGACGACCAGGTCACGGACCACGACGCCGTCGTCCATCGCCCCGCCTTCCCAAAACTCATCAAGTGTTGAACTCAACGCTAGATGAGTTACCCGCCCGCGCGCAACGGTTGACTTCGAGTGCCCTCGAACTGGAAGTCTGGGGTCCGTGGACGTCAGTACGCGGGAGATGAGCCTCACCGTGGGTGAGGCGGCGGAGCGGGTGGGCCTGACCACCTACACGTTGCGCTGGTACGAGCAGGAGGGTCTGGTCGCCCCGGTCGGGCGGGACTCGGCCGGCCGGCGGCGCTACACCGAGTCGGACCTGGACTGGCTGTTGCTGCTCACCCGGCTGCGCCGCACCGGGATGCCGGTGCGGGACATGCGCCGCTACGCCGAGCTGGCCCGGCAGGGTGACCGGACGCTCGGCGCCCGGCGGGCGCTCTTCGAGGCGCACCGGGCCCGGGTGCTGGCCCGGATGGCCGAACTGGAGGAGGACCTCAAGGTGCTCAACTACAAGATCGACATCTACCGCAGGGCGGAGGAGGAGCTTCGATGATCCGCCGACGGATGGGCGCGAACGGGCCGGAGGTCTCGGCGATCGGCCTGGGCTGCATGGGCATGAGCTTCGCGTACGGGGCCGGTGACGACGCCGAGTCGACGCGTACCCTGCACCGCGCCCTCGACCTGGGCGTGAACCACCTCGACACCGCCGACATGTACGGCCGGGGCGCGAACGAGCGGCTGCTCGCCCCGGTGGTGCGGGCCCGCCGGGACGAGGTCTTCCTGGCCACCAAGTTCGGCAACCGGACCCGCGGCGACAGCTTCGACGGCACCGGTACGCCCGGCGCCTTCGTGGACAGCAGCGCCGCCTGGGCCCGGGAGGCCTGCGACGCCTCGCTGAGCCGGCTCCGCGTGGAGACCATCGACCTGTACTACCTGCACCGGCGCAACCCGGAGACCCCGATCGAGGAGACCGTCGGGGCGATGGCCGAGCTGGTCGCCGCCGGAAAGGTCCGGCTGATCGGGCTCTCCGAGGTCAGCCCGCAGACCCTGCGCGCCGCGCACGCGGTGCACCCGATCTCCGCGGTGCAGATGGAGTACTCGCTGTTCAGCCGCGACGTCGAGGGGGAGATGCTGGACACCTGCCGGGAGCTGGGCGTCTCGCTGGTGGCGTACTCGCCGGTGGGGCGGGGGTTGCTCACCGGGGCGATCACCAGCCGGGAGCAGCTCGCCCCGGACGACTGGCGCGCCGGGGCGCCCCGGTTCGCCGAGGGCAACCTCGACGCCAACCTCCGGCTGGTGGACGAGGTCCGGGCGGTGGCCGCCGAGATCGGCCGTACGCCGGCGCAGGTCGCGCTGGCCTGGCTGCTGGCGCAGGGCGAGGACATCCTTCCGATCCCGGGCACCAAGCGGGTCCGGTACCTGGAGGAGAACGCCGCGGCGGCCGACATCCGGCTCACCCCGGAGCAGCAGGCCCGGCTGAGCAAGGCGGTGCCGCCCGGTGCGGCGGCCGGAGAAAGGTACCCCGAGGCAGCAATGGGAACCGTCGGACACTAGGGGACGGGTCGCCGGTGCCCGGGCCGCGTGCGGGAGAATGGTTCACTGTGCCCGCATCTGACGCGCCGGTGAACGGCGCCCCCGCCAGCTCGGGCGGTCCGGCGGCCCCCGGCCCGGCCCGCCCGTCCCGGCTCGACCCGGCGATCGCCGCCCGGTTGCGCCGCACCCCCGACGGCCTGGTGGCCGCGGTGGTCCGGCAGCACGACACCGGCGAGGTGCTGATGGTCGCCTGGATGGACGACGAGGCGCTGCACCGCACCCTGACCACCGGCCGGGCCACCTACTGGTCGCGCAGCCGTCAGGAGTACTGGGTCAAGGGGGCCACCTCCGGCCACCACCAGTACGTCCACTCAGTGGCGCTGGACTGCGACGGGGACGCGCTGCTGGTCAGCGTGGACCAGGTCGGCGCGGCCTGCCACACCGGGCACCGCACGTGTTTCTTCACCGAGCTGCCGGTCAGCTCACCGGAGGCGACGTCATGACCGACGGCCGGGTCAGCCCCGACCAGGCGGCCTTCACCGACCTGGCGGCCCGCTGGCGGGTCGTTCCGGTCACCCGGCGGCTGCTCGCCGACGCGGAGACCCCCGTCGGCGTCTACCGCAAGCTCGCCGGCGGCCCCGGCACCTTCCTCCTGGAGTCCGCCGAGCAGGGCGTCGGCTCGGCCGGGATGGCCTGGTCCCGGTACTCGTTCATCGGCGTCCGCAGCAGCGCGACCCTGACCGAGCGGGGCGGCGCCGCGGTCTGGACCGGGGAACCTCCGGCCGGCCTGCCCGCCGACGGCGACCCGGTCCGGGTGCTGCGGGAGACGGTCGCGGCGATGGCCGGCCCGGCCTGGGACCCGGCCAGCGGCATGCCGCCGCTGACCGGCGGCATGGTGGGCTACCTCGGGTACGACCTGATCCGCCGCTTCGAGCGGTTGCCCGAGCTGACCGAGGACGACCTCGGCGTGCCCGAGCTGGGCATGATGCTCGCCACCGACCTGGTGGTGCTCGACCACTACGACGGCTCGGCGATCCTGGTCGCCAACGCGATCCTGCCGCCCCTGGACGCGCCGGACCGGGAGCCGCTCGTCGCGGCGGCGTACCACCACGCGGTGGGGCGCCTCGACGCGATGACCACCGCGCTGTCCCGACCGATTCCGCCCATGATCTCGACGGTCGACCGACCGCCGGCGGGCGAGGTGGTCAGCCGTACCCCGGACGGCGGCTACCCGAAGGCGGTGGAGGCGGCCAAGGAGGCGATCCGGGCCGGCGAGTGCTTCCAGATCGTCCTCGCCCAGCGCTTCGAGCGGGAGACCCACGCCGACCCGCTGGACGTGTACCGGGTGCTCCGCACGACCAACCCCAGCCCGTACATGTACCTGCTGCGCTTCGACGGCTTCGACATCGTCGGTTCCTCGCCGGAGGCGCACCTGAAGGTCAGCACCGGTGCGGACGGTCGGCGGCGGGCGCTGCTGCATCCGATCGCCGGTACCCGGCCGCGCGGCGGCACCCCGGAAGCCGACGCCCGGCTCGCCGCCGAGCTGCTGGCCGACCCGAAGGAACGCTCCGAGCACGTGATGCTCGTCGACCTGGGTCGTAACGACCTCGGGCGGGTCTGCCGGCCGGGCACCGTCGAGGTCCCCGAGTTCGCCACCATCGAGCGGTACAGCCACGTCATGCACATCGTCTCCACGGTGGTCGGGGAGCTGCGGGAGGACCGCACGGCCTTCGACGCGCTCGCCGCCACCTTCCCGGCCGGCACCCTCTCCGGCGCGCCGAAGGTGCGGGCCATGGAGATCATCGAGGAGCTGGAGCCGGTCCGGCGTGGTCTGTACGGCGGCACGGTGGGCTACTTCGGCTTCGGCGGCGACCTCGACATGGCGATCGCGATCCGCACCGCGCTGATCCGCCCCGGGCGGGCGTACGTGCAGGCCGGCGCGGGGGTAGTGGCCGATTCCGATCCCGCCGCGGAGGACCAGGAGACCCGCAACAAGGCCGCCGCGGTGCTCGCCGCGATCGCCGCCGCCGAGACCCTCCGGCCGGCCCGATGAGTGAGCCGACGTCGACCGCCGGCCCGGGCGCGCGGGGGCGGCGCGAGCTGACGTACGCGGTGCTGCTCTGCCTGGCCGGGGCGGGCCTGGCGTTCTGGGCGGCGACCCGGACGTGGTCGGTCGAGCTGATCGCCCGGGCATCCCTGCCGCCGTCGCGGCACACCCGCACGGGCGCGGACCTGCTGCCGTGGGTCTCCGCGCTGGC
>NZ_QGGF01000135.1 GCF_003857015.1 Micromonospora globispora | reverse complement strand
GTACGCAGTCGCAGGTGGGCGGCGCCGCCGGCGCCGCCCACCTGCGACTGCGTACCGACCGAGACTGGCTGCTGGACATGGTGCGTTTCGTGGCCGCGCAGCGGCACGCCCGCACCCGAGGGACGACACGATGATCCGTTTTCTGCAACCGTGGTGGCTGCTGGCCGTGCTGCCGGTGCTCGCCCTCGCCGCCGCGTACGTCTGGCGGCAGCTGCACCGCCGGGCGTATGCGATGCGGTTCACCAACGTCGACCTGCTGCGTACCCTCGCGCCGAAGGGGCTGGGCTGGCGGCGGCACGCGGCGGCCACCGCGTTCCTGCTCTGCCTGCTGGTGCTGGCCACCGCGATGGCCCGGCCGGCGGTGGACACGAAGGAGCCGCTGGAACGGGCCACGGTCATGCTCGCCATCGACGTGTCGCTCTCCATGCAGGCCGACGACGTGGCGCCGAACCGGCTGGAGGCCGCGCAGGAGGCGGCCAAGCAGTTCGTCGGCGAGCTGCCGAGGAGCTACAACCTCGGCTTGGTCTCCTTCGCCAAGTCGGCGAACGTGCTGGTGTCGCCGACCAAGGACCGGTCGGCGGTGACCGCCGCCATCGACGGGCTGGTGCTGGCCGAGGCTACCGCGACCGGGGAGGCGGTCTTCACCTGCCTGGAGGCGATCCGTTCGGTGCCCGCCGACGGCGCCGCCGGCGTCCCGCCGGCCCGGATCGTGCTGCTCTCCGACGGGTACCGCACCTCGGGGCGGTCGGTGGAGGAGGCGGCCGCGGCGGCGCAAGCGGCGAACGTGCCGGTCTCCACCATCGCGTTCGGCACCGACGCGGGGCAGGTGGACATCGGCGGCCAGCTCCAGCGGGTGCCGGTTGACCGGCTGGCCCTGGCGCAGCTCGCGGAGACCACCGAGGGGTTCTTCTACGAGGCCGCGTCGGTGAGCGAGCTGAAGCAGGTCTACCAGGACATGGGCAGCTCGATCGGGTTCCGTACCGAGCCGCGCGAGATCACCCAGTGGTACGCGGGGATCGCGCTGCTCTTCGCGCTCTGCGCGGGTGCGCTCAGTCTGCTCTGGTCGTCGCGCCTGCTCTGACCGGGCGGCCGAGGGCCGGCGGTGGTCAGTGACCGCCGCCGGCCAGGACGAAGAGGACCGCCACCCAGACGGCGGCGAGGGTGAAGCCCAGCGGGGCGACGTAACGGCTCATGGGACTGCTCCGTGGCGACTGGACGGTCCGGGGTGGACGTGCCGGACCGCGAGGGGGAATCAGGACGCGCACACGAAGTCGTGACCGGGTGGCTCCTCCGCGACCGGCCCGAGGGGGCGGCGCAGCACGGTCGCGCCGGCAGGAGGCCGAGGACCACGGGCGGTGCGGGGAGCGGGAGCTGGGTCAGCTCACCAACTGAGTCGTGGCTCAGCGGGGCTGACGATCGGCCCGGCCACGACTGGGAGGATCGCTATCTCGCACAGCGATCACCTCCTGCGGTCGGCGGGGCCCGGAACGCGGGCGATGTGAAGGCCCGCGAACGCTGATCATCGTACACCCGGGACGCGCCCTTCCCGCACTCGGCCGACCGGTCCGCGGGGCTCGTCCGGTGGGTCATCCGGCCGGCCCGCGGTCCCGCTCCGTTAGCGCTTACCTGCCGGTAACCCCTAGGCTCCGGACCGACCGTGGATCAACTGAGCTCAAGGGGGACCCGTGGCCCGTACCGTGCTGGTGACCGGCGGAAACCGGGGGATCGGCCTGGCCATCGCGCAGGCCTTCGCCAAGCAGGGCGACCGGGTGGCCGTGACCTACCGCAGCGGCGACGCCCCCGCGGGGCTCTTCGGCGTGAAGTGTGACGTCACCGACTCCGACTCCGTCGACGCCGCCTTCACCACGATCGAGGCCGAGCTGGGGCCGGTGGAGGTGCTGGTCGCCAACGCCGGCATCACCGACGACACGCTGCTGATGCGGATGTCCGAGGAGCAGTTCACCCGGGTCGTGGACACCAACCTGACCGGCACGTTCCGCTGCGCCAAGCGGGCCTCGACGAAGATGCTCCGCGCGAAGTGGGGCCGGATGATCTTCATCTCCTCGGTGGTCGGTCTCTACGGCGGCGCCGGTCAGGTCAACTACGCGGCCAGCAAGGCCGGCCTGGTCGGCGTGGCCCGCTCCATCACCCGCGAGCTGGGCAGCCGCAACATCACCGCCAACGTGGTGGCGCCCGGCTTCATCGACACCGACATGACCGCCGCGCTGCCCGAGGATCGTCGTACCGAGTACCGCAAGGCCATCCCGGCCGGCCGGTTCGCCGCCCCGGAGGAGGTCGCCGGCGTGGTCGCCTGGCTCGCCTCGGACGCTGCCGGCTACATCTCCGGCGCCGTGATCCCGGTCGACGGCGGCCTCGGCATGGGCCACTGAGAAAAGACGGAGGAAACTGCACATGTCCGGACTGCTCGCCGGTAAGCGGCTGCTGGTCACCGGCGTCATCACCGACGCCTCGATCGCCTTCTCGGTGGCGAAGCTCGCCCAGGAGAACGGCGCCCAGGTCGTCCTCACCGGCTTCGGGCGGCTCTCCCTGGTCGAGCGGATCGCCAAGCGGCTCCCCGAGCCGGCCCCCGTGATCGAGCTCGACGTGACCAACGCCGAGCACCTCGCCGGCCTCGCCGACAAGGTCCGCGAGCACGTCGACGGCCTCGACGGGGTGGTGCACTCGATCGGCTTCGCCCCGCAGAGCTGCCTCGGCGGCGGCTTCCTCGACGCCCCGTGGGAGGACGTGGCGACCGCGCTGCAGGTCTCCACGTACTCGTACAAGTCCCTGGCCATGGCGGCGCTGCCGCTGATGTCCGCCGGCGGCGCGGTGGTCGGCCTGACCTTCGACGCCACCAAGGCGTGGCCGGTCTACGACTGGATGGGCGTGGCCAAGGCCGGGCTGGAGTCCGCCTCCCGCTACCTGGCGCTGCACCTGGGCAAGCAGGGCATCCGCAGCAACCTCGTGGCGGCCGGCCCGCTGCGCACCATCGCGGCCAAGTCCATCCCGGGCTTCGACCAGTTCGAGGACGCCTGGACCGAGCGCGCCCCGCTCGGCTGGAGTCTCACCGACCAGGAGCCGGCCGCGCGGGCCTGCCTGGCGCTGCTGTCGGACTGGTTCCCGGCCACCACGGGGGAGATCGTCCACGTCGACGGCGGCTACCACGCGATCGGCGCCTGAGACCGGACCGAAACCGGGCCGTCCCGGGGTGGTGGCCGGACCGTCACGGCCGTCGGGGAAGAATGGGCACATGGCGTACGACGCGTTGGTGCTGGTCTCCTTCGGCGGCCCGGAGCGGCCCGAGGACGTGATGCCGTTCCTGCAGAACGTGACCCGGGGGCGGGGCGTGCCGCCGGAGCGGCTCGCCGAGGTCGCCGAGCACTACCTGCACTTCGGCGGGGTCTCCCCGATCAACCAGCAGTGCCGGGAGCTGCTCGCCGCGATCCGCGCGGACTTCGCCGCCCACGGCGTCGACCTGCCGGTCTACTGGGGCAACCGGAACTGGGACCCGCTGCTCGCCGACACCGTGGCGCAGATGCGCGACGACGGGGTGAAGCGGGCGCTCGCCTTCGTGACCAGCGCGTACGGCGGCTACTCCTCCTGCCGGCAGTACCAGGAGGACATCGCCGCGGCCCGGGCCGCGGTCGGCCAGGACGCCCCGGTGATCGACAAGCTGCGCCAGTTCTGGGACCACCCGGGCTTCGTCGAACCGCACGCCGACGCGGTGAAGGCCGCGCTGGCCCAGCTCGACCCGGCGAACCGGGACACCACCCGGATCGTCTTCACCGCGCACTCCGTACCGGTGTCGGCGGCCGCGACCGCCGGCCCGCACGGCGGACGCTACACCGCGCAGCTCGAGGAGGCCGCCCGGCTGGTGCACGCGGCGGCCGCCCCCGACCTGCCGTACGACCTGGTCTGGCAGAGCCGGTCCGGCCCGCCGCAGGTGCCGTGGCTGGAGCCGGACATCAACGACCACCTGACCGCCCTCGCCGAGCAGGGCGTCACCAGCGTGGTGGTCAGCCCGATCGGGTTCGTCTCCGACCACCTCGAGGTGGTCTGGGACCTCGACACCGAGGCGCTGGAAACGGCCAAGCAGCTCGGCCTGGAGTTCGTCCGGGCCGGAACGCCGGGCACCGACCCGCGGTTCGTGGCGATGGTCCGCGAGCTGGTGACCGAGCGGACCGCGCCGGACGGGGAGCGGCTGCGCCGCCGCCTCGGCGAGCTGCCGATGTGGGACACCTGCCCGACGCCGTGCTGCGTGCCCCCGGCCCGCCGTCCCTGAGCCTCGACCGACCTTCGACACCCCTGGGGACGACTGATGCATGACCGCAAGCCCGTGCAGAGCTGGCTCACCGACATGGACGGCGTGCTGGTGCACGAGGGCCAGCCGGTGCCCGGCGCGCCCGAGTTCGTCAAGCGGCTCCGGGCCTCCGGCAAGCCGTTCCTGGTACTCACCAACAACTCGATCTACACGCCGCGCGACCTCCAGGCCCGGCTGGTCCGGATGGGGCTGGACGTGCCGGAGGAGGCGATCTGGTCGTCCGCCCTGGCCACCGCCAAGTTCCTGGACGACCAGCGGCCGGGCGGCACCGCGTACGTGATCGGGGAGGCCGGCCTGACCACGGCGCTGCACGCGGTGGGCTACGTGCTCAGCGACTTCGCACCCGACTACGTGGTGCTGGGGGAGACCCGCACCTACAGCTTCGAGGCGATCACCAAGGCGATCCGGCTGATCAACGACGGCGCCCGGTTCATCTGCACCAACCCGGACGCCACCGGTCCGTCGGTGGAGGGCGCCCTGCCGGCCGCCGGCTCGGTCGCCGCGATGATCTCCAAGGCGACGGGGGTGGCGCCGTACTTCGTCGGCAAGCCGAACCCGATGATGATGCGCTCGGCGCTGAACACCATCGACGCGCACTCGGAGAGCACGGCGATGATCGGCGACCGGATGGACACCGACATCCTCTGCGGGCTGGAGGCCGGGTTGGAGACGATCCTGGTACTGACCGGAATCAGCTCCCGCGCGGAGGCGGAGCGCTACCCGTACCGGCCGTCGCGCATCGTCGACTCCGTCGCCGACCTGATCGACGAGGTCTGACCGGCCTCAGGGGCGCAGCGGGGCGTTGCAGGCGGCCACCAGGGCCTGCCGGCAGGCGGTGGTGAGCGGGCGCAGCGCGGCGTCCCGCTGCTGGGCCTCGTAGTTGTTGATCGCCCCGCCGGGGGCGCTGTGCCCGGCGAGCGCGAGCACCCGGTCCAGCCGGTTCGTTGCCTGGGTGCGCGCCTGGCGCGCCGGCCTGGTGCCCTTCGATGAGGTCGCCGACGAGATCGCCGGTGA
>NZ_QGGF01000303.1 GCF_003857015.1 Micromonospora globispora | reverse complement strand
GATTGTCCGGCGGTGTCCTACTCTCCCACACCCTCCCGAGTGCAGTACCATCGGCGCTGGAGGGCTTAGCTTCCGGGTTCGGAATGTTACCGGGCGTTTCCCCTCCGCCATGACCGCCGTAACTCTATCGACTTGTCAAACACCAACATCCACCACGTGGTGGGGGTGTTCGTTTGTCGGGAGTTGCACAGTGGACGCGTAGCAGCTTTGTAGTCAAGTCCTCGGCCTATTAGTACCGGTCAACTGAACCCGTTACCGGGCTTACATTTCCGGCCTATCAACCCAGTCGTCTAGCTGGGGGCCTTACCCACCCGAAGGTGGTGGGATACCTCATCTTGAAGCGAGCTTCCCGCTTAGATGCTTTCAGCGGTTATCCCTTCCGAACGTAGCTAACCAGCCGTGCCCCTGGCGGGACAACTGGCACACCAGAGGTTCGTCCGTCCCGGTCCTCTCGTACTAGGGACAGCCCTTCTCAAGTATCCTACGCGCACGGCGGATAGGGACCGAACTGTCTCACGACGTTCTAAACCCAGCTCGCGTACCGCTTTAATGGGCGAACAGCCCAACCCTTGGGACCTGCTACAGCCCCAGGATGCGACGAGCCGACATCGAGGTGCCAAACCATCCCGTCGATATGGACTCTTGGGGAAGATCAGCCTGTTATCCCCGGGGTACCTTTTATCCGTTGAGCGACACCGCTTCCACTCGCAAGTGCCGGATCACTAGTCCCGACTTTCGTCCCTGCTCGACCTGTCAGTCTCACAGTCAAGCTCCCTTGTGTACTTGCACTCAACACCTGATTGCCAACCAGGCTGAGGGAACCTTTGGGCGCCTCCGTTACTCTTTAGGAGGCAACCGCCCCAGTTAAACTACCCACCAGACACTGTCCCTGAACCGGATAACGGTCCGAAGTTAGATACCCAAATCAACCAGAGTGGTATTTCAAGATTGCCTCCACCCATACTGGCGTATGGACTTCACCGGCTCCCACCTATCCTACACAAGCTAATTCGGATACCAATGTCAAGCTATAGTAAAGGTCCCGGGGTCTTTCCGTCCTGCCGCGCGTAACGAGCATCTTTACTCGTAATGCAATTTCGCCGGGCCTGTGGTTGAGACAGTGGGGAAGTCGTTACGCCATTCGTGCAGGTCGGAACTTACCCGACAAGGAATTTCGCTACCTTAGGATGGTTATAGTTACCACCGCCGTTTACTGGCGCTTAAGTTCTCCGCTTCGCCCCCGAAAGAGCTAACAGGTCCCCTTAACGTTCCAGCACCGGGCAGGCGTCAGTCCATATACATCGAATTACTTCTTCGCATGGACCTGTGTTTTTAGTAAACAGTCGCTTCCCCCTGCTCTCTGCGGCCATACAACGCTCCACCCGCGTGGGGCTTCACGTCTCCGGCCCCCCTTCTCCCTAAGTTACGGGGGCAATTTGCCGAGTTCCTTAACCACAGTTCGCCCGATCGCCTCGGTATTCTCTACCTGACCACCTGTGTCGGTTTGGGGTACGGGCCGCTAAGAACTCGCTAGAGGCTTTTCTCGGCAGCATAGGATCACTGACTTCACCTGAATCGGCTCGGCATCACGTCTCAGCCTATGTGGCGTGCGGATTTGCCTACACGCCGGCCTACACGCTTACCCCGGCACAACCACCGGCCGGGCTCAGCTACCTTCCTGCGTCACCCCATCGCTTGACTACTACCCGCCAGGTTCCCACGCTCCCCACCCTCAGTCCGAAGACCTTGGATGGTTTGGGTGGTTAGCACAACGAGGTTCGTCAGGGTCGCTCTTTCGCGGGTACGGGAATATCAACCCGTTGTCCATCGACTACGCCTCTCGGCCTCGCCTTAGGTCCCGACTCACCCAGGGCGGATTAGCCTGGCCCTGGAACCCTTGGTCATCCGGCGGAAGGGTTTCTCACCCTTCTTTCGCTACTCATGCCTGCATTCTCACTCGTGCCGCGTCCACAACTAGGTCACCCCGTTGCTTCACCCGCGGCACGACGCTCCCCTACCCATCCACACACCTGCACAACACATCAAGGCGTTGCGTGGTTACATGTGAATGCCACAGCTTCGGCGGTGTGCTTGAGCCCCGCTACATTGTCGGCGCGGAACCACTTGACCAGTGAGCTATTACGCACTCTTTAAAGGGTGGCTGCTTCTAAGCCAACCTCCTGGTTGTCTATGCGACCCCACATCCTTTTCCACTTAGCACACGCTTAGGGGCCTTAGCTGGTGATCTGGGCTGTTTCCCTCTCGACTACGAAGCTTATCCCCCGCAGTCTCACTGCCGCGCTCTCACTTACCGGCATTCGGAGTTTGGCTGATTTCGGTAAGCTTGTGGGCCCCCTAGACCATCCAGTGCTCTACCTCCGGCAAGAAACACGCGACGCTGCACCTAAATGCATTTCGGGGAGAACCAGCTATCACGGAGTTTGATTGGCCTTTCACCCCTAACCACAGGTCATCCCCCAACTTTTCAACGTTGGTGGGTTCGGCCCTCCACGCGGTCTTACCCGCGCTTCAGCCTGCCCATGGCTAGATCACTCCGCTTCGGGTCTAGGACACGCGACTGAATCGCCCTATTCAGACTCGCTTTCGCTACGGCTCCCCCACACGGGTTAACCTCGCCACGTGCCACTAACTCGCAGGCTCATTCTTCAAAAGGCACGCCGTCACCCCGCAAGGCTCCGACGGATTGTAGGCGAACGGTTTCAGGTACTATTTCACTCCCCTCCCGGGGTACTTTTCACCATTCCCTCACGGTACTCGTCCGCTATCGGTCACCAGGAAGTATTTAGGCTTACCAGGTGGTCCTGGCAGATTCACGGCAGATTTCAGGGGTCCGCCGCTACTCGGGAACACTCACAGGAGGCCAGCCACTTTCACCTACCGGACTTTCACCGCCTACGGTCAGCCATTCCAGACTGTTCGGCTAGCAACTGGCTTTGTAACTCCTCGAACACGTGTCAGCATGTTCAGCAAGGTCCCACAACCCCGACCACGCAACCCCTGACAGGTATCACACGCAGCCGGTTTAGCCTCAATCCGCTTTCGCTCGCCACTACTCACGGAATCACTAAATTGTTTTCTCTTCCTACGGGTACTGAGATGTTTCACTTCCCCGCGTTCCCTCCATACACCCTATGTGTTCAGGTGCAGGTGACACCACATGACTGGTGCCGGGTTTCCCCATTCGGACACCCTGGGATCACAGCTTGGTTGACAGCTCCCCCAGGCCTATCGCGGCCTCCCACGTCCTTCATCGGCTCCTGGTGCCAAGGCATTCACCGTTCGCCCTTGACAACTTGACCACAAAGATGCTCGCGTCCACTGTGCAATTCTCAACAAACGACCAACCCACAACCCGATCCGCCCCACACCAGACCCGGCGATCCGCCGGCGGTATGCAAGGCCAGGCCATGCCTGGCAGCCCGCGAAGCTCAACACGCTCCGCTCAAGGCTCTGAAAGACAACCGATGGTTGTTCCTTCAGGACCCAACAGGGTGCTATCCGCCTTCTCCCAGCCGCACCAGGACCCCGTTCCCCGCCACCGAAGTGGCCGTACTAGGAGGAACCCGGCCGTTGCCAGGGAAAGACTCACCAGTGTCTCCGCCATCGAGCACCCCGACCCGACATCCGCGGGCCGCGGGCTCCTTACCACCCTTCGGTGGAAGGTGCTCCTTAGAAAGGAGGTGATCCAGCCGCACCTTCCGGTACGGCTACCTTGTTACGACTTCGTCCCAATCGCCAGCCCCACCTTCGACGGCTCCCTCCCTTACGGGTTGGGCCACCGGCTTCGGGTGTTGCCGACTTTCGTGACGTGACGGGCGGTGTGTACAAGGCCCGGGAACGTATTCACCGCAGCGTTGCTGATCTGCGATTACTAGCGACTCCGACTTCACGGGGTCGAGTTGCAGACCCCGATCCGAACTGAGACCGGCTTTTTGGGATTCGCTCCACCTCACGGTATCGCAGCCCATTGTACCGGCCATTGTAGCATGCGTGAAGCCCTGGACATAAGGGGCATGATGACTTGACGTCATCCCCACCTTCCTCCGAGTTGACCCCGGCAGTCTTCGATGAGTCCCCGCCATAACGCGCTGGCAACATCGAACGAGGGTTGCGCTCGTTGCGGGACTTAACCCAACATCTCACGACACGAGCTGACGACAGCCATGCACCACCTGTGACCGCCCCCGAAGGACCCGACATCTCTGCCGGTTTTGCGGCCATGTCAAACCCAGGTAAGGTTCTTCGCGTTGCATCGAATTAATCCGCATGCTCCGCCGCTTGTGCGGGCCCCCGTCAATTCCTTTGAGTTTTAGCCTTGCGGCCGTACTCCCCAGGCGGGGCGCTTAATGCGTTAGCTGCGGCACAGGGAACCGGAGAGGCCCCCCACACCTAGCGCCCAACGTTTACAGCGTGGACTACCAGGGTATCTAATCCTGTTCGCTCCCCACGCTTTCGCTCCTCAGCGTCAGTATCGGCCCAGAGACCCGCCTTCGCCACCGGTGTTCCTCCTGATATCTGCGCATTTCACCGCTACACCAGGAATTCCAGTCTCCCCTACCGAACTCTAGCCTGCCCGTATCGACCGCAGGCTTGGGGTTGAGCCCCAAGTTTTCACGGTCGACGCGACAAGCCGCCTACGAGCTCTTTACGCCCAATAATTCCGGACAACGCTCGCGCCCTACGTCTTACCGCGGCTGCTGGCACGTAGTTGGCCGGCGCTTCTTCTGCAGGTACCGTCACTTACGCTTCGTCCCTGCTGAAAGAGGTTTACAACCCGAAGGCCGTCATCCCTCACGCGGCGTCGCTGCATCAGGCTTCCGCCCATTGTGCAATATTCCCCACTGCTGCCTCCCGTAGGAGTCTGGGCCGTGTCTCAGTCCCAGTGTGGCCGGTCGCCCTCTCAGGCCGGCTACCCGTCGTCGCCTTGGTAGGCCATCACCCCACCAACAAGCTGATAGGCCGCGAGCCCATCCCAGGCCGAAAAACTTTCCACCACCAGTCATGCGACCAGCAGTCCTATTCGGTATTAGCCCCGGTTTCCCGGGGTTATCCCAAAGCCTAGGGCAGGTTGCTCACGTGTTACTCACCCGTTCGCCGCTCGAGTACCCCGAAGGGCCTTTCCGCTCGACTTGCATGTGTTAAGCACGCCGCCAGCGTTCGTCCTGAGCCAGGATCAAACTCTCCAACAAAAACTTGTTGAACAATCCATCCCGACAACAAAATGTTGCCAAAGGAATCCCAACCAACAGACCAAAAGGCCTGCCAGTCCGGGGTAATAATCAATTTGGCACTGGCTTATCAAGCACCCTGTTGAGTTCTCAAAGAACAACCACACACCATCCG
>NZ_QGGF01000374.1 GCF_003857015.1 Micromonospora globispora | reverse complement strand
GGCCGCGGCCGCCCCGGCCGGCACCGGGTCGGCGGTGACCGTGGGCGGGGTGGGCGTCGGCCGGTCGGCGGTGCAGGCGGCGAGGAGGGCCGGCAGGGCGATCGCCAGCGCGCCGGTCAGCCGCCGGGCCGTACGGAGGTGAGCGTGCACCGGGACATTCTCCGGTGCGGGGACGCCTCCCGGGAGCCCGTGGTGCGACTGCCGTTCCGGCGTGTCGGGCGGTCCGTCCGGAGGCGGGTCCTGCCTGGTGAGCCCGCCCACGTCGGGCCGGATGGTGGGATCACCCGACGCGGCCGCGCACGCCGCCCGATACGCTGATGAGGTCTGACACGCGCCGCCGGACGAGATCCCGGCGGCGTCGGCACGCTCAGGGTCGCTGGGAGGGAGTGCACCGTCGTGGCACTCGTGGTGCAGAAGTACGGCGGGTCCTCCGTCGCCAATGCCGAGCGGATCAAGCGGGTGGCGGAGCGCATCGTGGCCGCCCGCAAGGCCGGCGACGACGTGGTGGTGGTGGTCTCCGCGATGGGCGACACCACCGACGAGCTGCTCGACCTGGCCAACCAGGTCAGCCCGCTGCCGCCCGGCCGCGAGCTGGACATGCTGCTCACCGCCGGCGAGCGGATCTCCATGGCGCTGCTCGCCATGGCCATTCACAACCTCGGGTACGAGGCCCGCTCGTTCACCGGCTCCCAGGCCGGCGTGATCACCACCTCGGTGCACGGCAAGGCGCGGATCATCGACGTCACGCCGGGCCGCCTCAAGGGCGCGCTGGACGAGGGCGCCGTGGTCATCGTCGCCGGCTTCCAGGGCGTCTCGCAGGACACCAAGGACGTCACCACGCTGGGCCGGGGTGGGTCGGACACCACCGCGGTCGCGCTCGCCGCCGCGCTGGAGGCGGACGTCTGCGAGATCTACACCGACGTGGACGGCATCTTCAGCGCCGACCCGCGGATCGTGCCCAACGCCCGGCACATCAAGCACATCACCTACGAGGAGATGCTGGAACTGGCCGCCTGCGGCGCCAAGGTGCTGCACCTGCGCAGCGTGGAGTACGCCCGGCGCGCGGGGTTGCCGATCCACGTCCGTTCGTCATACTCGACCAACACCGGCACGATGGTCACCGGATCTATGGAGGACCTTCCCGTGGAACAGGCACTGATCACCGGGGTCGCCCACGACCGCAGCGAAGCGAAGATCACCATCGTCGGGGTGCCCGACGAGCCGGGTGCCGCCGCGCGGATCTTCGACACCGTGGCCGGTGCCGAAATCAACATCGACATGATCGTGCAGAACGTCTCCACCGAGGGCACCGGCCGGACGGACATCTCGTTCACCCTGCCCAAGACCGACGGCCCGACCGCGATGGCCGCGCTCAGCAAGATCCAGGACGTGGTCAAGTTCAAGGGCCTCCTCTACGACGACCACGTCGGCAAGGTGTCCCTGATCGGTGCCGGGATGCGCTCGCACCCGGGTGTGGCGGCCGGCTTCTTCGCCGCCCTCGGTGCGGCCGGGGTGAACATCGAGATGATCTCCACCTCGGAGATCCGGGTCTCGGTGGTCTGCCGCGATACCGACCTCGACAAGGCCGTGCGGGCCATTCACGACGCCTTCGAGCTGGGTGGCGAGTCCGAGGCCGTGGTCTACGCGGGCACCGGGCGATAGCCGATGTCGTCGCTGCCCACCCTTGCCGTGGTCGGGGCGACCGGTGCCGTCGGCACGGTGATGTGCCAGCTCCTCTCCTCCCGGCGCAACGTCTGGGGGGAGATCCGACTGCTCGCCTCCGAGCGTTCGGTGGGGCGGCAGGTGCAGTGCCGGGGCGAGCTGCTGACCGTCCAGGCGCTCACGCCCGAGGCGTTCGACGGCGTCGACGTGGCCATGTTCGACGTGCCGGACGAGGTCTCGGCCGAGTGGGCGCCGATCGCGGTGAGCCGCGGCGCCGTCGCGGTGGACAACTCCGGCGCGTTCCGGATGGACCGGGACGTCCCGCTGGTCGTTCCCGAGATCAACCCGGAGCAGGTACGCAACCGGCCCAAGGGCATCATCGCCAACGCCAACTGCACCACGCTCGCGATGATCGTGGCGGTCGCCCCGCTGCACCGCGAGTACGGCCTGCGCGAGCTGGTCCTCGCCTCGTACCAGGCAGCCTCCGGGTCCGGACAGGCCGGTGTGGACACGCTGCACGCCCAGCTGGGCAAGATCGCCGGGGACCGGGTGCTCGGTGCCCGGCCCGGCGACGTCCGGCAGGCGGTCGGCGACGAGCTGGGGCCGTTCCCGGCCCCGCTGGCGCTCAACGTGGTGCCCTGGGCCGGTTCGCTCGCCGACGGTGGCTGGTCGTCCGAGGAGATGAAGATGCGCAACGAGTCGCGCAAGATCCTCGGGCTGCCCGACCTCAAGGTCTCCGCCACCTGCGTACGGGTGCCGGTGGTGACGGGCCACTCGGTGGCGGTGCACGCGGTCTTCGCCACCGAGGTGGACGCCGAGGGGGCGCGGGAGGCGCTGCGCAACGCGCCGGGCGTGATCCTGGTCGACGATCCGGCCGCGGGCGAGTTCCCGATGCCGATCGACGCAGTGGGCACCGACCCGTCCTGGGTCGGCCGGATCCGTCGCGCGGTCGACGACCCGCGTGCCCTCGACCTCTTCGTCACCGGCGACAACCTCCGCAAGGGCGCCGCCCTCAACACCGCCCAGATCGCCGAACTCCTCGCCCGGGAATTCACCCGCCCCTGACCGCCGCCGCCCGCGCGCGATCTTGCAGTTTCGGCCCCGCCGAACCGGCCCGAAAGGGGCAAAGAGGTGGCCCAGAGTTCAAGATCGCGGGGGGCGGGGAGTGGGGGGTGGGTTAGGCGGCGGCTAGGCGGACGCCGTCGCGGCCGTGGCGTTTGACGGCGTAGAGGGCCTGGTCGGCGCGGCGCAGGGTGAGCTCGGGGGACTCGCCGGGCTGGGGGAGAGCCACGCCGACGCTGATGGTGCGGCCGGTGCGGCGGGCCGCCTCGGTCAACCGCTCGGCGATCCGGACGGCCTCCTGCGGGCGGTTCACCTCGATCACCGCGACGAACTCGTCCCCGCCGATCCGGTACAGCTCGTCGCCGTGCCGCAGCGCCGACTCCAGGGCCCGGGCCAGCCCGACCAGCAGCCGGTCGCCGGCCTGGTGGCCGTACGTGTCGTTGACGTCCTTGAAGCCGTCCACGTCGATCGCCAGCAGGGCGGTACGTCCCGGCGTGGCGGACGCGATCCGCTGACCGAACGGCCCGGTGTGCCGGAGCCCGGTGAGCGGGTCGGAGCTGGCCTGCTCGCGCAGCCGGGCCAGGGTGCGCAGCCGGTCGAGGCAGGTCCACGCCTGCCCGGCCAGCAGTTCCATGAGGTTGACCGTGGTCGGGTCGGGCCGGAGCAGCCGCTCTTCGGCGACCAGCAGCACGCCGCCGGTGTCCGGCGGGCCGACCGGCACCGCCACCAGGGTGCGTACGCCGGCCCGGACCAGCGGGGCGTACTCGTCGGTGGGCGGGTGCCCCGCCTCGCCGAGGGTGTACCCGGAGCCGTACCGGTGGGCGCGCTCGATCATCCGGCTCAGTGCGCCGGGGCCGGCCTCGGTCAGCTCGGCCCGGATCCGGGACTCCAGCTCGCCGGGCAGGCCGGTCGGCGCGCCCAGTCGGGGTCCCTGGTCGCCGTCGAGCACCAGCACGGCGGCGGAGAGGGTGGAGACGTCCCGGGCGGCGGCGATCGCCGCGGTCATCAGGTCCCACTCGGTGGGTGCGGCGGTCAGCGCGGCGGCGTGCCGGAGCAGCTTCTCGCTGCGACTCTCGGCGGGCGGGCCACCGAGCGCCACGATCCGCGCGCCCAAGCGGGCGGCCAGGCGCTCCGCGGTCTGCCGCCACGGGTCCAGCTCGACCGGGCCGCTCCACTGCAGGTCGAGCACGCCGATCGGCCGGCCTGCCGGGTCCTGGACGGGTACGCAGATCTCGGCGGTCACGTCGGGGCGTACCGGGAGGTAGTCGGGGTCCGCGCTGACAGCGGGGACGGTGGCCGACGCCCCGGAGTCGTACACCCGGCCGACAATGCCGGTCTTCGGGGGCACGGTGGAGAAGACCTGCCAGGCGCCGGTGGCGGCGACGCAGCGGAGCCGGTCGTGGACCTGGAGCAGGATCGAGATGGTGGCCGGGGTGTACCGGGCGAGCGAGGCGATCGTCCATTGGCACGCCTCGAGCGCGGTCGACGCCATCGGGAGGCGGACCGTGACGTCTCGGATGACTCGCTCGTGATCCACGTCGTTCCTGGTGAGAGGCCCGGGCCGGCGCCGGGGGGCGCGATCAAGGGTACTCAGCGGGGGGCGGGGCGACCTTCGTACACATGTGCTATCCACAGGCTGTGGACGCGGCCTGTGGGCGTACGGGCCCGCGCGACGGTGGTGATCGGCGATAGCGTGGAGGTCCCGGGCCCGAGGAGGCGTCGATGCTCATCGCCCAGCTCAGCGACCCGCACGTGACCACCGGCCCGCTGGCCGGCGAGCAGGCCAGCGGGCTGCACCGCGCGCTCGGCCGGGTCCTGGCGCTGCGGCCCCGGCCGGACTGCGTGGTCATCACCGGCGACCTGGTCAGCAACGGCCGCCCCGACGAGTACGTGGCGCTGCGCGAGATCATCGGGCGCTTCCCGCTGCCGGTGCACCTCGCGGCCGGTAACCACGACGACCGCGAGTCGCTGCTGGACACCTTCGGCGGCACGCCGTACCTGGGCGGCGGCTTCTCCGCCTACTACCGGGTCGACCACG
The DNA here is from genome assembly GCF_003857015.1 of Micromonospora globispora. Classification (GTDB taxonomy): domain Bacteria; phylum Actinomycetota; class Actinomycetes; order Mycobacteriales; family Micromonosporaceae; genus Micromonospora; species Micromonospora globispora. Next base: position 22,889 of record NZ_QGGF01000374.1, on the reverse strand, counting down.
CCGACGGGACGGTCGTGGTGCTGGACTCGCTCGCCCCGGGTGACAGCGGTGGGCGGCTCGGCGAGGAGCAGCTCGCCTGGCTCGACGGGGCGCTGGCCAACCGACCCGAGGTGCCCGCCGTCGTGTGCCTGCACCACCCGCCGGTCGCGGTCGGCATCCCCGCCGCCGACGCCATCCGGCTCGCCGACGGGGACGCGCTGGCCGAGGTGATCGGCCGCCACCCCCACGTCGTACGCGTCACCGCCGGTCACCTGCACCGTTCGGTCACCACCGCGTTCGCCGGTACGGTGCTCACCACCGCGCCGAGCACCTGGGTGCAGTCGACGCTGACGATGACCGACGACGAGGAGATCGGGCTGGTCGCCGAGCCGACCGCCTTCCTGCTGCACCGGGTCACCGCCGACGGCTGCGTCACCCACACCGTCCAGGCGAGCCACGCCGCCGGTCAGACCTGCTGGTTCTGACCGGGGTGGACCAGCTCTGGTACGTCGCGTCCGGGTCGAACCTGCACGCGGCGCGGCTCGGCTGGTACCTGACCGGCGGGCGCCCACCGGGCGGGCTGCGGACGTACCCCGGCTGCCGGGACTGCCGACCGCCGCGCCGGACCGTCCCGGCGCTGATCCCCGGCGGGATCTACTTTGCCGGCGAGTCGCGGGCCTGGACCGGCGGGATGGTCTTCTACGACCCGGAGTTGCCCGGACTGGCCGCCGCCCGCGGTTACCTGCTCACCGTCGAGCAGTTCGCCGACATCGCCGCGCAGGAGATGTACCGGTCACCCGATGCCGACCTCGACCTGATCCGGTTGGCGGTGGAGAGTGGCCGGGTGACCCTCGGCGCCGTGCTCATCCTCCGCCGTCTCAGCCGAGCAGGGCGTCGCGCAGCTCGGCGGCGAGGCGCTCAGGCGGGACCTCGTGGAAGCCGCCCTCCAGGTTGCGGTGGGTCGCGCCCGGGATGGCGCGGGCCGTCGCGGCGGCGGCCTCCCGCAGCCACCCCGGACTGCCCGTGCTGTCCACGACGACGGTCGGGACCGTGATGGCGCCGAGCCGGGCGGCGGGCAGGACGCCGTCGCCGGTGACCGTGGTGTCGTAGGCGAGGGTGTGCGCCAGACCCTCCATCCAGGACCATGCCGGCATGCCGCGCATCCCGGCGACCGCCTCGGCGGGCAGCCCCACCGCTGCGGTCAGGAAGAGCTCGACGGCGTCGCCGCGGCGGCCCGCCGCCACCAGCTCGGTCAGGCGCTCGGCCAGTTCGGGCTTGGCGCCACCGTGCGGGCCGACCTGGAAGGGAGGCTCGAAGAGGGCCAGCCCGGTGACCGGCAGCCCGTCGGCCGTCGCGTACCCGGCGAGGATCGCGCCGGAGGAGAGACCGTACAGGTACGCCGAACCGCCGGCCGCCCCGATCAGGGCGGCGATGTCGTCGATCTCGCGCTGCACCGCGTACGGCCCGGAGTCGCCGCTGTCGCCCCGGCCCCGCCGGTCGTAGCTGTATGCCGTGAAGTCGGAGGCCAGCGCGGTGGCGAGTGCGCGGGTGGTCGACCGATCGTTGAAGGCGCCGCCGACCAGGATGATCGGCGGGCCGTCGCCGGAGCGTTCGTATGCGATCATCGTGCCGTCGGCGGACGATACCGAGTCCACCGTCCAGGTTGTCCCGTCTGGCGTCATGGCTTCTTTTCTAATCCACCCCTCTGACAACGGGACCGCGTGAAGGAATTCACCTGCCCGTCATGTCGGACTCGTCGGGCAGATCACCACAAGTTGTCGGCCACATTCACGGTGATGTCGTGCCGCGCCAGTCGACCGATTGCGTGTCTGATGGCAAGCTTGCCCGGGCGGGGCGGCGTCCCCCGACTGCCGTCACCCCCGCTCGACCCCTGTCACGGCACGGATCAGTCGCCGGACGAACCATCGCCCGGACAGCCACGCGCCGAATCTCACGAGGAGTTCCATGTCCGTCCCCGGGATGCGCCGGGCCGCCGTCGGTCTGGCTGCACTCGCCGCGACCGCGCTCGCCATGGTCGCCGTCAACCCCAACCAGGCCGAGGCCGGTCCCAAGCCGGTCGACGTCAAGCTGCTCGCCATCAACGACTTCCACGGCAACCTGGAGCCGCCGACCGGCTCCAGCGGCACCATCGCCGGGCAGGCGGCCGGCGGTGCCGAGTACCTCGCGACCCAGCTCGCCAAGCTGCGCGGCACCACCGAGGAGGAGCAGGAGCGCACCATCACGGTCGCCGCCGGTGACCTGATCGGCGCCTCCCCGCTGCTCTCGGCCGCGTTCCACGACGAGCCGACCATCGAGGAGATGAACCTCGCCGGGCTCGAGTTCACCAGCGTCGGCAACCACGAGTTCGACGAGGGCGCCACCGAGCTGCTGCGGATGCAGAACGGCGGCTGCCACCCGGTCGACGGCTGCGCCGACGGCACTCCGTTCGACGGCGCCAAGTTCCAGTACCTCTCCGCCAACGCCTTCACCACCGCCACCGGCCAGCCGCTGCTGCCGCCGTACGGCATCAAGAATGTCGACGGGGTCAAGATCGGGTTCATCGGGATGACCCTGGAAGGCACCCCGCAGATCGTCAGCCAGCAGGGCGTCGCCGGCCTGAGCTTCGCCGACGAGGCCGACACCGCCAACAAGTACGCCCGCATCCTGCAGGCCCAGGGCGTTCAGTCCATCGTCGTGCTGCTGCACGAGGGTGGCGTGCAGAACGGCGGCGCCATCAACGACTGCACCGGCTTCAGCGGGCCGATCGTCGACATCGCCAACCGGATGGACCCGGCGATCGACGTGATCGTCAGCGGGCACACCCACGCGGCGTACAACTGCAACATCAACGGCAAGCTGGTCACCAGCGCCAGCTCCTTCGGCCGCCTGGTCACCGACATCGACCTGCAGGTCGACCGCACCACCGGTGACGTGCTCACCGCCAAGGCGAACAACGTCGTGGTCACCCGGACCGTCGCCAAGGACCCGGCCTCCACCGACCTGATCAACCGGTACAAGACCGCCCTCGGCCCGGTCGCCGACAAGGTGGTCGGCGAGACCACCCAGGCGATCACCAAGACCCAGGAGAACCTGTACCAGACCGGGGTCGACGCCAACGGCAAGCCGACGTACCAGACCGGAGAGTCGCCGCTGGGCAACCTGATCGCCGACGCGCAGCTCTACGCCACCGACGACGAGCAGGGCGCGGTCGCCGCCTTCATGAACCCCGGTGGTGTCCGCGCCGACCTCGACGCCGGCCCGGTCACCTACGCCGAGGCGTTCACGGTGCAGCCGTTCGCCAACAACCTGGTGACGCTGGACCTCACCGGTGCGCAGCTCTACTGCCTGCTGGAGCAGCAGTTCACGGTCGCCCGGGTGCTGTACGCCTCCGACACCGTGCGGTACGTGGTGGACCCGAACGGCACCACCGCGGCGGCCGGCGCCCCGTGCACCGGCACCCGAGTGGTCCGGGGCAGCCTGACCATCAACGGTGCCTCGGTCACCGACGACGCGGCCTACCGCGTCACGGTGAACAACTTCCTCTCCGGCGGCGGCGACGGCTTCAGCGTCCTCACCGGTGGCAAGAACGCCGTCACCGGCATGATCGACCTGGACGCCTTCGTGGCGTACCTGACCGCGAAGTCGCCGGTCTCCGCGCCGGCGCTGGACCGGATCCGCACCACCGCCGAGGTCGCCGCCGCCTGACGGCAGACCCCGCACGCATCGGGCCCCGGAGCACCCGCTCCGGGGTCCGATCCCGTTCCCGGCCGCGCACCCGCACGCGGCGGTCCACAACGTCCCATTCAGGCTGCTTGTCCGAGTACGCAGCCACCGATGAGCCACGTATGGACCTATGTAACGGTTTCGTTTCCTGTGCCGCCTTGCCCCATGACAGCCAGTCATTGGCACACGGGGACCAGGAGGAAAAGTGGTCAAACGCCATCTTGCACGGCTTGTGGTTGCGCTCACGGGGGTGATGGCTTTGGTTGCCGCGGGACCGACCGCGGCCTTCGCAGCACCGACGAACGACGACTTCAGCGCCGCTGTCGCGATCGACAGTCTTCCGTTCAACACGACGCTCGACACGAGCGAAGCCACGTGGGATCCGACCGATCCCGCGCAGTGCTCCAGCAACGGCTCGGTGTGGTACTCCTTCACTCCGACGTCGGACATGCGGATCAAGGCCGACACCATCGGCAGCGGCTACGACACGGTGCTGTCCGCGTGGACGGGCGACGCAGGTTCGCTCAGCCTCGTCGCCTGCAACGACGACTACAGCGGACTCCAGTCGCAGATCACCTTTGCGGCCACCGCCGGCACCACCTACTACTTCATGGTTGCCGACTGCTGTGGCAACGGTGGCGGCGGCGGTGGCTCCCTGGTGTTCTCGGTGGAGGAGATCCAGGCGGCGGTCAACGACAACTTCGCCAACGCGATCAGCATCGGGGCGCTGCCCTACTCGAACACGCAGGACTACGGCACCTCCAGCGCCGAGGCGGGTGAGCCCTCGTCCTGCTTCACCCCGGTCAACACGGTGTGGTACTCGTACACCGCCACGGCCACCGGGTCCATCACGGCCAGCACCAACTCGTACTACAGCGGCATCGCCGCCTACACGGGCTCCTCGCTCGCCAACCTGTCGCAGGTCGGGTGCCGTGGCGTCTACAGCGGGCAGGCACTGACCTTCGTGGCCGAGCAGGGCACGACCTACTACTTCCAGGTCGAGGCGAACGGGACGAGCCAGCTCACCTTCCAGCTGAAGGTCGCCCCGGACCCGATCGCCCAGTTCTACTACTCCCCGGGGGATCCCAGCTCGTACGACACCATCTCCTTCTACGGCTACTACTCCAGCGACCCGGCAGGCGCGGGCATCTCCGCCTACGCCTGGGACTTCGGCGACGGAACCACGGCGACGGGCGATTCCACCAGCCATCGGTACGCCGCCGACGGCGACTACACCGTGCAGCTGACGGTGCGGACGCCCGACGGGCGGAGTGACTCGACCTCCCAGGTCGTCCAGGTACGCACCCACGACGTCTCCATCGACCGGCTGAACGTGCCGGCGACGGCCCGGGTGGGTCAGACCATCGGCATCAACGTCTACCTCAAGAACACTCGCTACCCCGAGAACGTCCAGGTGACCCTCTACAAGAGCGTCCCGTCCGGCTTCGTCCAGGTCGGGTACTCCACCCAGCTGGTCAAGGTGTCGACCACCGGCCAGACCACCCGCTACTCGTTCAACTACACGGTGACCAGCGACGACCTGGCGGTCGGAAAGATCACCTTCAAGGCCGTCGCCCAGCTGACGGAGCACACGGACGCCCTCCCGGCGGACAACGAGTTGCTCTCGAACCCGGTCAAGGTCAGCAGCTGAGTCGGGGTCGCCGCCGCGCCATGGCGTAGCGACGACATCGGGCGGGGCTCTTGCGGCACGGGGACAGGTGAGCATCCACCTGGACCCATGGCCGCAAGGCCCCGCCCGCCTGTCTCAGCCGCGACCCGTCGCGCCGCGACTCGGCCCGGTACCCGGCGCGCAAGCGGCCCTCAGCAGGAAACCGGCTCCGGCTCCCGGACCGGAACAGGGGCCGAGCGCCCATCCTGCGCGCTGGACAGCAGCGGGCGCAGGGAGAGGGCCACCAGGGACGCGGTCAGGCAGCCGCCGACCACGACGGCGACCCAGACCTTCCCGTCGGCGGCGCCGATCAGCGGGCCGGCGGTGACCGGGCCGATGATCCCGCTGACCCCGAAGATCATCGAGCTCATCGCGTTGTACCGGCCGCGTAGCTCGTCGGTGGCGAGCGCGTTGGTCAGGGCGGGCATCACCGGCGACAGCATCGTCTCGCCGAAGCCGAAGATCGCCGCGCAGGCCACCACGCCGAGCGCGGCGACCAGGGCGTTCCCGGTACCGGTCAGGCCGGCCGCGCCCAGGACCAGCCAGGCGGTCGCGAAGACGCCGCCCACTGCGGCGAGCGCGCCGGTCCGGCTCCGCCCCTCCATCCGCCGGATCACCAGCAGCTGGGAGAGCACGATCATCACCGTGTTCCCGGCCAGCGCCCAGGCCACCACCCGCGGCGTCACCTCGGCCACCCGGATCGCGTACGCGGTGAAGCCGACCTCGATCTGCGCGTATCCGCAGGTCGTGAGGATCAGGCCGAAGATGACCAGCCGGCGGAAGGGACGGTCCCGGAGCACCGCCAGGTAGCCGCCGGCCGACGACCGTCGTTCCGTGGTCGTCGCGGAGGCGGCGAGCCGGTGTCCCACGTGCGGGAGGCTCAGCAGGATCACGCCCGGCACCAGGTAGCTCAGCGCGTCGAGCAGGTAGATCGCCTGGAAGGTGACCGGCCGGGCGGTGTCCACCACCGCGCCGGAGATCACGCCGCCGATCCCGATGCCGAGGTTGAGCAGGGCGAACTGGAGACCGAAGACCCGCTGCCGCTCGGCGTCACCGGTCAGCGAGGCGAGGATCGTGGTCTGCCCCGACCAGAGTGCCGAGCTGCCCACCGCGATCAGCGTGCTGACCGCGAAGGCGCTCAGGGTCGAGTTGACCAGGGCAAGCGAGCCGGTGCCCACGGCCTGGAGGAGCAGGCAGGGCAGCACCACCCGGCGGGCGCCGAACCGGTCGATCAGCGTGCCGCCCACCGGGGAGAGCGCCAGGGTGACCACGCCGAACCAGCCGATCACCAGGCCGGCCCGGGCGTCGGTCAGCCCGCGCACGTCGGTGAGGTAGATGAAGAGGAACGGCAGGGTGAGGCCACGCCCGATGGCTGACAGCAGGGTGCCGAGCAGGATCCGTCGGGCTTCCGGTCGGGCGGGTAGGGCGCGGCGCAGCATGGCTGGATTCTCTGCGGCGGGTACGACGACCCGCGACCGGTTTACCGCCGCCGCCGTGCAGGGACGGGCCGCCGGGTGACCAAGCACACGCGGCGCGACGGCCACAGCGGCGTCGTGGCCCTGTCGGTGCCTTCTGCCATGCTGGCTCGGTGACCGTGACGTGGCGACACCTGCCCGCACCGGCCCGCGAGATCGCGGTGGCCGCCTCGGCGGCCGTCGCCGCCGCCGGGGCGCGAAACGCTGGGGCGTACGAGCCGGCGGTCGACCGGCTCGCCGCCGCCGACCGGGCCGGCCTGGTGCTCGGCGGGGTGGTCCGGCTGCTGCTGGAGGAGACCCACCCCGACGGGCTGGACGGCGACGACGTGCGCCAGGTGCTGGAGGGCTGCGTGCGGGAGGTGGCGCCGTGGCACGCCGACGTGAATCCGCACGTGCTGCTGGTCCTGCTGGCCAGTTCCCTCGGCGTCTACGACCCGGGTGACGACGAGGCGGCACCCGGCCCGGCGGCGATCGCCCGGCACGCCCCGCTGCTCGTCGCCCACCTGCTGGCGGTCACCGGGCGGCCGCTGGAGAGCTACCTGACCGCCGCGTTCGCCGAGGTCGCCCGCACCGAACTGCACGACTAACCCAGCCGCGACGGCGGCGCTGGTCGGGAGAGCGGCTATGCCGGTGGCACGAGGCCCTGGCGGCGCGCCACCGCGGCCGCCTGCCCCCGGTTGGGCACGGCGAGCTTGACCAGCAGGGCGGAGACGTGGTGCCCGACCGTCCGCGCCGACAGCGACAGCCGCGCCCCGATCTCGGCGTCGCTCAACCCGTCGGCGAGCAGCGCCAACACCTCCAGCTGACGGGCGGTCAGCCCCGGCGCGTTGGCCGCCGTCGAGGGCCGTGGGCCGCGCGGCACCCGGGCCAGGCCGCGTTGGCGCAGCTCCGCCCGGAGCCGCCGGGCCGTCCGGGTCGCGCCGAAGCCGGCCACGATTCGCAGCGCTTCGCCTGCCGCCTCGGCGGACTAGGCACCGGTCACGCCCTCCGCTGCCCCGTGATCCACAGCGTCCGTCCCCGCCGTGCCAGAGTTGACCCGGCGGGTCGTCGGCGACTTCGTCCGGTACGGACCGTTTGCCAGATCAACTCGGTCGTCTACCACGTAGAGGGCGGTCTGATCAGGCGCTACTGGATGCAGATCGACCGAGCGGGGGTCGTCACCCACGTCCGCCGCGCCGCCGACTGACGGTAGACCCGGTGTCATTGCGCGCGGTTTCCGAATGACATCGAAATCCGTGCAACACTTCGCCCCGCTCGGACGTCCCGGGTTCGAGGAGGTGGCCATGGACGGTGCCGAACCAGCGTTCGAGGAGTTCGTCCGGGCACGGTGGACGTCACCCGTGCGCTACGGGTATGTGCTCACCGGAAGCCCGCACGACGCGGCCGACCTGGCGCAGGAGGCGTTGGCGCGGCTGGGCTCCGCGTGGCCGCGGGTGGTGCGCCGGGACAATCCCGACGCGTACGTCCGCACCACTATGGCGCGGCTGCACATCAGCTGGTAGCGGCGACTACGCCGGGAGCGGCTGATGCCCGACGTGCCGGACCGGCCGGCGATAGAGCAGATCGACGCGGCGGCGGAGCTGTGGCCGGCCCTGGCGAGCCTGCCCCGCCGGCAGCGCGCGGTCCTGGTGCTGCGCTACTACGAGCATCGAACGGACGAGGAGATCGGGGCGTTGCTGGGTATCTCCCGAGGCACCGTCCGCAGCCAGGCCTCCCGCGCTCTGGAGAAGCTGCGCTCGCACAGCGCGCAGCACCGGGAACCGACATCCGGGAGGCAGCGATGAGCAGCGATCTCGACGAACAGCTGACATGGACCCTGGCCCGGGCGGCGGAGGACGCACCGATGCCGGGCTACGACCCGCTCGGCGCGGTCCGCGGCCGGCAGCGCCGACGCCGGCGCCGCCGAGCCGGCGTCGCCGCAGTGTGCGCCGTCGCGGTGGCGACCGTCGCCGTGTTGACCGGGGTACGCGTGACCGCCCCCCAGCCCGATCCCGGACCCGAGTACGTCTTCTCACCGGACCGCATCCCCGACTTCACCGACCTGCCCAGCCCGGAGAAGGTTTGGCCGAACGCCGTGCACCGACTGCCCGCCGCGTTGCCAGACGGTTCCCGGTACACCGTGGTGGCCGTGCTCGGCGATGACCGGTACCTGGTGGCCAGGGACATCTTCAACGGAGAGGCCGCCCCGTCGGTCTTCGACACCCGCGCCGGCACGGTGACTTCGCTCAGCACGCCGGCGGTGAGCGACGGCCTGGCAAATTCCCGGGTCCTGATGGCTCGGGAGGTCAACGGGCGAGTCGTCTGGTTCGTCGAGGGCACCCGGAACAACCGGCCCGTTCGGGAGGGATTCCGGGAGGCATGGGTGACTCCGCTCGGTGGCGGCACCCCGACCCGCCTCGCGATCCTTCGGGACGGCGCCCCGGTTCAACGTGGCGGGGGACGCCATCATTTGGGACCAGGAGAGTCGGCCGAGTCGAGCCGAGGGGGGTGGTGTGCGCAGAGTGGTCCGATCCGTCTCGCTGAACGGCGGCGAGCCGGCGGACGTCCCGGACTCGGCAGGCTTCGTACTCGCCAACGTCGGACCGTGGATCACCGACCAGCTCGACGGGGGCACACGGACCAGCGGCGAGCTGCGCAATGTTGTCACCGGCCAGCGGCTGGCGTGGACCGCGAACCGCCGCATCCAGTACCTCCGCTGCGGGCCGACCTGGTGCACCGGCCGCGGATCGGTTGACCGGGTCGCGCTGCAGTCGCTGGACGGTAGCGACCTCGTCGAACTGCCCTGGACGGGTGAGCTGTCCCCGATGAATGGTGGCCGCCTGGCGGTCGGCCAGCTCGAATTCCCGACCGCGACGCTGCACCTCATCTGGGACCGGACCACCGGCAGGGCGGCAGGGGTCAAGGTACCTCGGCCTGAGGGCGGGCCGGGGTACGGCTGGAACAATCAGTTGTCGGACTGGGAGCCCGAGGTGCTGACCGTGCGGTCGTCCGACGACGAGCTCGTCGTGCTCGACCTCGGCGCAATCAGATAGTTCCCTGCCTGACCGCGGCCGGGCCCGCTGGCCGCGGTCAGGCATGTCCGCCCAACGCACAGAGGGCACCTCCGGCCGAAACTGGATGTGCCCTCTCACCTGGTCGGGGTGGCCGGATTCGAACCGACGACCTCTTCGTCCCGAACGGCCGTCAGGGCTGTCGTCCGCTATCGGCCGCTGTCGCTCGGTCGCGGTGACCCAGGGTTGGCAGCCGTCTGCGGCTCGTTGATGGGGAACCGCTGCCAGGTGTTCGCCGACTTTCTGCTGACGCGCTGCTCGAGGTCGCCGGATGTCTTGTGCAATACCTCTGCCAGGCGTGTCAGACCCGGGCTGCATGATCTAAAACCATGGCTGACCGCACTACGCCCGGCCCCGACGGGTTGATCTGGTACTCGACGCCTCGCGCCACCGTGGGCCTGGTCGTGCGCGCTGCCGTGGTCGTGGACTGCGCGCCGTACGCACGCCGTTGGGCGCTGGGGCGCGATGCTCGTCAGCTGTGGGACGCGGCAAAGCGCAGGGGCGTCGATCTCGCCTGGCTTCCCGAGATGCATCCGCCCGTATCTGACGGAACTGCGAGCAGAGGGCCAGCAACCTCGTGATCCGTAGCCTCGGCGGCACCGTCCGGATTGGTCTGTCACAGCCTTCCGTCACTGGCTCGACGCCTGCCGGCGTCCGTGCCTGTGCTCGGCGGTCCGTTGCCGATGCTGTCAATGGTTGCTGTCAGCCGTCGTCTTCGGCCTGCCCCGTGACTCCGAGGCCCTTCGGCGGCCGTCGGTCTTAGCCGATGACCCGCTGCATCACCGCTACGAGGGCGTAGACGACTCCCACCCACGCAGCCACTTGCCCGGCGCGGAAGGACGCAGTCCCGGCGTGGAGGAACCTCATCCTCGCGTGCTGCTCAGCTTCGTCGGGGTCCATAGCAATGCCTCCACGTCTCGGCGCTCCGGTTCGAGGGCTGATCCTGCATGATCCGCCCGGCGAAATGAACCCGCTGATCGCCCTGAGCCGCCCCGCCATTCTGGGTGGAAAGCCTCAGTTTGGAAGAGCGGGCTCAAGCGGTCGTGACGCCCGAAACGCCTGCGGGCGGTGGCCAGCCCGGTTGCGTCTCGTGCCCGCTCGTGCCCGCTGCGCGCCACGGTCACTGGCCCACGGATGGCCCATGCCGGGCCTTGGGGTTAGAAGAAGATCACGGATGGCTGGTTGTCTGGTGATCGCATGGTTCACTGTCGCGCATGACGGGGCGAAGGACCGGGCTGGTGTTGGCGGTCATCCTGGCGGTGGTGGCCTTCGTTGGCTGGCGCTGGTGGCACAACCGCCCGCCGTACGGCCCGGAAGCGTTGGCCATCAAGTCCTCACTTCAGTTCATCGGCCACGAGGAGGCTCAGGCCGCGCTCGGCGACAAGGTAAACGCCCCGGTGTCGGACGGACGCGACCAGTTGGTGCTCGGGCGGGTTTCTTGGCAGGCCCCGCCCAAGCCACTCGATGGCGGATACTTCGCGATCTTTCTCATTGACAAGCGCACCAACCTCAAGCCGGGGAGCTTCAGCGCGTCGTCGCCACTGCAGGAGGCTGTCGGCCTCGGGAGCGCCGGAGTCGAGAACAAGATCGCCGAGCGCTATTCCTGGCTGAAGGGCGCAGGCGACGTCATAGAGGGAAACAGCTGGTGGAGCTACGGCTCCAGACTGGCCGTGTCCGACGGGGACGCTTCGCCGCTAACGTTCGTTGCGGCCTTTCCGTATGTGGAGGGGCCGCTACGGACGGTGGTCCACGTGCCCACTGCCCCGGTTGCGATGTCGGACCTGCTGTTGGCCCTGGTCTATATGGGGCCGGACGGGCAGGTGTACTGGGCGCAGCGGCTCCAAGGCTAGGTAGCGGATCTCCTCGTCGGGCAGTCGTAGACCGTCCGGCCTCCCCGGGTGGGGACAAGGTGGAGCGCCCTACCGGACGAACGACCTTGGCCCCGCCCGGGGAGGCTGGTAGCCCTTGTGGTGCCCGACGAGGGGATCCGCCCCGGCTGATCTCTGAGGAGGGTCGGGGTTCGGGGCGGAGCCGAGAGGTCTTCTAAGCGTGTTTGAGACGGAGTCCGAGTCCGACGCTCAGCCGAAGCACCGAACGGTTACGGCGATGTCGGGAGCAGGGTCGTAGTCCTCCGGGTGGATGACCCCCAGCTCGACCCGCCTTCGGTCCGAGCGCACGGGGTCGTCCTGCTGCCCGGACAGGCAGCTGGGATAGCCCCCGAGGTGCCGACCACCGTTCGCGTCGATCCAGTACTCACCAACGACGGAGTAAGACCTGGTCGGCTCGTCGCCGTCGGCGTCAAACCAGATTGTGCTGGTTTCCTGGTTCGACCAGGTCACCGTGCCTGTGATTCGTTTGGGTGTCACGGTGTGGTCGGGTAGCAGCCGTCCGAGAGCGAAGCCGGTCACGAGCCCCAGCGCGACGAGCAGGACGAGCTGTAGGCGCCGGGGATGCTGCCCGATCAAGCGTCGGATGGAACTCCACTGCGACATGCGGCGTACGGTACCGACTCCCACAGGAGGGCCAACTCCTGCAACCGTCCGCCCGAGACCTGGCCGTTTAGAGATCAAGCGGCTAGGAGCACCTTTCCGAACACGCAGTAGGTCCTGGTCGTCCCCAAGCGTGGCCGGCCGGCCCGGCCGGCCCGGCCCGCTTTGCGGGCCGCCTTGATCCATAAGAGAACAATTCGGCAGTGCGCGGGCCTCGTGAGCGTGTCCCCTCGGCAGCGCCCTCCGTCGACTGATACGCGACAGTCGTCCGGCAACTGATATGCGACACCCTCAGCGCGCTGATCGCGCAATGAGCGGACGTTTAGCGACTCGTGGCCATACAGCGCGGGCGAGCCATAACCTGCACCCATGACGCCTGGAGCGGTACGAGCCAATGCCCTTCGTTGGGCCGACGACGCGTTCCCAGGGTGGGTCGAGGTTAGCCTGGTGGATTCCATAGGCAGGGATCACCGCATCGTCGAGAAGGTGCCGGTCCTAACGACGCAGGGCATCCGCGCGGCCAACACGTTCCCAATGGAACTGTGGTTGGACGTACAAGTGGACCGCCTCGACGCCGGGACGGCCACCGTTACGCTCCAGCACGGCGTGGAAACAGTCGACGGCGCGCAGCGCATCACCGTTACGAGCGCAGATGTCCGCATGACCCGAGAGTCGAAGGGACCGGCTCACCAGGGCAGATGCGGATATTAGAGGTTGTTGCGCTCTCGTTTGCGGCGACGCCCAAAGAGCTGGATCGCCGTGCCACCGCCCACCACGAGCACGCCGATCAAGAACGACAGCCAGCGGGGCGCGGACTCGGAATCAGGGCCTGCGACGAGGGCCAGACCTACTCCGACGCACACTCCGAGGACGACGGAAACCAGAACAATGAACCACCACGGGGTGATCCACGCTCCTGTCGGGTCTGTCCTCTCCGCCATGGACAAAGGATGACACCCCCTGATGGATCCTTGCCCATCGCACAAGCGGATCGCGGCTAGAAGCGGACGTTGTGCTCTCCGCCAAGCGTGGATAGTTATGCAGGCGCTACGGCGGTAGAGCAGGCGCTGCTGCACGATCATCTGTGCCGAGTTGCGGTCAAAGCCGCCGTGGGAGTTAACCAAGCCATGGCCACGGCGATGAGGTCGCGGTCGCATCGCCGGGTACCGCCCATCAACCCTTGGAACCCTGAGGTGTTGTCTGCGGGCACTGGCTCCCTGAGCGGGTCGGGTGCCGCCAGCCGTCCTGCCCGCCTCCCGATGCCCGTCGGACCTGCACGCCGCGCGCGGAGATTCGCCTGATTGTCCGGCAGCCTCGTGTCTTTGGTGCGTCTGGCGGGTACAGCGGACCTATAAGTGCCCAGGGAGATCACAGGCCGAGCATCACTGGCGTGCCCGGGATGTCACCGGCGATCAGCGCCGCCAGCGGTGCGGCGATGTCACGGGGTGAGAACAGGTCGGTTCCGCCGTATTCGGCGATGTCTCCGTGCCGCCACCATCGCATCCCGCTGATGTGCTCGGCGGCGAGGTCGTCATCGGACAGCGCGCCGCGGGGATCAAAGCGCGTGGTGCGGACGAGGAAGTAGTCGTTGACCAACCCGTCGTAGCCGTCCGCATGGCCGGGAGCGGCGACCTCCTGGTGCCAGACGTGAGGCGGGTCGGCGTCAATGACAAGCCCCGTCTCCTCGTGCAGCTCCCGGCGCAGTGCCGCCAGCGGCAGTTCACCGGGCTCGATGCCGCCGCCGGGGGCCGCCCATACGACCGTTGCGCCCGTCGGTACAGCTGGATGCGGGAAGCTGAAGCGGCACAGCAGGACACGGTCATCATCGGCCAGGATGACCGCCCGGACGGCACGTCTTAGCCTCGCCGTGGCAGGCGTCTCGTTCATATACAGATGATCAGGGCGCCAGCGGCCGGGCCGCAAGCCGGTCATGGTCACTTGTATTCGGCGTTCCGCGCGCGTCCGCAGGCGCGGGCCGTCCTCGCGTTGGCCGTACGCGACCGGGTCATCGGGGAGAACCCGGCCGATGGCGTGCGGCTCCCTAGGCGCCGACGGACCGACGCCGACGAGCAGGTCATCACACGTGAGGCGTTCGCGGCAACCTCCTGCCGGAGATCCCAGAGCGATACCGGGCCCTCGTCGGGCTCGCCGGCGGCGCTGGTCTGCGGTGGGGGGAGTGCGTCGGCCTGACCTGGGACGCGATCGACTTGGCCAAGGCCAGCGTCCGCGTCGGCCGGGTCGGCATCGAGGTCGCCGGACACGTGACCTTCAAGCCCTACCCGAAGACACGGGCTGGCCGCCGAGTTGTGCCCTTGCCGCCGTTCGTGGTCAAGCTGCTGCGGGCGCACCGCGAGCTCGTGACGCCCGGCCCGGCGGGGGAGGTGTTCACCAACGAGGCCGGCGGCCCGCTGCGTCGCACGGTCTTCCGGGCCTGGATCTGGCGACCGGCGCTCGTGCGGGCGGGTCTGCTCGGCAAGGTCGTCCAGGCCGGGCCCAGGGTGTGGCGGGCGACCTGGCGCGACCGGGACGGCAACGAGGTGATCGAGGAGTTCCCGAACCGCCGGGTGGCGCGGGCTCGCCTCTCGCGCATGGCCCAGGCCGGGCTTCGATTCCATGATCTGCGGCACTCGTACGCGACCTGGCTGGTGTCGGACGGCGTACCGATCAACGACGTGGCCCGGGTCATGGGGCACGAGCAGATCTCAACCACGCTGGACCGGTACACGCACGCCTTCGGGGCCGGCGCGGAGAAGGTTAGGGACTCGTTCGCTGACTTTCCGCTGACTTTCGAGGCTGACGAGGACGAAAGCGGCCCCTAGCCGACGGCCAGAGCCGATGGAGGAACATCACCGGGGCACAACAAAAGGCCAGGTGAGAGCTTGTCTCACCTGGCCTTTTACCTCTGGTCGGGGTGGCCGGATTCGAACCGACGACCTCTTCGTCCCGAACGAAGCGCGCTACCAAGCTGCGCCACACCCCGAGGCGTGCCGACAAATAGTAGCCCACCCGGTCCGGGGGTCAAACTCGGTACCCCCACCCCTCCGAGCCGGTTCCCGCGCTGGCCGGGGAGCCGAGCGGTGCGGGCGGTCCGCGGTGTGACCGCCCTCACCGTTCGGTCAGCGAGGGATCAGCGTGAGCACGCTCGCCTCCGGCGGGCAGGCGAAGCGCACCGGCGCGGTCGGGTGCGTGCCGAGGCCGGCGGAGACGTGCAGCCAGGAGTCGGATCCGGGCCAGCGGTGCAGCCCGCGGGCCATCGACCGGGGCAGCCCGCAGTTGGTCACCAGCGCGCCGTAGCCGGGCACGCAGACCTGCCCGCCGTGGGTGTGCCCGGCGAGCAGCAGGCCGAAGCCGTCCGCCGCCATCTGGTCGAGCACGTTCGGCTCGGGGGAGTGCGCCAGGGCGATGGCGAGGTCGGCGGACTCGGAGACCGGGCCGGCCACCGAGGGGTAGTCGTCCCGCTCGATGTGCGGATCGTCGACGCCGACCAGTTCGACCTCCCGGCCGCCGGCCTTGATCGTGGTCCGGGTGTTGTTGAGGTCGACCCAGCCGGCGCCGGTGAAGACGTCCCGCAGCTCCTCGTACGGCAGCTCGACGCCCTCGCGGTACTCCCGGTCCGGCAGGAAGTAGGTGAACGGGTTCTTCCAGACCGGCCCGGTGTAGTCGTTGGAGCCGAAGACGAAGGCGCCCGGGTAGTCCAGCAGCGGCTGCAGGGCCCGGAGCACGCCCGGGACGGCGCGGGGGTCGCCCATGTTGTCCCCGGTCACCACGACCAGATCCGGGTCGAGGGCGGCCAGCGAGGCCACCCAGTCCTGCTTGCGCCGCTGGTCGGGTGTCATGTGCAGGTCCGACAGGTGCAGCACGCGCAGCGGTTCGGCGTCGGCCGGGAGCACCGGCACGTCGTACCGGCGCAGGGTGAACATGTTGCGCTCGATGAGCGACGCGTACGCCAGGGTGGCGGCGCCGACGGCGACGGTCCCGGCGGCAAGCCGGAATAGTGTGCGCTTTCGCATGGCGTTCAGGGTAGTTTGACCGTCCATGAGCACGCTGAAGGACCATCTCACCGCCGACATGCGCGCCGCCCTCAAGGCGCGCGACGAGCTGACCACCTCGACCCTGCGGATGGCGCTCGCCGCCGTCGGCAACGCCGAGGTCGCCGGCAAGGCCAAGCGCGAGCTCACCGACGACGAGGTGCTCGCGGTGCTGACCAAGGAGGCGAAGAAGCGGCGGGAGGCCGCTACCGCCTTCGCCGACGCGGGCCGCGCCGAGCAGGCGAGCAAGGAGACCGCCGAGGGTGAGGTGCTGGAGCGATACCTGCCGAAGCAGCTCTCCGACGACGAGCTGTCCGAGCTGGTCGCGGGGGCGCTCGCCGCGGGCGGCTTCACCGGCAAGGCCCAGATGGGCCCGGCCATGAAGGCGGCCCAGGGCGCGGTGGCCGGGCGGGCCGAGGGAGGCCGGGTCGCCGCCGAGGTACGCCGCCAGCTCGGCCTCTGACCCGGCTCCGGTCGGATCTACGAGAAACGGGCGGGCCCCCGCGAGGGTGCCCGCCCGTTCGTGTCACTCGTCAGCGCCGTCCGGGTCGAGTGGGCGGGGGCGGGAGCGTCGGGCCGGGCAGCGTGGTGTCGCCCGGCTTCTTGCCGCTGCCGGAGCTGACCTCGATGGTCACCACGCCGCCCTTGATGGTCCGGCCGTCCGGGCTGGTGCCGGCGGCGGTGCCCGCCGGGCAGTCGGACGGCACCTTGGTGTCGGAGACCACCGGCTCGAATCCGGCTTCCCGGAGCCGGGACTTCGCCTCGTCAATGGACTTGCAGGTCACGCTCGGAATGGACCGCTGGTCGCCCTCGATGATCTTGCCGCTGGGCGGGGTGAAGTCGATCCGCTCCTTGCCCTTCATCGCATAGGCGAGCGTGTTGTACACGGCCGGGTTGATGCCGGTGGGGATGTCGTGGCCCATCTTCTGGGTGGTCTGCGGCCAGTCCGGGTCCGCCTCGATGCCGGCCACCGCGTACTGCTTGGTCATCGCGACCAGCGCGGAGGTCTTGTCCGAGTCGGTGGTGCCGGACTTGCCGGCCACCGGGGCCTTGACGATCCCGTGGACGTTGCCCGCGGTGGCGCCGGCGCACTTCGAGGTGGCGGACCGGTCACCGACCGGGCAGCGGGCGGCGTCCACGGCGGCGCGGGCCACCTGGGTGCTGATTCGCTGCTCGCAGCGCGGGTTGGCGATGTCGAGCTTGTCGCCGTCCGGGCCGCGGATCTCCTGGACGGGGATCGGCTCGCAGTACTTGCCGTCGGCGGCCAGGGTGGCGTACGCGTTGGCCAACTCCAGCGGCGTGGTCTGCGAGACGCCGAGGCTGAACGCACCCCACTGGTGGGCGGCGTCCTTGTCGTCGGCGAACCGGGCGTCCGACGGCGCCCGGAAGGTGATGCCGAGCTTCTGCGCCACCTTCACCACGTTCTCCGCGCCGACCTGCTGCTGAAGCGGGATGAAGTAGGTGTTGACCGACTTTCCGAACGCGGTCCACATGTTTTGCACGCCGGTCATGGAGGCCGCGGCGTTCTTCGGGCAGTAGAAGTGCGTGCCCGGGCAGGCCGCCGGCGAGTTGTTCTCGACGATGTACTCGGACTTGAAGACCGGCTGCGCGTTGATGGTGTAGCTGAGCGGGATGCCCTTCTCCAGCGCCGCCACCATCGCGAACATCTTGAACGTCGACCCGGCCTGGTAGCCGGTGATCCCGCCACCGCCGGTGACCAGCGGATTGACCGTGTTCGGGTAGTTGCCCCGGATGCCCTTCTTGGCCTTCTTCGGGTCGCTGGAGATCTTGTTCTGCGGGTTCTTCGGATCGTCGATCTTGAAGTTCCGGTTCACCGCGATGGCCCGCACCTTGCCGGTACCGGGCTCGATCACCGCGACCATCCGGGCCGCCTTGCTGGTCTCTTGCAGGTGGTTGCGGACGGCCTTGTCGGCGCCCATCTGCGCCTGCACATCCATCGTGGTGGTGATGGTGTAGCCACCGCTCTTCAGCCGGCGCTCCCGGTCGTACGACGTCGAGCCGAACGTCCCCTGCTGCATCCACCACCGATAGAAGTAGTCGCAGAAGAAGCCCCAGGTCCGCTTGTTGGTGGCGACGCAGCCGTTCGGGGTGCGCTTGTCCAGCACCTTCAGCGGGATCTTCTTGGCCTGGTCGGCCTGTGCCTGGGTGATCGCGCCGATGTCGACCATGTTCTGGATGACGTAGTCCCGCCGGGCCACCGCCTCGGGGTAGCCGGCCTTGGTGGTGGGGTCGAACGCTGTCGGCGCCTTGACCATGCCGGCGAGCATGGCCGACTGCTGGATGTCGAGTTCGCTCGGCTTCTTGCCGAAGTAGACCTGGCTGGCGGCGAAGATGCCGTACGCGCCGTTGCCGAAGGCGGCGATGTTCAGGTAGCGCTCCAGGATCTCGTCCTTGGTGAGCTCCTTGTCGATCTGGAGCGCGTAGCGCATCTCGCGAAGCTTGCGGGCGCTGGTGTCCTCGGTCGCGGCGACCACGTCGGCCGGGTGCGTCGCCGAGTACGAGATGGCCAGCCGGACGTACTGCATGGTGAGCGTCGACGCGCCCTGTCGCGAGGCCCCCGCCTGGTTGTTGACGAACGCCCGGGCGACGCCGTTGAGGTCCACGCCGTTGTGCTTGTAGAAGTCGTGGTCCTCGGCCGCGATGATCGCCTTCTGCATCAAGGGCGAGACGTCCTTGAGCTTGACGTCCTTGCGGTTCTCGTCGTACATCGTGGCGAGCGGGGTCTTGCCGTCCGAGGCGAGCAGGTAGCTGATCTGCGGCGACCGGGCCACCGTCAGCTCCTTGGGCAGTGCGCCGAAGGTCTCGGCGCCCGCCTTCGCGGCCAGCCCGGACATCGCCACCGCGGGGAAGGCCGCCGCCGCGACCACCACGCCGGCCAACAGGCCACAGATCAGCAGCGATGCGGCGTTGGTCAGCACATTGTGGTCACGTTTCCGCATCCAGGTCACCTCGACAGGGTACGCGAGTAGGGAACGAGGGGCGCTGGGGCATTCTCCCCATTTCCTGCGCGCGCAGCCCTCGTTGTGCTAGACGCACGTGCCCTGGTGCGCGGTTGCGTGAACCTGGCGATGAGTCTCCTCCGAACGGGTGAGTGGCGCAGCGTTTTCACCGACTCCGGCCGGGTAGACGGCGGGCGAACGCCCGGCTGGCCGGGACTGTCCGGAATGATGGATTTCGCCGACAACGTTGCGTAATCAGGTGACTACAGAGCATGATGGTTCGCGGCGACAGAGCCAGCGTCGTCCGTGCCTTTCTGGGGGGAAGTCCGCGAACTTCCCGAGGACGGACGGGCTGGACGGCCGGGGGGAATCGACGGCTGGGTCGCACGAGGTCGGTAGGTACTGCAAGGGGGGACGTGCACAAATGGGCATGATCACTGACTGGCCGTCACTGGCGGCATGTCAGAACGGGGACCCGGACGCGTTGTTCGTACAGGGCGCCGAACAGAACGTGGCGAAGAGGATCTGCCGGAGCTGCCCAGTTCGGTACGAGTGCCTGGCCGACGCGCTCGACAACCGGATCGAGTTCGGTGTGTGGGGTGGCATGACCGAACGCGAGCGGCGGGCGTTGCTCCGCCGTCATCCGCAGGTGACGAGCTGGCGCAAGATGTTCGAGGCGGCCATGAAGAAAAACGCGAAGGAGAAGGCCGGCAAGGACAAGGTGCTGGTCACCACCGCCGGCTGAGGGGCGGGCCTCACGGCCGGCTGATCGCCTCGCCGATCGTCCGCAGCCCGTCGACGTCATGGACGTCGGCGGGCTGCGCCGTCACCGACGCGGCCGGCACGGTCGGGAACGCCTCGGTGAACCGGGCCGCCACCCGCTGCTCGCGTACCGCCTGCTGGACCAGGGCGGCGTGGGCCCGCAGCACGTCGACCGTCCCCTCGTGCCCGCCGAGGGCGGCCAATCGCTCCGCGGCGGCCAGGCTCTCCGCCGCGTCCGGCGACTCCACGGCCGGCCGGTGCACCCGGTTGAGCACCAGACCGGCCAGCGGCATCCGCTCCTCGCCCAGCCGCCCGGCGAAGTAGGCCGCCTCCCGGACCGCGTCCGGCTCCGGCGCCGCCACCAGCAGGAACGCCGTCTCCCGCGCCTGCAGGATGCGGTACGTCTGCTCGGCCCGCTGCCGGAAGCCGCCGAACATCGAGTCCAGCGCGGCGACGAAGCCGGAGAGGTCGGTGAGCAGCTGCGCGCCGAGGATCTTCTGCACCACCTTGGAGAACATCCCGAAGCTGGCGGTGACGAAGCTGAACATGCTCCGCCCACCGGTACGCGCCGGCGCCAGCAGCAGCCGCAGCATCCGGCCGTCAAGGAAGCGGGAGAGGCGGGCCGGGGCGTCGAGGAAGTCCAGCGCCGAGCGCGACGGCGGGGTGTCCACCACGATCAGGTCCCACTCGCCCCGCGCGTGCAGCTGGCCGAGCTTCTCCATCGCCATGTACTCCTGCGTACCGGCGAAGGTAGAGCTCATCGCCTGGTAGAAGGGGTTGGCGAAGATCTCCGCCGCCTTCGCCGGATCGGTGTGCTGAAGCACCACGTCGTCGAAGGTGCGCTTCATGTCGAGCATCATGGCGTGCAGCTCGCCGCCGCTGGCCTCGACGTCGATGCCCTTGACCTGGCGGGGGGTGTTGTCCAGCTCGGTCAGGCCGAGCGACTGGGCCAGCCGCCGGGCCGGGTCGATGGTGAGCACCACCGTCCGCCGGCCGTGCTGTTCGGCGGCCCGCAGCGCCAGCGCCGCCGCGGTCGTCGTCTTGCCGACTCCGCCCGCCCCGCAACAGACCACGATCCGTACGCCGGGGTCGGCGAGGATCTGGTCGATGTTCAGCGGTGGCGCCGCGTCTTCGGAAGGCACCAATCGAGCGTATCGGGCTGGCGACGGCTCTGCTCCGTGCCCGCGGCAGGTGTGAGTCAATCCGCCCGGACCAGCGCCTCCGCCAGCGTCTCCAGCCCGGCCCGGTCCACCCCGTCGGGCAGCAGCGGCAGCTCGATCATCGGCCGCTCCAGGTCCAGCAGGTCCGCCCGGAGCGAGTCCTCCAACTCCCGGCGGATGACCTGATCCCGGGCCTCCTCGGCGAGCCCGGCGACGGTCTTCCGGTCGGCCGACAGCCCCGCGGCGAGCAGCCCCTGCTTCAGCTCGGCCTCGGTCACCGCCGGACCCGCGGGCAGCGGCGGCCGAGCGCCGTTGACGATCACCCGGCCCACCGGGAAGCCGAGCTGAGTCAGCTCGGCGATCGCGTCCACCGTCTCCTGGACCGGCATCTCCTCCAGCAGCGTCACCACGTGCACCGCGGTCATCGGGGAGCGCAGCAGCGCGGAGACGCCCTCGCTCTGGGTCTTGATCGGGCCGACCTTGGCCAGTCGGGCGGTCTCCGCGGTGACGTTCAGGAACCGGCCGATCCGCCCGGTGGGCGGCGCGTCCAGCACCACCGCGTCGTACGTCCGGCGCTGCCCGCTGGTGCGGGTGGTCGCCTCCTTCACCTTGCCGGTGAGCAGGACGTCGCGCAGGCCGGGCGCGATGGTGGTGGCGAAGTCGATCGCGCCGAGCTTGCGCAGCGCCCGGCCGGCCGCGCCGAGCTTGTAGAACATGTCCAGGTACTCGAGCAGGGCCTCCTCGGCGTCCACCGCCAGGGCCCGGACCTCGCCGCCGCCGGGCGCGTCGGTCAGGTGGCGCTCCTCGTACGGCAGCGGGTCGGTGCCGAAGAGCTGGGCGATGCCCTGCCGCCCCTCCACCTCGACCAGCAGGGTGCGCCGACCGCCGGCGGCCAGCCCGAGGGCCAGCGCCGCGGCCACGCTCGTCTTGCCCGTGCCGCCCTTGCCGGTGACCACGTGGAGGCGGGCCGGCCATTCCGTGCCGGCGGGGTCGGCCGGCTGCTCAGCTGCTCGCACCCGTCGAGCCTATCCAGCCGCCGGGCTCAGGCGACCTCGCAGACCCACCAACCCGTCTTCTGCACCACCGTGAACCGCAGTTCCTGGTCGGCCACCTTCTCGTCGGAGGTGGTCATGGTGACCTTGGTGGTGACCGTGGCCCGGTCGCCGGTCTGGTTGTCCACCTTCGGCGTCGTCCACCGGAACCGCGGGTTCTGGTACTCGGAGGCGTACTTCTGCACCTCGGCGACCTTGGCGGCGATCTTCTTGTCGTCCCGGGCGGCGGAGCAGACGAAGGTGGCCGCCTTCTTCGCGTCCCGGTCCTTGTAGACGGCGGTGAGGAAGCCGTCCACCGCGACCGTCGGCTCCTTGGCGCCCTGGCCGTCCTCCGCGTTGCGCAGCGTCAGGAAGGCCGCCGTGCCGCCACCGCCGCAGAGCAGGATGGCCGCCGCCAGCACGATGGAAGCGATCAGCAGGCCGCGCCGCTTCTTCGGCGGCGTCGGGCTCTGCTGCGGCGGGTAGCCCGCGGCCGGAAAGGCCCCGGGGGCCGGGCTGCCGGCCGGCGGAGGGTAGGCGCCAGGCGGCGGCGGAGGGAAGGC
>NZ_QGGF01000383.1 GCF_003857015.1 Micromonospora globispora | reverse complement strand
GAGCAGCAGGTCCGCGCCGATCAGGCAGGCGCCGCGCAGGTTCGCCCCGGACAGGTCCGCCCGGCGCAGATCCGCGCCGATCAGCACCGCCCCGCGCCGGTCCGCGCCGGCCCGACCGGCCCGAGCCCGCTCACCGGCCTGCGACAGCACCGCGTTGACCCGAGCTCGGTGGGCGTCGACGTCCAGGGCGAGCAGCTCCTCCGGGGTGCCGTCGGTGAGCCGCCCGGTCTCGTCCCACGCGCGGGCGAGCTCGTCCCGCAGCGGTCCCGGCGCGGTGAGGGCCAGCGCTTCGCTCAGGTACCAGAGCAGCTCGTGCAGCGGCCGCATCGCCGCGAACGTATCGAACATCTGCCGCGCGCTCTCCGGCGCGGCGCGCCAGTCCCGCCCGCCGAAGGTCACCTGGGCGACGTGCTGACCGGCCCCGAAGCAGTCGAAGACCGTGCATCCGGGGAAGCCCCGTTCGCGCAGGTCGCGGTGGATGCCGCAGCGGGAGTCCGCCTTCAGGTTGGGGCAGGCCTGCCCGGCGGGCTTGTCGATCGCGAAGTCGGCGGACGCGGAGAACGCCGGGGCCACGCAGCAGAGCCCGAAGCAGCGGGCACAGTCGGCGCGCAGCTCCCGCCCGCCGCCGGCGGTCGACGAATGCGCCTCCGCGGTCTCCGACATGCCGCCCCGTCCTCCCGGCCCGCCACCCGCGTTGGTGCCGCGGCCGGTCCATTCTCCGCCCCGCCCGGGACGGCCTGCCCGGTACCCCGGCCGACCATGGGGCCCGGCCCCGGAGCCGACGACCGGCGAGCCGGTTCCCCCTCGGCCACGCCCCGGAACTTCGTATCGTGGCCGTAACCAGCAGCGGAGGGGCGGCGGCATGGACGAGCAGGCGCGCGAACAGGCGTTGCTGACCGCCCTCACCACCGAACACTTCGTGCTCCAGACCTCCCGCAGCGCCACGATCGCCGAATCGGTCGGACGGGCGACGGTGTACCTGTCGTTCCTCTCCGCCGCGCTGATCGGGTTGGGCTTCGTCGCCAGCAACGGTCAGCTGATCAAGCCGTACCTCGGCGCGGTGCTGCCCACCCTGGTGATCAGCGGGCTGCTCACCTTCCTGCGGCTGGTGCAGAACATGGTGGAGAACTCGACGGACCTCCGGCGGATCCAGCACATCCGCGCCTACTACCACCGCCAGTTCGCCGGCGAGCACGACTTCTTCGCCGACGCGGTGGCCAGCGGAGACGTCGCGCGGGCGACCTGGGCCGCGGTGGGCGCCCGGCCGGGCCGGTGGCACCTGCTGCTCACCGCGGCCGCGATGGTGGGCGCGGTCACCGCGCTCCTGCTCGGGCTGGGCGCCGCCCTGCTGACCGGGCTGCTCGGCGCCTCGTCCGGACTGGCCATCGCGCTCGGTGTGGTGGTGGCGCTGGTCGCCTTCGCGGCCGAGATCGCGTACATCGGCCGGGCCTCGGTCTGGCAGCGCGGCTGAGCCCCGCGCGCAGCCTGGACGCCACCGCCGGGTCAGACCGAGCGCCAGTCGTTGGAGGGGAGGGCGGATGCCTGCGGACCCATCAGGAGCATCCCCCCGTCGACCGGCCACGACGCCCCGGTCACGTATGACGCCGACGGAGAGGCCAGCAGCGCCACCACCGCGGCGACCTCCCGGGCGTCCCCCGGCCGTCCGACCGGCACCCCGGGCCGGTCCTGGGTGAACGGGTCGACGTCCTCCTGCCCGGTCATCGGCGTGGCGATCTCCCCCGGGGCCACCGCGTTGACGGTGATGCCGTCGGCGGCGAGTTCCTGTGCCATCACCTTGGTGAGCAGCCCCAACCCGCCCTTCGCCGCGCAGTACGCCGACGAGCCGACCCGCGGCGCGTGCTCGTGCACGCTGGTGATGTTGATGATCCGGCCGCCCTCGCCGGCCGCCCGCATCCGCCGCACGGCGCGCTGCGAGCAGAGGAACGGGCCGTCCAGGTCGACGCTGAGCACCTCCCGCCACTGCTGCCAGGAGACGTCGATGAAGGGGGTGGAGAGCCCGATACCCGCGTTGTTAACCAGCACGCCGATCCCGCCGAGCCGATCGGCCAGCTCGTCCACCACCGCGGCGGCGTCCGGCAGCCGGGTCAGGTCCAGGTTGGCGACCTCGCAGCGGCGCCCCGTCGCGCGTACCTCCTCGGCGGTCCGCTCGGCACCCTTGCCGTCGGCATGCCAGGTGATGCCGATGTCGAAGCCGGCCTCGGCGAGGGCGACCGCGCAGGCCTTGCCGATGCCGGAGTCCGCACCGGTGATGACGGCGATGGTCGGGTAGTTCTCGTATCGCTGGGGCATGGTGCCGCACTACCCGGACCGGTCGATCTCAACCAGATCGGGTGTAACCGACGCACGCCCGGGTAGCCGGGGCGGCATGGAGCTGGTCGAGGAGTCGCCGTACCGGTTCCGGATCGACCGGCACGACCCGATGCGGGTACAGGGAGTGATCTTCGCGTCCCGGTCGCTGCTGCCGGACGCCGGGGCCGACAAGTCGCTGGACCAGGTGGCGAACGTGGCCACCCTGCCCGGCATCGTCGACGCCTCGTACGCCATGCCGGACATCCACTGGGGCTACGGCTTCCCGATCGGCGGGGTGGCCGCCACCGACGTGGAGAGGGGTGGCGTGGTCTCGCCCGGCGGCGTCGGGTTCGACATCTCCTGCGGGGTACGGCTGCTCACCGCGGACCTGAGCCGCGACGAGCTGCGGTCCCGGCTGGACGCGCTGATGGACGGCCTCGGCGAGTCGACCCCGCGCGGGATGGGCAAGGGCGCGGTCTGGCACCTGACCGACCGCACCGAACTCGACGGGGTGCTGCGCGGTGGATCCCGGTACGCCGTCGAGCGGGGCTTCGGCGTGGAGCGGGACCTGGAGCGCTGCGAGGACTACGGCGCGGTCGGCGACGCGAACCCGGCGCAGGTGAGCGAGCGGGCGGTGGAACGTGGCGCGCGCCAGGTCGGCAGCCTCGGCTCCGGCAACCACTTCCTCGAGGTGCAGGCCGTGGAGGAGGTGTACGACGAGGCCGTGGCGAGCGCCTTCGGGCTGCGTAAAGGCCAGATCTGCGTCATGATCCACTGTGGTTCGCGGGGGCTGGGCCACCAGATCGCCACCGACTACATCCACGAGATGGAGAAGGTGATGCGCGGGTACGGCATCCAGGTGCCGGACCGGCAGCTCGCCTGCGCGCCCGTGTCGTCACACGAGGGGCGCGCCTACCTCGGGGCGATGGCGGCGGCGGCGAACTACGCCCGGGCCAATCGGCAGCTGCTCGCGCACGCGGCCCGGGAGGTCTTCCGGCGGGTGGCGGGCGCCAAGTTAGATCTGGTGTACGACATCTCGCACAACCTGGCGAAGATCGAGACGCACGACGTGGACGGGGCGTCGCGCCGGCTCTGCGTGCACCGCAAGGGCGCCACCCGGGCGCTGCCGCCCGGACACGGCGACCTCCCGGACGACCTGCGCGACGTGGGGCAGCCGGTGCTCATCCCCGGGTCGATGGGGACTGGCTCGTACGTGCTCACCGGCGTACCGGGTGCGCCGGCGTTCGCCTCCACCTGCCACGGCGCGGGGCGGGTGCAGAGCCGCAAGCAGGCCACGAAGGCGGTCGCGGGGCACGACCCGCGACGGGAGCTGGAGGCACAGGACATCGCGGTGCGCGGCGCGTCCCGGCGGGGGCTGGCCGAGGAGATGCCAACCGCGTACAAGGACATCTCCGCCGTGGTGGAGGCGGCCGAGGGGGCCGGCCTCTGCCGGAAGGTGGCCCGCCTCGTGCCGGTCGGCGTGGTGAAGGGCTGACCTGGTCAGACGTCCAGGGTCACCGCGCAGGACCAGCCGCCCTCGTCCCGGCCGAAGCGCAGCTCGTGCAGGGAGACCGCCTTCGGTACCGCCCCGACCAGCTCCACCGCGTCGGTGTCGGTGGTGCGCCAGCGCACCAGCAGGCCGCCGTCGTCGGCCGCCCGCACCTTCGTCTCCAGCGGCAGCGCGGCCTCCGTCTCCAGCCGGAAGATCACTTCGTCGAGGACGCCGACCAGGAGGTCCGGGTCCTCGCCCGGCGGCACCCGGTGCTCCGTCTCGGAGTCCGCCGTCGCGCCGGAGGCGTCGGCGAAGCTCTCCACCATCGCGGCGACCGCCTCGGCGACGCAGCCCTCCCGGTCCGGCGCCCATGCCTCGATCCGCACGTCGGCGGTGTGCGGGATCATCCGGTGTCCCCGGTCCGGTCGTCGCTCCATGCCCCGATCATGCCGCCGCTCGTCGCCGACCACCGCGAATTGTCGCAGCGGGCGGCTAGGTTGTCGGCCATGATCGCTGACGACGCCGACGCCGTGACGTTCATCTTCCGCAGCATGATGCGGTCCCTCCTGCGCCGCGAGAAGGTCGGCGAGGACACCCTCGGCCGCACGGTCGAGCTGGCCCGACAGTGGGGCACGAGCCCGGCGGCCGACGCGCGGCTGGCGGTGGCCCTGCGCGAGCTGCACGGCGAGCAGGTCGACACCGACGACGCCCGCGAGGTCGCCGACGAGGCGACCGCGATCGCGGCGGAGAACGCTTCCTTCCCGAGCGGGACGCCCGCGGCGCAGCCATCGCCCGGTTCGCGGCGAACGCGCGGCGGCTGCGGGAGGGGGAGCTCAACCCGGCCGAGTTCGAGGAGATGATGGGCGGCGACGTGGGGCGGATGGAGCCGGATCCCCGGTGGCGGCTCGACGATTGAGGGACACACCGCCAGGCGTGCCGCCGGTACCTTCGGCCCGGTGAGGATCACCAAGTTCACCCACGCCTGCATCCGCCTCGAGGACGACGAACGGGTCCTCGTCATCGACCCGGGCACCTGGAGCGAACCCCGGGCCCTGGTCGGCGCGGACGCGGTCCTTGTCACCCACGAGCACACCGACCACATCGACGTGCTCCGGCTGGTCGGTCTCGGGGTGCCGGTCTTCGCGCCCCGCGAGGCGCGGCTGCCGGACCTGGCACCGCTGCCGGTGACCCGCGTCGCCGCCGGCGAGTCGTTCACCGCCGCCGGCTTCGCGGTCACCGCGGTCGGCGGCCGGCACGCCACCATCCACGGTGGGCAGCCGGACTGCGCCAACCTGGGCTACCTGGTCGAGGGCGCGGTCTACCACCCGGGCGATTCGTTGCACCCGCCCGGCCAGCCGGTGGACACGCTGCTGGTGCCCGCCCAGGCGTCCTGGCTGAAGCTCACCGAGGCGATCGACTTCGCCGGTGTGGTCGATTCACGCCGGGTCTTCCCGATCCACGACGCTCAGCTCAACGAGCGCGGATTGGCCAGCATCAACGGCTGGTTCGCCGAGACCCTGGGCGACCGCTACCGCTACCTGGCCCCGGGCGAGACCGCCTGACCCGCCC
>NZ_QGGF01000300.1 GCF_003857015.1 Micromonospora globispora | reverse complement strand
CCCTCGCCCACCGTGGCCGGTACGCCGCTCGGCGCCGAGGCGCTGCGGGACGTACCCGATCCGCCGCCACTGCCGGAAGCGGCGCTGCGGGGTGCCGAAGAGGGTGATCGAGCCGGCGCCGAGCGGGACCAGCCCGAGCACGGCGCGGATCAGGGTGGACTTGCCGGAGCCGTTGGCTCCGAGCACGGCGACCACCTCGCCGGCGGTGACGGTCAGCGAGACGTCGCGCAGCACGGGCCGGCCGTCGTAACCGACGGCGGCGTGCGTCACCTGGATGACGGGTTCGTTCATGAGCAGTCCAAGGCGGTCCGGAGGGTCTGGAGGTTGGCGCGCATCGCCGAGAGGTAGTCGCCCTCGGCCGGAGCGCCCTCGATCGGGTCGAGCACGGCGGTCCTCGCCCCGACCTCGCGGGCGACGGTCTCGGCGACCTTCGGGCTGACCAGCGTCTCGAAGAAAATGGTGGTGGCCTGGTGCTCCCGGGCCTCCTTGGCCACCTCGGCGAGGCGCTGCGGGGCGGGCTCCGCCTCGGGGGTGAGCCCGGTGATGCCGACCTGCTCGAGGTGGTACCGCTCGGCGAGGTAGCCGAAGGCGGTGTGGCTGGTCACGATCTCGCGGCGCTGGCAGGTCTTCAGGCCCTGCGCGAACTCGCCGTCGAGCTTCTCGAGATCGGCGTGGAGGGCCTCGGCGCGGGCGGTGTAGTCGGCGGCGTGGTCAGGGTCGGCCTTGCCGAGCCGCTCGGCGAGCCGGTCGCCGATGGTGGCGAGCCGGGTCGGGTCGAGCCAGACGTGCGGGTCCTTGCCGCCGGACTCCTCCTCGTGCGCAGCCTCGCCGCCCTCGTGCTCGTGGTCGCTGGCCGCCGCGTCGCGCAGCGGCTGCACGGTCGCCACGTCGAACGCCCGGTCGCCGGCGTTCTGGTCGACCGCCTCGTCCACGGCCGGCTGGAAGCCCTTCAGGTAGACGACCAGCTTCGCCTCGCTGACCTGGCCGACCTGGGCCGGGTTGAGTTCCAGGTCGTGCGGCTCGGCGCCGGGCTTGGCCAGGTTGGTCACCGTGACGGCGTCACCGCCGATCCGCTCGGCGAGGAACTGCAGCGGGTAGAAGGCGGCCACCACGTCCACCCGCCCCGGGTCGGCGTCGGCTCCCCGGCCCTCCGAGCAGGCGGTGAGGCCGCCGAGCGCGAGCAGGGCGGCGGTGGCGGCGGCCAGGGTGCGCGGAGCGGTACGGATCGTCATGACAACCACTGTCCGCGATAACGAAATTGATTGTCAAAAACGCATGATTGCATGTCAGAGCAGCTTGGCGAGGGCCACCGCGATCAGCAGCGTCAGCAGCAGCAGCCGCACCATCCGGGTCGCCGGCCGTTGCACCGGCCAGGTGACGCTCATCAGCCAGACCAGCAACGCCGCCAGCGCCAGCAGCACGAGGCCGCCCACCGCACCTGGGGCGAAGAGCGCCACCAGCACCAGGACGAGCGTGGCCAGGAACACCGTCGTCGGGTTGAGGCGGGCCAGCCGAGCCAGCAGGGGTGTCTGCGTACGCTGCATTCCACAGACTCTACGAGGAGGACGCCGGTGCTGGTCACCAACCGGTTCGTGGTGGACGCCGATGTCGCGGACGACTTCACCGGGCGGGCGCACGCGGCCCTCGCCGCTCTCGCCGCCCGCCCCGGCTACCTGCGCGGGGACCTGCTGCGGGCGCTGGACGACCCGACGCACTGGTGCCTGCTCACGGAGTGGGAGTCGGTCGGGGCGTACCGGCGGGCGCTGGGCGGCTTCGACGTCAAGATCACCGCGGTCCCGCTGCTGGCCCAGTCGGTCGACGAGCCCTCGGCGTACGAGACGCTGGCCAGCGCCGCGCCGGAGGGGGAGATCGTCGTCGTCGCCAGTGATCGGGCTGCAGGTCCTTACCGCTGAGCCCGGGGGCACTACCCTCTGGCGTATGACCGCTCCCGGACCGGCAGCCCCGCCCCCTCATCCCGCGCTGCCCGGCGCAGGCGGCGCGCCGCCGGCGGGGCCGTCGTCCGAGCCCGAGGTCCCGGTGCCAGCCGGCCCCGGGGTGGTGCCGCCGTTCGCCGCGCCGCCGACCGAGGGCCGCCGGGCCCGGCTCTGGCTGGGACTCGGCGTGGGAGCGCTGGCCGTGCTGATCTGCTGCGGCGGAGGTGGCGCGGCCGTCGTCGGCCTGGCGGTCAGCAACGCGCAGGCGATCGAGGAACAGGGCCGCACCGTCACCGACAACTACTACCGGGCCCTGATGGAAGAGGACTGGTCCAAGGCGTACGACCAGCTCTGCGACGACGCGCAGCGGCGCGAGTCGCGGCCGGACTTCGAGGCGCGGGTGGCCACCGAGCCGCACGTCTCCGGCTACCGGGTCGGTCAGGTCGACGTGCAGACCCTCACCGTGCCGGTCGACGTGACGCTGGCGGGCGGCAAGCAGGAGGCCCAACAGGTGACCCTGGCGGCGGATCAGCAGACGGGCGGCATGGAGGTCTGCGGGGTGAGCTGACCGCTCCCCGGTATTCTGCTGGGCTCGGGCCTCCGGTGGCCGTACCGTTGTCCCGAACTGACCGGTTCCATCCACATCACAGCCCCCGCCGACCGCCAGCCGGCGTAGGAGGAAACATGCCAGCCGACCGTATCGACGCCGTCGTCAGCCTCGCCAAGCGCCGAGGCTTCGTCTTCCCCTCCAGCGAGATCTACGGGGGCACCCGGTCGGCGTGGGACTACGGTCCGCTCGGCGTGGAGCTCAAGGAGAACGTCCGCCGGCAGTGGTGGAAGACCATGGTCCAGCAGCGCGACGACGTGGTCGGCCTGGACTCCGCGGTCATCCTGGCCCGCCAGGTCTGGGAGGCCTCCGGCCACATCGCCGAGTTCGTCGACCCGCTGACCGAGTGCCAGTCCTGCCACAAGCGGTTCCGCGCCGACCACCTCGAGGAGGCGTT
The DNA here is from genome assembly GCF_003857015.1 of Micromonospora globispora. GTDB lineage: Bacteria > Actinomycetota > Actinomycetes > Mycobacteriales > Micromonosporaceae > Micromonospora > Micromonospora globispora. Next base: position 2,433 of record NZ_QGGF01000300.1, on the reverse strand, counting down.
CGAGGCCCGGCACGGCCGCCCGCCGGTCTCGCTGTCCGAGATCAACTGCCCGAACTGCGGCAACAAGGGCACCTTCACCGAGCCGAAGATGTTCAACGGCCTGATGAAGACCTACCTGGGCCCGGTGGAAAGCGACGAGGGCATGCACTACCTGCGGCCGGAGACCGCCCAGGGCATCTTCGTCAACTACAAGAACGTGGAGACGGTCGCCCGCAAGAAGCCGCCGTTCGGCATCGCGCAGACCGGCAAGTCGTTCCGTAACGAGATCACCCCGGGCAACTTCATCTTCCGGACCCGGGAGTTCGAGCAGATGGAGATGGAGTTCTTCGTCGAGCCGGGCACCGACGAGGAGTGGCACGAGTACTGGCTCCGGGAGCGCTGGAACTGGTACCTCGACCTCGGCCTGTCGGAGAACAACCTGCGCTTCTACGAGCACCCGAAGGAGAAGCTCTCCCACTACTCGAAGCGCACCGTCGACATCGAGTACCGGTTCCAGTTCGGCGGCAGCGAGTTCGCCGAGCTGGAGGGCATCGCCAACCGGACCGACTTCGACCTGTCGACGCACAGCAAGCACTCCGGCGTCGACCTGTCGTACTTCGACCAGACCAAGAGCGAGCGCTGGATCCCGTACGTGATCGAGCCGGCCGCCGGCCTGACCCGGGCGGTGCTCGCCTTCCTGCTCGAGGCGTACGACGAGGACGAGGCGCCGAACACCAAGGGCGGCGTCGACAAGCGGACCGTCATGCGCTTCGACCCGCGGCTGGCGCCGGTGAAGGTGGCGGTGCTGCCGCTGTCCCGCAACGAGGCGCTCTCGCCGAAGGCCAAGGGCCTCGCCGCGGACCTGCGCAAGCGTTGGGTGGTCGAGTTCGACGACTCGCAGGCGATCGGTCGCCGCTACCGCCGCCAGGACGAGATCGGCACGCCGTTCTGCGTGACGGTCGACTTCGACACCCTGGACGACAACGCGGTGACCGTACGGAACCGGGACACCATGGGCCAGGAGCGCATCTCGCTGGACCAGGTCGAGCGCTACCTGATCGAGCGCCTGCCCGGCTGCTGAGCTGCTGATGGGGCTCCGACCGGCGCGAAGAGGTGCCGGTCGGAGCCCCGTACACTTGGCCGGTGACCGCCCCGACCCTGACCGCGCTGCGCCCGTTGACCCTCGGGCGGCACCAGGTGTGGCCGCCGGTGGTGCTCGCGCCGATGGCCGGGATCACCAACGTCGGCTTCCGCCGGCTCTGCCGGGAGCAGGGCGGCGGCATCTACGTCTGCGAGATGATCACCACCCGGGCGCTGGTCGAGCGGAACCCGAAGACGCTGCGCATGATCGCCTTCGGTGAGGACGAGCAGCCCCGCAGCCTGCAGCTCTACGGCACCGACCCGGAGATCACCGCCGCCGCGGTGCGAATCGTGGTGGAGCAGGATCTGGCGGACCACATCGACCTGAACTTCGGCTGCCCAGTGCCGAAGGTGACCCGGCGCGGCGGCGGCTCGGCGCTGCCGTGGCGGCGGCGGCTCTTCGCCCGGCTGGTCAAGGCCGCGGTGGACGCCGCGTCACCCGCCGGGGTGCCGGTCACCGTCAAGATGCGCAAGGGCATCGACGACGACCATCTGACGTACGTCGAGGCGGGGCTGGCCGCTCAGGACGCCGGTGTCGCGGCCGTTGCCCTGCACGGCCGTACGGCCGCACAGCGGTACTCGGGCACCGCCGACTGGGACGCCATCGCCACCCTCAAGCAGGCTCTCGACGTGCCGGTGCTCGGCAACGGCGACATCTGGGAGGCGGACGACGCGCTGCGGATGGTCGCGCACACCGGGGTGGACGGTGTGGTGATCGGGCGCGGCTGCCTGGGCCGGCCGTGGCTCTTCGCCGACCTGGAGGCCGCGTTCAACGGCCGGCCGGAGCGGCGGCTGCCCACCCTCGGCGAGGTGGCGGTGACCATGCGCCGGCACGCCGAGCTGCTGGTCGACCAGTTCGTCGCCGGCGCCCGCAATCCGGCCCGCGGCGAGCGGGACGGCTGCACCGACTTCCGCAAGCACGTCGCCTGGTACCTGAAAGGTTTCCCGGTGGGCAGCGAGCTGCGCCGGTCGCTCGCGATGATCGACAGCCTGGCCCAGCTCGACGACCTGCTCGGCAAGCTCGACCCGAGCGCGCCGTTCCCGGTGGAGACGCTGGGCCAGCCGCGCGGTCGCACCAACTCTCCGGGCAAGGTCTTCCTGCCCGACGGGTGGCTGGCCAGCCGGGACGACGACACGGTGCCGGACGGGGCCGAGTTGGACGACTCCGGCGGCTGAAGCGCGCTGATCCGCAGACGTCGAAGGGCCGACCCCGTGTGGGGTCGGCCCTTCGTGGTTGTGCTGGTGGTCAGGAGGCGGTGTAGCCGCGGGTGGCGATCCAGTCGGCGAGGTTGTCCACGCTGATGCGGTAGGAGG
>NZ_QGGF01000150.1 GCF_003857015.1 Micromonospora globispora | reverse complement strand
CCGACCGTCACCGCGGCTCGGCCCGGTCCGACGCATCCCGAACCGACGTTGGAGGCGGCGCCGTCGCCCACCGGGCCGGCCCACCGGGCGTCGGTCAGGTCCGGCCAGCGGCGGGCGTGCTCCGGACGCAGCCGCCCACGCCAGTCGGCCGGGGCCAGGGCCGGCAACTCGTCGGGACGAATGCCGGTCAGCGCGCAGGCCTCCACGTCCCAGCCGAGGGTGTGCAGGTCGAGCAGGCCGGTGCCGGAGGCCATGGAAATGGACATCGGCGCCTCGTCGAGCAGGGCGCCGAGGACGTACTCGACCAGCCCGACGAACCGGGCGACCGGGGTCGAGGTGTGCTCCCGCAACCAGGGCAGCCGCACGGACCAGTAGCAGCGGTGCCACCAGGTGCCGGTGCGCTGGTGGAAGGCGTCCGGGTCGGCCGGTCCGGCGCTGCGGGCGGGCGGCGCCGGTCGGGTGTCCAACCAGGTCAGTACCGGTCCGAGCGGCTTGCCGTCGGAACCCAGCGGTAGCACCGAGTGCCACTGCCCGGAGGACGCCACCAGCTCGACGCCCCGCAGGTGGCCGGCACCGGCGAGCTCGTCCAGGCACTCCACCAGGCAGGCGAGGTAGCCGGGGCCGTCCACGGTGCCCGTCCCGTCGTCCGCCATGGTCAGGCGCACCTTGCGGCGGGCCAGCGCGCCGGGCAGCGGATTCGCGTCGGCGTCGAGCACGAGTCCACGTACCGACGAGGTGCCGAGGTCGATGGCGAGAATCTTCATCGCCGGTCAACCTACCCGCCGCGGCGGGCGCCGATGCCAAGATCCGAGTCCGCCCTTCGGGACGGCTCCGCCGATAGGTACCCGGCCGGTGGTCCGCCGCGTAGAGTGATCGCCATGCCCGCGCACCTGACCTGCTGGTGGCCCGCCGACCCGGCGGACCATCCCCGCGCGTAGCTTTCCCACGCGGCCGCCTGTCGAGGCGGCCGCCGGTCTCTCCCCGGCATCCCGGGCCGCCCCGCCGGCGGCCACCGGCCCAGGAGGAGACCCCGATGACCCGACCGCACGACCTGATCGCCGCCCTCGCCGACACCGCCGAGCCGGTTCCGTTCGCGCTCGTCCGCCGCGAGGGCGCCGACCACCTGGACCTCTTCACCGGACCGGTACGCACGGCCGACCGGCTCGCCGACATCCCGCTACCGGACGGCCCGTCCGGCCCGCGCACGCTGGCCCTGGTCCCCTACCGGCAGATCGGCGAGCGCGGTTTCGCCTGCGTGGACGACGGGATGCCGCTGGAGTGCCTGGTGATCGCCGAACACCACCGGATCGGGCTGGCCGACGCGCTGGCCGCATTGCCCGACCGTCCGGTGGTGAGCACCGGGGCCGGCTTCGACATCGGTGACGACGAGTACGCCGAAATCGTCGGCCGGGTGCTCGCGGAGGAGATCGGCCGCGGGGAGGGGGCGAACTTCGTCATCCACCGCACCCTGCGCGCCAGCGTGCAGGGCCCGCCGGTGGTGGCGGCGCTGGCCGCGCTGCGCCGGCTGCTGCTGGCCGAACGCGGCGCGTACTGGACGTTCGTGGTGCACACCGGGACCCGGATCCTGGTCGGGGCCAGCCCGGAACGGCACGTCAGCGTCGACGACGGCCTGGTCATGATGAACCCGATCAGCGGCACCTTCCGGCACACCGGCGCGGCGGCGGACCGGGACGCCCTGCTGCGTTTCCTCCGCGACCCGAAGGAGGTCGAGGAGCTGTACATGGTGCTCGACGAGGAGCTCAAGATGATGGCCACCGTCGCCGAGCACGGCGGGCAGGTCATCGGGCCGTACCTGAAGGAGATGTCGCACCTGGCGCACACCGAGTACCTGCTCGCCGGGCGCGGTTCGCTCGACGTCCGGGAGGTGCTGCGGGAGACGATGTTCGCGCCGACGGTCACCGGCAGCCCGATGGAGAACGCCTGCCGGGTGATCGCCCGGCACGAGCGGACCGGCCGCCGTTACTACGCCGGGGTCCTCGCCCTGCTCGGCCGGGACGCCGACGGCCGGCAGACCCTCGACGCGCCGATCCTGATCCGGACCGCCGAGATCTCGCCCGCCGGCGAGCTGCGGGTGCCGGTCGGGGCGACCCTGGTCCGGCACTCCACCGCGGTGGGTGAGGTGGCGGAGACGCACGCCAAGGCGGCCGGCGTGCTCGCCGCGCTGGGCCTCGGCCCGGACGCGGCGGGCCCGCTCCCCCGCTCGGCGGGTACGACGGCGCGATCGCTGGCCGAAGACCCCGAGGTACGGGCCGCGCTCGCCGCCCGCAACGGCCCGCTGGCCCGGTTCTGGCTGGACCAGCGGACCCCGGGCGCGACTGCGCTGCCGGGGCTGACCGGCCGGCGGGCGCTGATCGTGGACGGTGAGGACACCTTCACCGGCATGCTGGCCCACCAGCTCGGCGCGCTCGGCCTGGCGGTGGACCGGTGCGACTGGCGGCGGCCCGCCCCAATGGACGGGTACGAGCTGGTGGTGGTCGGTCCCGGGCCGGGCGACCCGGGCAACCTCGCCGAGCCGAAGATGGCGGCGATGCGCACCCTGCTGGCCGGCCTGCTGGCCGCCGGCCGGCCCACCCTGGCGGTCTGCCTCGGCCATCAGCTGCTCTCCGGACTGCTCGGGCTGCCGCTACACCGCCGGGAGGCGCCGTATCAGGGGCTGCAGCGGGAGGTGTCCGTCTTCGGCAGGTCGCGCCGGGTGGGCTTCTACTCCACCTTTACGGCGCTGGCCGGCGCGGACCGGGTGGCCACCGCGTACGGGCCGGTGGAGGTCTCGCGGGACGCGGCGGACGGGGCGGTGCACGCCCTGCGCGGCCGGGGCTTCGCCGGGGTGCAGTTCCACCCCGAGTCGGTGCTCAGCCGGGACGGGATGGTCGTGCTGGCCGACCTGCTCGGGCACCTGCTGGCCCGTCCGGCGTGGGCGACGCATAGTTCCCCGGAACGTGGGTAGGGCTGGGGTCGACCGGTGGTCCGGACGGGCCGAGAGCCCCCGTCCGACCACCGGTCGCCCAGGTCAGCGGGCCGCGGCCAGCTCGGCGGTCAGGCCCTGCTTGAGGGCCTTGCCGATGCGCACCGCCCGCTTGGCGGTCAGCGCGGTGGCGGCCAGCGCGATGTGGTCCGGGGCGACCTCCCCGTTGTTGCTGGTGTGCGAGGCGCCGTACGGGTTGCCGGCGACGAACTGGCTCGGGTCGGTGTAGCCGGGGGTGACCACGACGCCGCCCCAGTGGTAGAAGACGTTGAAGAGCGCCAGCAGTGTGGATTCCTGGCCGCCGTGCGAGGTGGCCGTCGAGCAGAACCCCGAGTACACCTTGTTGGCCAGCGCGCCCTGGGCCCAGAGCGGGCCGGTGGTGTCGATGAACTGCTTGAGCTGAGCGGCGATCATGCCGTAGCGGGTGGGCGAGCCGAAGATGACCACGTCGGCCCAGGAGAGGTCGTCGAGCTGCGCCTCCGGCACGTCCTGCGTCTCGAGGTGATGCTGCTGCCACCCGGAGTTGGAGCGGATCGCCTCCTCGGGCGCCAGCTCGCGCACCTTGCGCAGGCGTACCTCGGCCCCCGCCTCCCCCGCGGCTTCGCACGCCGACTGTGCCATCTGGTAGGTGATGCCGGTGGCGCTGTAGTAGATCACCGCGACCTTGAGCTGGCCATCCATCAGCTGTTTCCTCCTCGAATCAGGTCAGCTTCGGCGACTACCCGTTAGTTGCGTCGTCAAACGTTGGCCTGCGCGGTCGTCGAGTACACCAGTCATCGCGGTCGATAACTTGCCGCCGCTCAAGATTTGCGCAAGTTCCGCTGCGGGTTGCTGCCCGCGATCCGGACACCGGGGATCCTGTTCGCACCGGTGCCGGTGCAACGCCGCCGCCCCGCACCGGCGTACCTGAACGGGGGATCGCGCTCCGCCGGCGACGCTGCTGGCGTAGCGCGATCAGGGGATACGTCCCCTGCCCCGACCTCGCATTCCTCGCGGGGGTCCACCCGGCGGCGCATCCCCGCTGCCTCGACGCGGTGCGTCCGGCCGGGTCCACTTCCGGCACCACTCCTCCTGCTCCTCCTGTTCGTCCCGAATCCGGGGAATGCCGCCGCCCCGGCCGGGGATCCAGGTCATGACCCGCGAGAGGAAGGGACGAACGATGCGACTGACCGAGCAGCAGATCCGTTCGCTGTACGGACAGGACGTCCAGGACCGATCGGGCGCGAAGATCGGCAGTGTGGGCCAGGTCTGGGCCGACGCCGCCGGCGAGCCGACCTGGGTCAGCGTGAAGACCGAGGTGGTGGGTCACCACGAGTCGATGGCCCCGCTGCAGGCCGCCCGGCTGCAGGAGGGCCGACTCCGAGTGCCGTACGACAAGGCGACCGTACGCAGTGCGCCGAGCGTGGAGACCGGTACCGACGAGCCGCTCGGCGCCGACCAGCTCGCCCAGCTCTACCGGCACTACCAGCTCCAGCAGCAGGGTGCCGTCCGACAGCCGGAGCAGCCGCCGCCGCGGATGCCCGGGGCGCCGGAGCTGACCCGCTCCGAGGAGCGGCTGCGGGTGGGCACCGAGAGCGAACCTGCCGGAGCCGCCCGGCTGCGCAAGCACGTGGTGACCGAGAACGTGCACACCACCGTGCCGGTCGCGCACGAAGAGGTGAGCGTGGTGCACGAGCCGATCACCGCGGCGAACCCGGCGGGCGTCCGCCCGGGCATCGGCGCGGAGCAGCGGGAGATGGAGCTGCACGCCGAGCATCCGGTGGTCATCAAGGAGCAGGTCCCCGTTGAGCGGGTGCGACTGACCAAGGACGAGGTGGTCGAGGAGCAGCCCGTCAACGCGCAGGTCCGCCGCGAGCAGGTCGACGCGGACGTGCCCGAGCCGGCCCGCCGCCGCTGAGCCCGTAGGCCCGACGCGGCGACAGGTACCCCCGGCGGGTGGGCCACGGCCCACCCGCCCGGTCGCGTCGCATCCCGGAACGTCGGACCCGCCTCCTATGCTGGCCGTCCACCACCGACGGAGGGCGACGCGTGGACGTGCGGCTCACCGGCGCGCAGGCGCTGGCCCTGCGGATGACCAGCCTGCTGCTGCGTCCGCACCCGGTGGCCCGACCGGCCGACGTGGCCGGGGTGGTCGAGTGGTTCGGCGCCATGCAGGCGCAGGACGTGGCGAGCGGCATGTGGTCACTGGGTGTGCGGCTGCCGGGGCGCACCCTCGACGACGTGCGGGAGGCGCTGGAGCGCCGGGAGGCGTTGCGCACCTGGCCGATGCGGGGGACGGTCCACCTCGTGCCGGCCCGCGACGCGCGCTGGATGCTGGCGGTGACCGGGGTACGCGTTTTGGCCGGCGCCGCGGCCCGCCGGGCGACGCTGGGGCTGACGGAGGCCGAGGCCGACCGGGCGGCGGA
>NZ_QGGF01000055.1 GCF_003857015.1 Micromonospora globispora | reverse complement strand
CGGTCACGGTGGTCGGGCGACCGAGGCGGTGGCGCATGTGGAGGCTGGTGCCGACGTCGGTGCGGACGACGTCCAGGTGGTCGACGAGACCTCGGATCATCGCCAGTCCGCGACCGCGCCCTCCGGGATCGGGCACCGCTGGGCGCCATCGTCCCCGGTCGGCGCAGGTGAGGTGAACGACGCCGTCATCGTCCAGGACGGCGTCCACGGAGAAGGCCGCGGGCGTGTCGGATGACTGGGCGTGTTCGATGGCGTTGCCGGCTGCTTCTCCCAGGGCGTGAATGAGGTCGCTCGTGTCCTGTGCGCTGGCGCCGATCGTGCTCAGCCAATCCGTCAGCTGCCGGCGCAACGGGCGCAACGCGGTCGGCTCGGCGGACAGGGTGAGATGCAGGGGTGTGACGGGTTCGGGCAGGAGGTAGGCGGCCAGGAGTGTGATGTCGTCGCGGTAGCCGCCGTCGGCGAGCATGAGGCGTTCGGTGACGAGCGTGCAGATCCGGTCGGGCAGCCGGTCGGGAACGGTGGTGTTCTCGTGGAGAGTGTCGTGCCGGGCCGCTGAAGCGGCGGTGGCCAGGGAGTGGGCGCCCTCGCGCAGGCTGCGGTGGGGTCGTTCGATCAGGCCGTCGGTGTAGAGCAGTACGACGTCCCCTGCGGTGAGTCGGGTGGTGTGGACGGTGGCCGGGTCGGACCGCGTACCGAGCGGACTCGCCGGGGTCAGGGGCATGAATGTGGTGTTGCCGGCGGCGTCGACCAGTAGCGGCGGAGGATGGGCGTGGCTGGCGACCTCCAGGGTGCCCGTCACCGGGTGGAGCACCGCGATGCAGGTCGTGGCCGCGCGGGTGGCAGGGCTGTGGCCGGCGAAGTCATCAAGGACGGCCAGCGTCTGAGACAGGGTGCTGCCGGAGCGCAGCGCCTGCAGGGCGACGGTGCGTAGCTGGCCCATCGCCGCCGCGGCGGCGGCGCCGTGCCCGACGACGTCGCCGACGGTCAGGGCGATGCGGTCGTCGGGCAGGGGAACGACGTCGAACCAGTCGCCGCCGGCGACGAGGTCGCTACCGGCGACCAGGTAGTGGGCGGCGACCTGAACCCGGGGCAGGACGGGCAGGACCTCGGGCAGCAGGCTGCGTTGGAGCTCCAAGATCAGGTCGGCTGCGCGGCGGTAGCGCTGCTCGGAGGTGGTGGCGGCAGACTCGGCGGCGCGTCGGGCGGTCACCACGTCGGTGGCGTCGACGGCCTGCACGATGACACCGTGGATCGACCCGCCCGGGTCGCGCCAGGGGGCTATGTCAAAGGTGTAGAACGTTTCCTCCAGCTTCCCGTCTCCGTGCCGGTCTGTCAGGATCCGCTGCTCGTAGCCCTGGGTGCGGGTGCCGTGCAGGGCCTGGTCGAGGAGTTCGAAGATGTGTTGGCCGGCGAGTTCCGGCACCGCCTGCTTGAACGGCTCGCCGATCAGGTCACTGCGATTGCCGACGGCGGCGCGCACCTCCGGGTTCGCGGCCACCACCCGCAGGTCGGGGCCCTCGAAGACCCACACGAACCCGGGGAGCTGCTCGAATGCGTCGAGGACCTTCCGGGGATCGCCCGAGGACCAGTGTTGATTCGCTTCTGCCACTGACCGTTGCCCCTTGTCTGGCCCGGAACTGGCCGCACGATGTCATACCTACCCTGATCCTGGTTCAATCCACCTGTATGTCCACATCTCGGCGGGCGCCGCGTTGGTGGTCAGCCCGCGTCACTGGTGGCCCGGTGAGCTTTACCGAGCTGGACAAGGACGTCAAGATCATCGGCACGCTTGTACGTCGACGCGGGCGGCCCCTGACATCGTGCACGTCACGTCGGGCGCCCTCTGCCGCGACTGTGCTGCCTATCCCCGCCCGGAGGGGGACTCCGCCGCGCCGGCGAAGCCGGCAGCCTGGCCTCGCTTGGGAAGCGTTGGGCCTGGAGGGCGGGTGATGGTGGCTCGGGTGGGCGTCCACGGGCACGAACGGCGTCCGCGGAGGCGATGCCGGCCAGTACGAGGGTGCCCACGACAGCGACCACAGTGCGGGGTACGAGCAGCATCGCGGGTGCGGCGACGGCCAGCACGAGCAGCCCGACCAGCCGGGACGGCGACACCCGGCTGAATACCACGTATTCGAATCGGGCCCGCCCGGCGAGGAACAACGCAGGTCCGCAGCACTGTGGTGGCGAACGCGACCAGGAGCGCCCCGGTCCGATCGGCCGTGAGCTCGTTGTCGGCGTAGGTGAGGCTGGTGACGAGGAGGAGATCGCCGAGGGCGAGGATGAAGAACTGTTAGTAGCGCTCGGCCAGGTAGTCGGCTGCCACCTCGTACTGCGACCTGAGGACCGGACCCAGTCGGGGCGTGGGGTAACCAAGCCAGGCTGATCCGTAATCGATGCCGAGGTGAGGTTGCACAGCGACGCGAGGTCGCTCATCGGGTTCACCAGCTTTGGCGGAGGTGCCATCTCCCACCTGTGTCCGGGCAGGGATCATGTCCCGATTCCCCGGCCGCGCAATCCCCGTCAAACGCCCTACCGACGGCATCTGCTGGCCACTGAAGCGGCACAATTGGCCGGCGTGCCACTGAGCCGAACGCTTATCACACGGCGTAGTTGCAAAAAGGACCGTGCTGATGCCGAGCCATGCCGACGTCGAATTGGCACTGGACTTGGTAATTGTTCCGTGGCCAGGCGAGTTCCCTATTCTCGTTCGCGCGCACAGCGTTGTCCGTGTACGCTCACCGAGAGTCGCCAGGCGGGCTCACCGGTCGCGCGAAATCCGCAGGTTCTGCGGTCAGTAGGGCGGCGAACCGGAGATCAACGCTCGCCGATGATTCGGCGACGCGCGGTCCGGGGACCTGGCGGCTTTGACGTTTCGCGGCCCGGCCTACGGGCGAGCAACGATGGACAGTCGGAGTCCGGTCTCTGTTTCCTCGATGAGCACGCGTTCGCCGTGGCTGTGGTCTGGCAGCATCGCGTCGTACAGTTCTTCGTTGCTGATCTCTACAGCACCACCGGACCGGCTGATGAGGACGTTGAGTACGGCGCGCAGGTTGACGTCGCTGAGGTAGCGCATGGGGGTAATCTCCGTTGGTACTGCTGTTCGGTTCGACATGAAGGCAGTTCAGTCCCGGCGACCGGGATGACGTCGGCTCGTCAGGAACCGGTCGACGCGGCGGGGCGCTGCTCCAGGCGTGCGCTGGATCTCGCCGACGAGGGCAGCGATGGCGACGAACGGTGCGGGTTGGTCCGCCAGGCGTGGACCCGGGTCAACACTGCGGCGAACAAGGATATCCGTGTGTTGCCTTCCCGTGTGCCTGAGGTCGTGACAGGCCGGCTCGTGCCGGTAGGAGCCGGTCAGGCTGGGCGACGATCGCGCCGCGCGACGAGCCCCTCGGCCGGGAGGCCGGTCACCTGTTCCGACGGGCCGTAGCGGCGCGACGGCGTCCGCCAGGCCACCGGTCCCAGCAGGGCCACTCTCACCGAGCTGTCGACTCGCCGAGCTCGGCGGGGTCGAGACGCAGGGTCGCGAGCAGCCCGGCGTGCCGGGTGGTGTCGACCTGCTCCGGCAGCTCCCGCTCGACCCAGTCGGCCCTGGTGTGCTGGCCGCGCCGACGCAGCGCGGAGACGATAGTGTGCCGGTCGATTGTCATGATCTGCTCCTCGGTGGCGATGGTGGGAAGATCGTCGGTCCTTCGCTGCCTCGGCGGAGGTGCTGTCGGCGCGGACGCCGGTTCCGTTGGCGCGGAGTGTCCGGCCGGTCCAGCGTCGGCTATGCGGGAAGCGACCGCGGCAAGGTCGCCGGGGGCGGTGCGGAGACGGCCGCCACCGAGGACGAGGGCGGGCAGCTCCGCGAGCGGATCTGTCGAGCGGGGCCACCAGCCGCCGTCGAACAGCGTGCGCGCGGACCCGGTCGGTTCGATCCGCAGGCGCGGCGTCGATGGCGGCGATGGGGGAGCGAGGGCGTTGGTCGATGGCGTCATGTTGGATCCTTATCGCCGTGACCGCGGCGTAGCGGTGGGGTCGTGCGCGGAATCGCGCCATCCGCCGGGCGGGTGTCGGTTCGCCGACCCGTCCGGCCGGGTCGTCGGTTGCCCCGCTCAGTGGCGGCGCCGCAGCTGGGTGATGCGGGCGGTGCGGATCACCATGGCGACGATCGCGAGCGCCGCGCCGTGGCGCGGACGCCGATCCGGGTCGCGCCGGCGCGGGTCAACGGCCCCCGGCCCCGTGGAAGGGGGAGTGCTTCCCCATGCTCCGACGGTCGGAGGTCGGTCGGGTCGCTGCGGATCGGGTGCGTTCGGGTACGAACATGGCATCCCCTCGGGCGGAGCCGGCGTGGCGGGCACCTCAGGAGTGGGATGTCGTCGATTCCCGGATGGCCCCAGCCTACGCCTGTCCGGGCCGGTCAGATCGGTGACGCCGCGATAGGGGCCGGGGCTCACCCCGAACGGTCCGTGGTCGGCGCCCGCCCGACGACGCGCAGCGCGCGAGATGGCCGGGTTCGCCAGGACCCGAACACCGAGGCCGCTGACCGGCAGCGACCGCGCCGGCGCGGCGGTGGGAGCAGCGGCCGGCCGCGCGGTGAAGAAGTCCGTGCTCGAGCTGGGCGAGTCGGACGCCTTCGTGGTACTCGCCGACGTCGAGGCTGCAGCCGCCGCGGCGGTCAAGGCCCGGTTCACCAACGCCGGCCAGAGCTGCGTGTGCGCCAAGCGGTTCATCGTCGAGGCGCCCATCGCGGAGCAGTTCACCGCCGCCTTCGTCGCTGCCACTCGGGCCCTGATCGTCGGCGACCCCACCGACCCGCGCACGAACATCGGCCCGGTGGCCCGCGCTGATCTGCGTGATGGCATCCAGCGACAGGTCGAAGACTCCCTCGCCGCCGGCGCCACCCTGCTCACCGGAGGACGGCCCCTGCCCGGCACCGGGTACTTCTTCGACCGCATGGCAGGTGGGCGAGTCGGATCAGCCGGCGGCGCGGCAGCCTGGGCGTGGCTCGTCGACCCGGTCTCCGCCCTCGGCGCTCCTCACCGCATCGATTCCGCCCGCCGGTGGGGGCCAGGGCGCGGGGAACCGGGCGGCGGGAGTGTCGTCGCCGGCGAGGAGCCGGTCGAGGTCGTACGCCGTCAGCTCGTCGTCCGGCGGGTCACGACGACGCGGCGGTGCGGCCACCGTTGGATGGCGGGCGTGTGCGCGGTGTGGGGACACCGGATATGCGAGGGGTGGTCGCCGGCACGCGGAAGGACGCCACGAGGCGTGGGGTGATCCGCATCGGATCATCCTGCTAGTGCTCTGACCACAAACGTTGGCGGTGTTGGTGACACGCCGGCCTGAGTGAAGGGCTGGGCCGGCGTGGGGCCGTCAGGCTGTCGGGGTGGCAGAGCCGGTTCGGGTACGTCGATTAAGTGAT
>NZ_QGGF01000478.1 GCF_003857015.1 Micromonospora globispora | reverse complement strand
CAAGAGGGTCGCCGACCGGGTCGCGGCGGGCGGCACAGCTCGCCGACCAGGTCAGCGACCTCGCCAGCGCGCTGGCCCGGTTGGGTTCCGCCCAGCCGGACCCCGCCACCGCCTGACCGTGGCCCTCGCCCGCCGCGACCCGGTCGGGCACCGCATTCGCCCCCAGGCGCTGGCGACCCGGTCCGACTGGCTGCGGGAGCCGCCGGCGCTCCCCGCGTAACCCATCGCACCCCGCCACGAGACGGGACGGGACAGCCGCCACCGGCCCCCGGCAGCGATGATGCCCACATGGGGAAGACATACGAACGCATCGACGGCCGGCTGCGAACCTTCATCGAGGAGCAGCCGATGTTCTTCACCGCCACCGCCCCGCTGGCCGCCGACGGCACGGTCAACCTCTCCCCGAAGGGCCTGCGCGGCTGCCTCGCCGTCCTCGACGAGCACACCCTCGCCTACCTGGACTTCGCCGGCAGCAACGCCGAGACCATCGCCCACCTGCGGGAGAACGGCCGGATCACGCTCATGTGGTGCGCGTTCTCCGGCCCGCCGAACATCGTGCGGGTGCACGGCCGGGGTGAGCCGGTGTTCCGGGACGACCCCCGCTGGACGGACCTGATCGGCCACTTCCCCGACATCGACCCGAGCGTGCACGGGCTTCGGGCGATCATCCTGGTCCGCGCCGAGCTGATCCGCGACACCTGCGGCTACGCGGTGCCGCTGATGACCTACGACGCCGACCGGGATCTGCACGCCCAGCGCTTCGCCCGTGAGGACGACGCGTCGCTGAGCGCGTACTTCGCCGGCAAGCCGCACGTGGCGACCAGTATCGACGGGCTGCCGGGCCTGCCGCTGCCCCTGCCGCCGACCCCGACACACTGACACCTCCGGGGCCGGCAGCGGTCAGTGGATGCCGGCCATCAGCTGCCGGATGTGCCGGGCGAACATCACCGCGCCCAGCCCCAGCACCACCGACGCCAAACCGAAGGTGAGGAAGTATGTCGGCTCCGGCCACGTCTCGGCGAGCCGGGCCACCTGGCCACCGATCGCGTCACCGACGGCGGTGGCGAGGAACCACAGGCCCATCATCTGGCTGGCGTACTTGACCGGGGCGAGCTTGGTGGTGGCGGACAGGCCGACCGGGCTCAGCGCCAGCTCACCGGCGACCTGGATGGCGTACACCGCCACCAGCCACCACGGGGAGACCAGGTCGCCGCCGACGGCGGCCTGGGCCGCGGCGGCCATCAGCACGAACGACAGGCCGTTGAGGATCAGACCGACGGCGAACTTCATCGGGGTGGAAACCCGGTGCCCCAGCCGCAGCCACAGCCAGGCGGCCAGCGGCGCGCCGATGATGATCAGGATCGGGTTGACCGACTGCAGCCAGGACGCCGGGAAGGTGAACCCGAGCACGTCGCGGTCGGTCCGGTCGGCGGCGAAGATGTTCAGCACCGACCCGGCCTGGTCGTAGATCAGCCAGAACGCGGCGGCGAAGACGAACAGCCACAGGTACGCCTTCATCCGGCTGCGTTCGGTGCCGCTGATCTCCCGGTCGGTGAGGATCCGGGCGAAGTACGCGATGGTGACCAGCACGGTGACCACGGTCAGCAGGTTCACCACGGTGTTGACCGTGAACAGCCCGGCCAGCGCGAGCACGACGAGCACCACCAGCACCACTAGCGCGGTGATGCCGATCCGGGTCAGCGCCCGGCGCCGGTCCGCACCGAGCAGCGGGTCGGCGGGGCGGGCGCCCGCCTCGCCGAGATTGCGCCGGCCGAGGACGTACTGCAGCACGCCGAAGGTCATGCCGATCGCGGCGGCGCCGAAGCCGAGGTGCCAGTTGATCTTCTCGCCGAGGAAGCCGGTGATCAGCGGCGCGATGAACGCCCCCAGGTTGATGCCCATGTAGAAGATCGAGAAGCCGGCGTCGCGGCGTGGGGAGTCCCTGTCGTACAGGGCCCCGACCATGGTCGAGATGTTGGGTTTGAGCAGCCCGGTGCCGAGGACGATCAGCGTCATGCCGGCGAACACGCTCCAGCCCACCGGCACCGCCATCACGTAGTGGCCGGCGGCGATCACCACGCCGCCCCACAACACGCTGCGCCGCGCCCCGAGGAGCCGGTCGGCGATCCAGCCGCCGGGCAGCGCCATCAGGTACACCATCGCGTTGTAGGTGCCGTAGACGGCGTTGGCGGTGGACTCCCGGATGCCCAGCCCGTCGTCGGCGACCGCCGCGGTCAGGTAGAGCGCCAGGATGGCCCGCATGCCGTAGAAGCTGAACCGCTCCCACATCTCGGTGAGGAACAGCGTCGACAGCGCCCGCGGGTGACCGAAGAAGGTCCGCTCCGAGGGCACCCGGGTCTGCACCGGCGTGTCACCCGCCATCGCAACCTCCCGTCCGCCTGGGGCGGCTAACATCCCCGGTGACAGCCAAAACACTCCACCGTTTCGACCCGGCCGGGGGACGACCCCGCCGGGCGGTTGTCATGGGCGGCTACCCTTGGAGGGATCCGCGCGTGCGCCGGCCCACCGGCGTGGGCGGGAATGGCCCGGCGGAGACGGACCGTTACACCAGAAGACCAGCACCACGAGCGAGGGGAAGTCGATCATGGGCGAGCGTATGCTGCGCGGAAGCCGCCTGGGCGCGGTGAGCTACGAATCCGACCGCAACACGGAGCTCGCGCCGCGTCAGACCCGCGAGTACCTCTGCGCCAAGGGCCACCAGTTCGAGGTGCCGTTCGCCGTCGACGCCGAGGTCCCCACGACCTGGGAGTGCAAGTTCGACGGCAGCGTCGCCCGGCTGGTCGACGGCAACGAGCCGGAGCAGAAGAAGGCCAAGCCGCCGCGCACCCACTGGGACATGCTGCTGGAGCGCCGCTCGATCGCCGAGCTGGAGGACATCCTCGCCGAGCGGCTCCAGGAGGTTCGCACCCGCCGCGGCCGCGCCTGAGCGAAAACGCAGAACGACCGAAGCGCCCCCGGGAAGACTCCCGGGGGCGCTTCGTCGTGTCGGACGGCCCGGCTCAGGAGCGGCCGGGCTCGATGATCTCCCCCTCGATGGCCCGGCCCGGCTCGGTGACCGGCCGGGCGGGCTGGGCCGGCTGGGTCGGCTGCGGCTCGCCGCGACGCACCCGCACCCGGCGGGGGCCGAACAGGTCACCGGCAACCATCGACGACACCCGGCGCTCGGCGGTACGTTGCACCCCGGCGCGGGCCAGCCGACGCACCGGCGGCACCAGCAGCAAAAGCCCCACCAGGCCGCTGATCAGGCCGGGGATCGCCAGCAACAGCGCCCCCACCAGCCCCACCAGGCCGTCGGTCACCCGCTGACCCGGCGGCTGGCCCGACTCCACAGCGGCCCGGAAGCCCCGCCACGCCCGCATCCCCTCCCGGCGCAGCAGCACCAGCCCGAGCAGCGACGCGGCGAACACCAGCAGCAGCGCAGACCCGAACCCGATGCCCCGGCCCACCAGGACGAACACCGCAAACTCCAGCACCGCGAGCAGCAGCAGGGCCGGCGGTACGAACCTCAGTCCTCGGCGCATCTCACCTCATCTGCCATGGGCGTCATCACGCTCCTCCAGCATGACACGTCCACGCTCACGGCCACCGGACCTGCCCGTCGGGGGTGCCGTGCAGGCCGCGCCGCACCGCCGTACGCCGGTCCTGCAACGCCCACGCGGTGATCCGCCACAGCGCCTCCGCGACGATCAGCGGGCTCATCTTGCTCGCCCCGCGCTCGCGTTCGGCGAAGGTGATCGGCACCTCCACGATCCGCACCCCGGCCCGGTGCGCCAGCCGGGACAACTCCACCTGGAACGAGTACCCCTGCGAGCGGACCGACTCCAGGTCGATCGCCTCCAGCGCGGCCGACCGGTACACCCGGTAGCCGCCGGTGGCGTCGGAGACCGGCATGCCCAGCGCCAGCCGCGCGTACAGGTTGCCGCAGCGGGACAGCAGCAGCCGGCGCAGCGGCCAGCCCACCACCCGCGCCCCGCGGGTCCAGCGGGAGCCGATCACCACGTCCGCGTCGCGGGCGGCGTCCAGCAGCGCCGGCAGGTCCTCCGGGGCGTGCGAGCCGTCGGCGTCCATCTCCACCACGGCGTCGTAGCCGCGCCGGCGGGCCCAGGCGAAACCGGCCAGATACGCGGCACCGAGCCCTTCCTTGCCGTGCCGGTGCAGCACCTGCACGTGCGGGTCGGTACGGGCCAAAGCGTCGGCGATCACCCCGGTGCCGTCGGGGCTGTTGTCGTCGGCGACGAGGATGTCCACCGCCGGCGCGGCGTCGCGTACCCGGGCGACGATCCGGCTGACGTTGTCCGCCTCGTTGTAGGTGGGGATGACCACGAGGACCCGCCCCACCCCGGGGTGGCCGGCCGTCCGCCTGTCGGCTGCCTCGCCCACCGTCATACCGCCTTTCGCCGGCGCACCGGCACCCGTCGTCCTATCCGGGGGCGACCTCCCGCCGGCGGCGCAGCACCGCCGCGCCGACCAGGGCCGCGACGGCGAGCGCCGCGAGGGCCACCTCGGGCCAGACGCCCACCCGGGTGGCCGGCGTCCGCCCGTTTCCGAGCTGCATCTGCCGGACCACCACCGCCGGGGTGTTGAATCCGGTGGCCGCGGATACCCGCCCGTCGGGGGTAACGAACCCGGACACTCCGACCGTGGAGGCCATCAGGGCGGCCCGGCCGTGCTCGACCGCGCGCAGCCGCACCATGGCCAGCTGCTGGCGGGCCTCGGCCACGTCGAAGGTGGCGTTGTTGGTCTGCACCACCAGCAGCTGGGCGCCGCCGGTGACGGTGTCCCGCACGATGCCGTCGTAGGCGACCTCGAAGCAGATCACGTCGCCGAGCACCGCCGGCCCGGTGTCCAGCACGCCGGGGGTGGCGCCGGGCACGAAGTCGGAGCGGACCCGGTCGACCTCGGAGCTCACCATGCGGGCGATGCCGCGCAGCGGCACGTACTCGGCGAACGGCACCGGGTGCCGCTTGGTGTAGAGCTGCGCCAGGTCGGGGCCGCTGCCCGGACGCCACAGCAGGCCCGCGTTGCGCACCTGCCCCTCGCCGGGGCCGAGCAGCACCGCGCCGACCAGGATCGGCGCGCCGATCGCGTCGGCCGCCTCCGAGATCCGGTATCCGGCGCCGGGGTTGCGCAGCGGGTCGATGTCGCTGGAGTTCTCCGGCCACACCACCAGGTCGGGCCGCCGCTGGGTGCCGGCGGCGACCTGCTCGGCGAGTTTCAGGGTGGCGTCGACGTGGTTGTTAAGCACGGCCTGCCGCTGGGCGTTGAAGTCCAGCCCCAGCCGGGGCACGTTGCCCTGCACGATGGCGACGGTGACCTCGTCGGTGCCGGCCGGGGGCCGCGGCGGCGCCGACGAGGTCACCGTCGCCATCGTGCAGGGCAACGTGCCCCGGCT
>NZ_QGGF01000026.1 GCF_003857015.1 Micromonospora globispora | reverse complement strand
CACACCGACCAGCCGGGGCACGATCTTTCATCAGGACTCGATGTCCAGGAACGACGAGTGCTCACCAACTGGCGGCTACCTACCCACCAGGAGTTTGCCGGATGGCTCACTCCCAGAACTCATTAGGAACGCCCGCTATGCGCGCCACGCTCTTCGGAGGCCCCGGCGACATCACCGTCGGCGAGCGCCCCGACCCACGCCTCGAAACTCCCACTGACGCGGTCGTGCGCGTCACGCTGGGCTGCGTCTGCGGCTCCGACCTGTGGTACTACCGCGGCGTCAACCCGCACGCGCTCGGCCCGATCGGCCACGAGTTCATCGGCGTCGTCGAGCAGGTCGGCGCCGACGTCACCACCCTGCGGCCCGGGGATCTGGTCGTCGCGCCGTTCACCTACTGCGACGGCACCTGCGCCAACTGCGCCGCCGGGTGGACCGGTAACTGCCTGCACGGCGGCTCCTTCGGCAACCACGGCATCGACGGCGGCCAAGGCGAGTTCGTCCGGGTCCCGTACGCCGACGCCACCCTGGTCAAGGTCCCCGGCGGCGGCCACTCCGACACCACCCTCAAGTCTCTGCTCGCCCTGTCCGACGTGATGTGCACCGGCCACCACGCCGCGGTCAGCGCCGGCATCGAGCCCGGCGCCACGGTCGCCGTCGTCGGCGACGGCGCCGTCGGCCTCTGCGCGGTCATCGCCGCCAAGCGACTCGGCGCCGACCGGATCATCGCGCTGAGCCGCAACCCCACCCGGCAAGCCCTCGCACGCGAGTTCGGCGCGACCGACATCGTCATCGAACGCGGCGACGACGTCACGAAACTGATCATGGACATGACCGGCGGCCTCGGCGTCGACGCCGCCCTGGAATGCGTCGGCACCGGCCAGTCCATGGCCACCGCGTTCAGCATCGCCCGGGTCGGCTCCATCGTCGGCGCGATCGGCGTGCCCCACGACTCCGTCGTGCCGATCGACACCGTCATCTTCCGCAACGTCGGCCTGCGCGGCGGTGTCGCCCCCGCCCGACGCTACATCCCCGAGCTGCTCGACGACGTGCTCGCCGGCCGCGTCAACCCCGGCCTCGTCTTCGACTACGAAACCGATCTCGACGGCATCGCCGACGCCTACACCGCCATGATCGAGCGCCGCGCCACCAAGTCCCTCGTGCGCATCAGTGCCGGTCAGTAGCGATTCGCCGGTGTCAAACCTGCGGAGAGGGACCCTGCCATTACCCCTCCCGGCCGACATGATTCCGCGCTCAAGGGAGAACGAAAGACTGTCGCCCACGAATCCACGGCGTCCTGGACGAGGGACGAGCTGACGGCGATCGGCCGGGCGGAGGAGCTCGAGCTCGCATCCCTGCGGCCGGACGGCACGCTACGACCGTATGTCACGATCTGGGTCGTCCGCGCCGGCGACGAGCTGTATGTGCGCTCGGCCCGCGGCCCGGCCAACCCCTGGTTCCTTCGCGCCCTGCGCAGCGGCGCGGGCCGCATCCGGGCCGGCGGCCCGGAACGGGACGTGGTCTTCGCCCAGCCCGCCCCGGACGTCCACGTCGACATCGACGCCGCCTACCACGCCAAATACGACCGGTACGGACCCGCCATCGTCGGATCCGTCGTCGGACCCAACGCGAGCGCGGTCACCATCCACCTGCTACCCAGAAACCGAAAGGAACCCATCCCATGACCATCCGGGAACTGACGTTGAACAACGGCGTCGAGATGCCCGCGCTCGGGTTCGGCGTCTTCCAGACCCCACCCGAGGAGACCCGCGCCGCAGTCGAGGCAGCGCTGTCAACCGGGTACCGGCACATCGACACCGCGGCGGCCTACGGCAACGAACGGGGAGTCGGCGAGGCCTTCCGCAAGTCCGGCCTCGATCGGGCCGACGTCTTCCTGGAAACCAAGATCTGGATCAGTGACTACGGCTACGACCAGACCCTGCACGGCTTCGACAAGAGCGCGGGCAAGCTCGGTGTCGATCAGATCGACCTGCTCATCCTGCACCAGGCCCTGCCGTCGGAGTTCGACAAGACCCTGGAGGCCTACCGCGCCCTGGAGACGCTGCTCGCCGACGGCAAGGTCCGCGCCATCGGGGTCAGCAACTTCATGGTCGACCACCTCACCACGCTGCTGGACAGGGCGACGGTCGTGCCGGCCGTGAACCAGATCGAGGTGCACCCGTACTTCACCCAGCGCGAAGTGCAGGCATTCGGCGTGGCGCACGGCATCCTCACCCAGGCCTGGTCGCCGATCGGCGGCATCACCTTCTACCGGGACGGTGAGCACCGCAGCACTCTGCAGGACCCGGTGATCGGCGAGATCGCCAAGGCGCACGGCAAGACGCCCGCGCAGGTGATGCTGCGCTGGCACCTGCAGCAGGGCCGCTCGGCGATCCCGAAGTCGACGAACCCGCAGCGCATCGCGGAGAACTTTGACGTCTTCGACTTCGAACTCACCGGCGAGCAACTGGTCGCGATCGACGGCCTCGACACCGGCCGGCGCGGCGGGCCAGAGCCGGCCGACATCACCCTCGAGAGCTTCGGCCGGCCGATCCCCGAAGCCTGATCCACGCCGCACCCCCGCTGCCCCCGGCCTCGCCGCGCGACAGCGGGGCCCACTCGACGAACGACACGAAGGGACCAACATGCGTACCGCCAAGCTCGGCGACCTCGAGGTCGCCCGGATCGGCCTGGGTGCGATGGGAATGTCGCACGGCTATACCGGCGCCGGCCGCGACGACGCCGAATCGATCCGCACCATCCACCGGGCGCTCGACCTGGGTGTCACGCTCATCGACACTGCGGAGATCTACGGCCCGTTCGTCAACGAGGAACTGGTCGGCAGGGCGATCAAGGGGCGACGCGACCAGGTGGTCCTGGCGACCAAGTTCGGGCTGGTCGCGCACGATGGCCGTGGCCCGTGGACGCGCGACAGCAGCCCGGACAACATCCGCATCGCGGTCGAGGGCTCGCTGCGCCGGCTGGGCACCGACCACATCGACCTGTACTACCAGCACCGGGTCGATCCGCAGACTCCGATCGAGGACACCATGGGCGCGATGGCCGGGCTGGTGGAGCAGGGCAAGGTCCGTTACGTCGGCCTCTCCGAGGCGTGGATCGACACGATCCGCCGCGCGCATGCGGTCCACCCGGTCACTGCGCTGCAATCGGAATACTCCCTGTGGACCCGGGACCAGGAGCAGGTGCTGCCGGTGCTGCGCGAACTGGGCATCGGGCTGGTCGCGTACTCCCCATTGGGCCACGGCTTCCTCACCGGCACGCTGCGCACCCCGGAGGACGTCGAGCGCCTCGACGACGACGACTTCCGCAAGAACAACCCGCGATTCACCGGCGAGAACTTCCAGCGCAACCTGCGCATCGCCGACCAGGTGCAAACGGTCGCCGACCAGGTGGGCGCCACGCCGGCGCAGGTGGCCCTGGCGTGGTTGCTCACCAAGGGCGGCGACATCGTGCCCATTCCCGGTACCAAGCGCGTCAGCCGGGTGGAGGAGAACACTGCCGCCGATGCCGTCGAACTGACCGCTGAGCAGATTGCGACCCTGGACCGCCTCACCCCGGCCGAGGGCGGCCACCACACCGAGGCCCAGATGCAGATGATCGAGCGGTAACCCGACGCTGGCCCGGATCCACGAGAGGGGTTGCCTGCCAACAGCGCCTCAGCTACGCGACTCCTGTTCAGACAATGGGTGGAGTCTCACCCCCTGCGAGACAACCGAACTGGAAACGTCCTCCGCCAAGGACGAGCCCGCTCGCTGGCGCTGCCGCTCTTGGTCACCAGCCTCGTACTCGACGGAGGTGTCAAGCGGTGGTCGTGGTGGTGTGGCTTCGGAACCGGTCGATGTCTCCGGTTGCGGTGAGGACTCTGACGGTGATCCGAGACGGGTCACACAGGACCAGGTCTACCGCGTCAGCGGTGGCCGCCTGCTGGATGCGCAGCAGTGCGTTGATCCCGGCCGCGCCGAAGAACGTCACCTTCGCGAGATCCAGCACCAGCCGCGGGGGGTGATCGCACAGCAGGCATCCGGCAAGATCGGTCAGCAAGTGGGCGTTGCTCATGTCGACCTCGCCACGGACCACTACAACGGTGACCCGGCCGGAGGTGGCAACGTGCAGTGACAGAAGCGGGTCGCGGTAGGGGCGAGGCTTCAACCTGGCAGACATCCGGTGGGTGAACATGGGCCCTCCCGCCGCATACGGCAGAGGATCCGAGGCCACCACGACTAATCGCAACGGCGCCGGTGGGCGGTCGCCCCAGGCTCATGTCCGAACCCGGCCAACAGCGTACTCCCGATCGAATGCCCCCCGACACCACTGACACGCTGCCGTCAGCCGCACAAGGCGCATACTGGGACAGCCGGTGGTTTCTTGCACGTCGCCAAATCGAGACGGCGCCGCCTTCGGTCGATCGACCAACCGAAGCGTTGCTTTAGGAAGCCGGTTCCCCGTGTCCAGCTCCTCCGATCCGTCTGCCCTGACGTCCGCCGCCTACGGTCACCTGCTGGATCTGCTCGTCGGGTCACCCAACCTCGACGCCTTCCTTGATGATGTGGTCCGGCTCGCCGCCGACGTGGTCACCCCCGCTGCCTCGTGCGGGTTGACCTTGCGCCGCGACGGCCGGCCGTTCACTGTCTCCAACAGTGACGTGCTCGCCGCAGAGCTCGACGAGATCCAGTACGGCGCCGACGAAGGCCCCTGCCTCGACGCCCTCCGCGGCGGCGTCGTGACCCAGATCGACGACCTGGCCGGGGACGAACGCTGGGAACGGTACCGGCCGCATGCCATAGCCCACGGCGTGGTCAGCTCCCTGTCCATACCCCTCCTGGTCGACGGCCAGACCATCGCCGCGCTGAACCTTTACTCCACGCAGCGCGCCGCGTTCGACGGGCCGCAACGTCAGCACGCGGAAGCGTTCGCCGCCCAGTGCGCCGCAGCCCTCGCCCTGACCCTGCGCCAGGCACAGCAGACAGAAGTGCAGCAGCAGCTCTGCGAGGCCATGGCGTCCCGCTCGATCATCGACCAGGCCATCGGGATTCTGATGGCTCAACACCGCTGCACCGCCAGGACCGCCTTCGGCCTGCTGCGCCAGGCATCCCAACACCGCAACAGCAAACTCCGCGACCTCGCCGCCGCCATCATCACCAACATCAGCGGCGAACCACCCGAGGCACCCACCCCGTTCAAGACAACCACCAAAGCGGATCGCATCGGCGAGGACTAACCCAATGAAGCAGCTCTCGACGAAACTGCTGTCGGCCACGGGGACCCCGGCCGGCCACGTGCGACGGGTGCTCGAGCTGACCGGCGTCCTGCCGATCCTCACCGACGGGGCGGCCTGACCGCCGCCGCGTCAGTGCGAGCGTGCCGCATCGCGTTGATCGCCCTGGCCGGTCACCC
>NZ_QGGF01000219.1 GCF_003857015.1 Micromonospora globispora | reverse complement strand
GACTCGCGGGCCTCCGCGCGCCGCCGCCGGCGTTCGGCCAGCGCCCGCTTGCGCAGGTGTACGACGTACGCCACGAGCAGCGTCCCGGTCACCGAGAAGCTGATCCAGAAGCCGGGGCTGACCAGCACCACGCCGATCAGCTCGACGCCGTTGAGCAGCAGCAGCGCGGCCAGCACCCGACGGCGGCGGTAGATGGCCGGGGTGTGCTGGCGGCGCTTCGGCGGGTGCCGACGACGGGACCGGTTGGCGGTGGGCGACACGGCGCGCAGCCGGTTCGGCCGACGCGGCGCGGGCGGCGCGGAGACGGGAGCACTCAGACCGCCCGTGCTCGCGTCCTCACTGAGAGTGATGACGAGGGTGCGGGGCGGCTTGATCGGCCGCCGTCCCGGCACAGTACGGCGCCGCCGGCGGCGCTGGAGCACCCGCGCCGTCGACTGCGCCCGCTCCGCCACCAGCCGCTCGGTGGCGTCGTACCGACGGACCAGCGCCGGCGCGAAGGCGAGCAGGCCGGCGGCGGCGAGGACGGCGAGGAGCACCGAGGTCGGCACCCTCACCCCTCCCGTCACCGAATTCGGGGCAACCGCCCGCCCGCCGCAAGATCTTCCACGGATCATCGTCCACGGCGCAGATCCTGCGGTCGGGCGGCGCTTGCCAGAGCTTGCAGTTACTTGAGGTTACGGGCGGTGGACCGACTTGATGGCGCGCCGCGCCGAGCGCCGGAGGTAGGACGCTTCACCCGGCGTTGTCACGTGCGCGGTGCCAGCGGGCCAGCAGCCCGCCCTCGGCGAGCACTTCCTCGCTGGTCATCGCGTACCCGATGTGGTCCCGCCAGGCACCGTCGATGTGCATGTACCGGACGTGGTACGCCTCCTCGCGGAAGCCGAGTTTCTCGACCACCCGCCGGGACGGCCGGTTCTCCGGCCGGATGTTCACCTCGACCCGGTGCAACCCGCCGGGGCCGAACGCGTGGTCCACGGCGAGCGCCACCGCGGTGGGGATCACCCCACGACCGGCCACCCGGGAGTCCACCCAGTAGCCCACGTACCCGGAGCAGAACGCCCGCCGGACGATGCTGCCGATGTTCAGGTGCCCGACCAGCCGTTCCCGCCCGTTCTCCCGCAGGCAGACCGCGAAGGGCATGCCCTCGCCGGTACGCGCCGAACGACGCTGGTCCTTGTGGACGAAGCGGAACGCGGCCGGCGAGTTGAGCTCGTCCCAGCTCCCGGGCAGGTTCGACTCCCACGGCGCGAGCCACTCCCGGTTGGCGCGCCGCATCTCCGACCAGGCGGCCGCGTCCGAGCGCCGATAGGGGCGCAGCACCACCGGACCGTCCACCAGCACCGCCGGCCAGCCCGGCGGCCGCCCGAACCCCAACAGGCTCACCGGCGCCGGTCCAGCAGCAGCACGTCCACCGTGGAACCCGCCGCGGCCGTGGTGACCCGCTCGCCGAGCACCAGCAGCCCGTTCGCCTCGGCGAGCCCGGAGAGGGTGAACGGTCCGCCGCTCAAGGGCTGGACGGTGTAGCCGCCACCACGTCGTTCGGCAACGTGCGCCGGGCGGAACTCGCGCAGCCCCACGGGGGACGAGACGGTCTCCAACAGGTGCGCCCGGACACTGGGCCGGAACACCGGCTCGGCCCCGGCGAGCAGCTGGATGGCCGGCCGGGCCAGCACCTCGAAGCCGATCAGCGCCGCGCCCGGCTCACCGGGAAGACAGACCACCGGCACCTCCTCGGCGCCGACCGTACCGAACCCGAGTGCCGTGCCGGGATAGAGGGCGACGTCGGTGAAGCTCACCGGCCCCGCCCGGCCGCCGTCGCGACGGGAGAGGATCCGGCGCACCATGTCGCCCGGCCCGGTCCCGGTGCCGCCGGTGGTGATGATGAGGTCGGCCCGCAGGGTCTGATCCTCCAGCAGGCCGCGCAGCGCCTCCGGGTCGTCGTCGCAGATCCCCACCCGGTACGCCAGCGCGCCCGCCTCCGCCGCGGCGGCGGTCAGCGCGTGCGAGTTCACGTCGACCACCTGGCCGGGCTGGCTGCCCCGGCCCACGTCGACCAGCTCGTCGCCGGTCGCCACGATGACCACCCGGGGGCTGGGCCGGACCACGACGTGCCCGATGCCGGTGGCGGCGAAGACGGCGACCAGCGCCGGCGAGACGTACGTGCCGGCGCGGGCGAGCAGGGTGCCGGCAGGCAGTTCCTCACCGGCGCGGCGGACGCCGTACCCCCGCTTCGGGGCGCGGAAGATCTCCACGGCGGCCATGCCCTGGTCGGTCCACTCCACCGGGACCACCACGTCCGCCGCGATGGGCAGCGGCGCCCCGGCGGCGACCGAGAAGCACGAGCCGGGGGTGAGTCGTACCGGCCGCCAGCTCGCCGCGCCGAGGTCGCCGACCACGTTCAGCCGGATGCTGCGGCCGCCGGGCGTGCCGGAGGGGGCCGGGACGTAACCGGGGCCCCGGCTCCCTCCGGAGATGTCCTCCCAGCGCGCGGCGTACCCGTCCACCGCCGCCTGGTCGAAGGCGGGGAACGAGTACGGCGCGACGACGTCCTCGGCGAGGACGTTGCCGTACGCCTGGGTGAGGTCGAGGTCGAGTGGCGGCAGCGCGCGTAACCTGCGCAGCACGCTGCCCAGGTAGTCGGCGAGCGGCGTCAACTCGTTCGCGGCCGCCTCGGCGTCGGCCGTCGCGGTCATCTACCGGGACCGGCCGACGCGTCCGAGTTGACGAACTCGACCAGCCACTTGCGGAACTCGGGACCCAGATCCTCCCGCTCGGCGGCGATCTGCACCACGGTCTGCAGGTAGCCCAGCGGCATGCCGGTGTCGTAGCGGGTGCCCCGGTAGACGATCGCGTGCACCGGCGTGCCCTCGTTGCGCAGGATCTCCATCGCGTCGGTCAGCTGGATCTCACCGCCGCTGCCCGGCTCGGTACGCCGGATCGCGTCGAAGATCTTCCCCGGCAGCACGTACCGGCCGAGGACGGCCAGGTTGCTCGGCGCCTCCTCCGGCTTCGGCTTCTCCACCAGGCCGGTGACCTTGACGACCTCGGCGATGTCGCTGAACTCCGGCTCGGCCGGCTCGACCGAGGCGATGCCGTACCGCTTGGTGTCCGCCGGGTCCACCTCGAAGAAGGCCAGCACCACGCCGCCGGTACGGGCCTGCAGCTCCAGCATGGCCGGCAGCAGCGGCTCGTCCATCTTGACGAACTCGTCGCCGAGCAGCACCGCGAAGGGCTGGTCGCCGACGTGCGACTCGGCGTACCCGACGGCGTGGCCGAGGCCGAGCTGCTCGGGCTGCCGGCAGGTGTAGATCTCAGCCAGCTCGCTGGGGCGCTGCACCGCGGCCAGCCGCTCGGTGTCCCCCTTCTCCTCGAGCTTCGCCTCCAGATCGGGGCGACGGTCGAAGTGGTCCACCATCGACGTCTTGCCGCGCCCGGTGATCAGCAGCACGTCGTTGATGCCGGCCTGGGTGGCCTCCTCGACGATGTACTGCAGCACCGGCCGATCCACCACCGGCAGCAGCTCCTTCGGCACCGCCTTGGTGGCCGGCAGGAACCGGGTGGCCAGGCCGGCGGCCGGGATGACGGCCTTGACCGCGCGCGGACGACCGGTCGCGGCGGTCGCTGAGGGATTTGCTGAGTGCTCCGACATGTCGCGAGACTATCGGCCACGGCTCTGCCGCGGCGGGTGAGGACCGGAAGACGCGCCGCCCGGAACCCCGCCCGCGGCGTCGGGAGCGCCGCTCCGGGGCGGTCCTTCCGGTGGGCCGAGGGCACCCGCCGGCACCGGGATCTCCTCGGCCGGCGCGTGGGGCGGCTGCGCCACCCGGTAGCCGTCCCGGCCGGCGGCCTTGGCCGCGTAGAGCGCCTCGTCCGCCGCGTCCAGCACCTGCTGGCCGGTCGCGGCGTGGTCGGGATAGACGGCGATGCCAATGGAGACGGTCACCGCCACCCGCACCGGCGCGCCCGAGTGTCCGTCCACCGCGACCGGGCTGTCCCGGACCACCGCGCCGAGCCGCTCGGCGACGATGGCAGCGCCGCGGGCGTCGGTCTCCGGCAGCAGCACCACGAACTCCTCGCCGCCCTGCCGGAAAGCCAGGTCCACCTCACGGATCTCGCCGCGTACCCGGCGGGCGAACTCGATCAGCACCGCGTCCCCGGCGGCGTGGCCCCAGGTGTCGTTGACGTCCTTGAAGCGGTCCAGGTCCAGCGCCAGGACGCTGAGCATCCGGCCGAAGCGGTTCGCCCGCTCGACCTCGCGCCGGATCGACTCGCGCAGGTAACGGTAGTTCCACAGACCGGTGAGCGGGTCGGTCAGCGACAGCCGCTGCGCCTCCTCGTGGACCCGGACGTTGTCCACCGCCACCGCCGCATGGCCGGCGAAGGTCCGCAGGGTGGCCAGGTCGTCGTCGTCGAACCCGTGGCCGCCGAGCTGGTCGTAGAGGGCGAGCACGCCGAGCGCGCTCGCGCCGCCGTCGCCGTCCCCTTCGGCGGGCGGGTGACCGGGCCGCTCCGGGCCGCCGCGCAGGCCCAGCTCCGCCGCCCCGGGCGCGGCGAACGGCACCGCCACGTACGTCTCGCACACCGGCTCCCCGGTCGGGACGGCCGGCGGTGCCCAGCGGCCGCGCTGCGGCTCCCCGGTGGCGGCGACCGCCCCCACCACCCCGGTGCCGACCGGCACCCGCAGCGTCGCCGGGTCGGCGGGGTCCCCGCCGGGCCAGCGTCCCTCCAGCCCCTCGGCGCACTGGCCGACCAGCACGCCGTCCGAGTCGACCAGCAGCACCACGCCCGCCCGCGCGCCGGTCGCGGCGATCGCGCTGTGCAGGATCACCCGTAGGATGCGGTGCAGGTCGTGGGTGCTGGCCAGGGTGTCGCCGAGCACCGCCAGGTGGCCCCGGAGCTGGTCGCGACTGCTGGTCAGCGCGGCCACGTAGCTGCCGGTCTCCCGGGTCATCCGGTTGAAGGCGCGGGCCAGCCGCCCGATCTCGTCGCGGCTGCGCACCGGCACCCGGGCGGTCAGGTCGCCGTCGGTGACCCGGTCCACTGCGCCGGCCAGCTCCATCAGCGGTCGGGTGGTCACCCGGGCCAGCCGCCAGGCCGCCAGCACGGCCAGCAGCGCGGCCAGCACCACCGCCCCCACCAGCGCGGCGTAGAGGCCGGGTGGCCGATCCGCGGGCACCGACAGCACCAGCGGCAGCGGCTGCCCCGGGGACGGGCCGACCCGCCGGACGTACCGGCCGTCGGAGGTCTCGGCGACCCGGTCCCCGTCCACGGCGCGGGCGGCGGCGAGCACCGCCTCGCGTACGGCCGGGGTCTCGGTGGTGTGGGCGACGCGGACGGGGCCGGTGGCTGTCTCTTATAGACATCTGATGCTGCCGACGATCGCATA
>NZ_QGGF01000093.1 GCF_003857015.1 Micromonospora globispora | reverse complement strand
GTGAAAAAGAGGGCGGGGTTAGAGCTGTGCCTCCGGCGGGGGCCAGACGACTCCAGGATGGAATTGTCGAACGGTTCCGGTGGGTGGGTGGTTGAGGAGCCTGCCATCCCGCCAGCCACCGACCCAGGCAAGCCGAGCAGACCAGGGCCAGGGTGACCAGGTCGTACGTCCGGTAGGGCGCTCCACCTGGTCGCCCTGGCCCTGGCCCGCTCCACGGAGTGTGGGTCGGCGGCAGCCGGGATGGCAGGAGGTACGGCCAAGAGGCGTGCGCCATTCGACCGACGAGCGGAAGTGACAGGTCAGGCCCTCGTACGTGACTGACGCTCGCCGGCATCCCGGATTGCATGCCGGACAGCCAGCCTGATCACCCAGTACAGGAGCGCAAGGCCAACTGCATAGAAAAGGTTGATTCCAACTCCAACCGACGCAAACCAACCGCCGACACTGCCGCCACCGCTGGCCGCGAAGACATCAACCATGGTCGCGACCATAGCGAACTGTTACCACTCAGCCTCTGGCCTGGCGCTGCAAGATCGTCGTCGGATTCGGGTCGGCGAGTTACGAACCACGGCGCTGTGAGGTCCAGGGCCGCTCCGCTTGCCGTCGGAATGGCAAGATCGTGTCTCGTGATCGATGATTTCGCTAAGGACGCTCTGCACGGCCAGCTCAGGTCGATACGTCAGGCGCTGGTCTGGAAGCTCGAGGGCCTGTCCGAGTACGACGTCCGGCGTCCTTTGACAGCGACGGGGACCAACCTCCTTGGCCTGGTGAAGCACTTGGCGACCCTGGAGGCCTGGTATTTCGGTGAGGTCTTCGGCCGCCCGTTCCCGGGGCCGCTGGGGCGATGGCAGGACGCGGACGGCAGCGACCTGTGGGTGACCCCGGGCGAGACCCGCGAGCAGATCATCGACTTCTATCAGCGTGCCTGGGGGCATGCGGACGCGACGATCGAAGAGCTTCCCATCGACGCGCCTGGCCACGTGCCGTGGTGGTCGCGGCCGGACGTCAAGCTGTTCAACATCATGGTCCACGTCCTTCAGGAGACCACCCGGCATGCCGGACACGCCGACATCCTGCGTGAGCAGCTCGATGGCCGGACCGGGGTGAGGGCTGAGTACGAGGAGCAGATCGACACGGCGGCCCGGGAGGCGTACTGGGCGAAAATCGAGCGGGCTGCGCAGGAAGCGGCCGGCGGCTCGCATCATGCCGACCTATCCGACACGCATTGCGCGGTGGGGACGCCGTGAGAAATCCGGATCTCGTGGAGGTTCGCCCGTGAGGGCGGTCATCGTCGCGGCCGCGGTCGCGTTCATCATCTCCCTGTTCGGCACGCCGGTGGCGATTCGCGTCTTCACCGCGCTCAAGGCCGGCCAGCCGATCCGATCCATCGGGCTCGCCAGCAACCAGGGCAAGAAGGGCACGCCCACGATGGGCGGCGTCGTCTTCATCGTGGCGACCGTCTTCGCCTACGTCGCCGGGCATATCGCCCTGACCACCCTGCCCGAGCGGCAGATCGCGCAGGAGGGGCCGACCATGACGGCCCTGGTGCTGCTCGGGCTGTTCGTCTTCTGCGGCGCGGTCGGCTTCTTCGACGACTTCCTCAAGGTGCTCCGGCGCAACTCCGACGGACTGTCCGCCAAAGGCAAGCTGCTCGGCCAGGCGATCGTCGGCGGCGGGTTCGGCATCGCCGCGCTCTACGTGCCGAGCACCAACGGCCAGACCGTGGCCAGCGAGCACATCTCGCTCATCCGCGACATCAGCTGGCTCAACGTCGGCAAGGTCGGCGCGGTCATGGTCATCGTCTTCGTGATCACGGCGATGTCGAACGGCGTGAACCTCACCGACGGCCTCGACGGCCTGGCCACCGGCGCGTCGATCCTGGTGCTCGGCGCGTACGCGCTGATCGGCTTCTGGCAGTACCGGCACTGGTGCGCCGACGACACGTACGCCCGCGTGAACGACTACTGCTACCAGGTCCGGGATCCCCTGGAGATCGCCATGATCGCGGCGGCGGCGGCCGGCGCCTGCGTGGGCTTCCTGTGGTGGAACACGTCCCCGGCGCGGATCTTCATGGGTGACGTGGGCTCGCTCGGGCTCGGCGCCCTGATCGGCGGGCTCGCGGTGGCAACCCGCACCACGCTGCTTTCGATCATGATCGGCGGGCTCTTCGTCATCATCACAACGACGTGGGTGATCCAGATCGTCTCGTTCCGGACCACCGGTAGACGTGTCTTCCGGATGGTGCCGTTGCACCACCACTTCGAGCTGGCCGGATGGAGCGAGGTCAATATTGTGGTCCGGTTTTGGATCGTGGCCGGCGTCTGCGTGGCGGTCGGCCTGGGCCTGTTCTACTCGGATTTCTTGGCGGTCGTTGGATAAAAGCCACGCGACAAGCCTGTGTCGTGCCACCGACGGTGATCCGCCGGGCAGCCTGGTTCCCCACCGGGGTGCCAGCGTCTGGCAGCAGCATTGCCTAAGCCGGTCGCGGCCAGACCCCTCGGTCGGTGTGTCAGCAAGAAGTCAGCAAGAGGTCTGGCGTCATTCATCACGGGGCGACCTCCGGCGGCGGCTGGAGCGCACGCGACGACATCACGTGGCAGGAGCTTGACCGGGTGAGGGATGGGCCGGCAGCCGGCCGGGCCACGCGGCTAGGACTCGCGCGGCGTAGGGGAGCGCGCGCCGGCCGCGTCGGCGAGCTGGCGGCGGTCGCGGGGTTGCGGTTAGGGCGCCTCCGGCGGGGGCGCAACGGCTCCAGGATGACCGAAGATCGTCGGCGGGTCACGGTCCGTGGGTGGTTGCGATAGGCCATCCCGCCTGCCACCGACCCGGGCAAGCCGAGCAGACCACCGCCCGACCCGCCAGCGCTCGTACGAGCCGTCAAGGTCCGCTTGACGTGGCGGGCCGGGCGACGGTCCGCTCCCTAGGAGGCGGGTCGGCGGCAGACGGGATGGCAGGGGAGGTAAGTGCTGAAGGGCGTGCTGTTGTGCCCACGAAGTAGGGCTTATTCTGGCCTGCCTCGTGCCATTAATATCAGTGGAGGTAGATGTGGGAAACCTGCTCGTGTGGGTGGTGGCTTTCGCCGCTTTCCTGGCGGTCATGGTGCTTATGGGGCTGCGGAAGGGTAGGCAGTTGCGCGCGATGGTCAAGAACTCTCCTCAGCTTCCTCCTGGCCAGCTACGCGCACTGGGTTTGTCGGTATTGGGCAAGCTTGTCGAGGAAGGCCACGAAAAGGACGGCTATGTAGCAGTACTGCCCGCACTCAAATCCCTGACGATCCGTCCCATGTCCCGTGAACACGTTGACGTCACAACGTACCTAGTTGAGCAAGGCTTCGTTGTAGAGAAGTCGGGTGAGCCAGTGCTGGCCAATGCGATGGTCACGGATGCCGGCCGCGCTGCACTTGACGCAGGACGTCCCCTTGCGACTGAGTCATGATGAGTGGCCCGCTCGGCATGCCCGATGCGTGCCCGACGTAGCGGTCAACGGCGGCCTACAACGGCACTTCGATATTTGGACCTGACGATGCCGTGCTCCCTTACCACGGAGCACGGCTTACTTACGCTGTAGATCAAGCCGAGCCCCAAGCTGAGGTTAGGCACTTCCAAACCGAGGCTCCTGTGGTCCTTCGCTACGGTGGTTCAGTGCATCGAGTGTTCGTCCGCAGTCAGTACTCGCAGCTCGTCGTCTGGACCGGTGCCGCCGACGCGGCCGATGTCGCCTCTTGCGGAGGCTCGGCTGCGGCATCTCGCTGACCTGTTCCGCAGGCACCACACAGCATCGCGACGAGCACGGCCGCGGTGATGCGCGCAACCCCGCGCGAGCCAATGATCACCACAGCAGCCTGCCACGAAGCTGAAGCTCACCGCTGCCCCTCACTGTGCATCACCAGAACCTCAGTCGATCTTTACCCCAGACTGGTTCCTCACCGCCTGGGCGATGGCCCAACCCGCCTCTCTGAGGCGGCGTGCTGGTGGATCCGCAACCTCGACGCGGTAGGGCAGGGTTGCCGGTCGCTGTCGCCCGGCACCGGCTCATCGAGGCTGGCCGGTACCAGCTGGTAGCAGGCGACAGCTTGACCGCATCCCCCGGCGGGGGCCAAGGACGAGATCGGAACCTGGAGGTCAAGCGATGGACTGGCGAGATCATCCGGCACAAGCCGGGCACAACTGACGCCGGCAAGGGCTGTCAACCGCTGTAAGGCAACGCAAGGCCATGCCCAGGTCAGCGCGGCGATCCGCCCGGTCTGAGGCGAGCAACACCCCGCCGGAGGGGTTCAGGGTTCCAGTCCCTGGCGGTCCACCGACAGCCATTGAGCTGGGCAAACGTGAAAGCGCATGTGGCGGTATCCGAACCGCCTCGATCAGATGTGGCGTGAGCTGGGAGAACGCATCGCCCGCTATTTGCAGCCACGGTCGCGCCTGACGGCCAAGGAGCACGAGAGCGGCGTAGCCAAAGCGCGGCCTGTTAGAGCTGCTTCCGGGAGAGGGCCTGGCCTTACCCCACTCCGGCCAACAGGTCGCCGAGATCGGAGCGGCGATAGAGCACGGCTCGGCCGTGTCTGGCGCTGACGAGTAGTCCGCCTGTGCGCAACGCCCGGAGGTGCTGGTTAACGGCTGTGGTGGTGACGCCGAGGCGGGCTGCCAGTTCGGTCGAGGAGCTGGGCGTGCCCAGCTGGATGAGAAGGCCGGCCCGGGTGGCGCCGAGGAGACCGCTGAGGGCGTCGGGGGCCGGCAGGGACTGTGGCTCCCAGAGGGTGGCCACTCCGCGCGCGCTGTAGAGGATCATCGGGGCTTCAGCGGCTGAGATGGGTGTTGAGGCGTTGGTTGTCCACAGTGTCGGCACGAGCGTGAGTCCGCCTGTAGTCGTTCTCGTATAGTCGAGATCCGATCGCAGTTGGACTTCAACTGCGCTGCCGACGAGCCTGACAGTGTTCGACAGCTCGGAAAACATCGCCGCGAGCCCATGTTGGGCGATTTGCCGGCCGCGGAAGGTGACATCGCCTTCCAGCAGTGCGCGCATCCGTGGCCAATGCGGTTCAAAACAGCGCCGCCAGTACTCGGTAAGTGCGTCGATGATCCGGGTG
The DNA here is from genome assembly GCF_003857015.1 of Micromonospora globispora. Taxonomy (GTDB): domain Bacteria; phylum Actinomycetota; class Actinomycetes; order Mycobacteriales; family Micromonosporaceae; genus Micromonospora; species Micromonospora globispora. The sequence continues at coordinate 345 of NZ_QGGF01000093.1, read as the reverse complement.
AGTACCCGTGGGGCGGGGCCACGCAGCGGGTCGGGCAGTGGCGCGCCGTGGACCGCTTGTAGGTCTCGCCGGACGACGGCCGGGTCAGTGTCGGCCAGACCTGCCAACTCCTCGTCGATGCGGGTCAGAGGCGAGTAGGGGCGCGGGTTGAGGAAGTCAGGCGTCCAAAGCCGGGCGTTGGTTAGCGCAAGCAGCACGGAGCCATCGAGGCTGTCGCGGGGAGTTGCCCCCTGGTCCTGGACACTTGAACCTTGGATCGTGATGGTCCGGGGAGATCAGGAGTCCCTGACAGATGGTGAACAAGCACTACCCCGCGGAGTTCAAGGCCGACGCGGTGGCGTTGTA
>NZ_QGGF01000107.1 GCF_003857015.1 Micromonospora globispora | reverse complement strand
CGGTCGGGGTGGGCGTCCGGGCCGGCGGCGAGCGCGGCGGTGATCGCGGCCAGGTTGACCGCGTGCCCGCCGGCCGGCGCGCCGAGCGCGGTGGCCAGCCCGGTGACCCGGAGCGCGGAGCCCAGCGGCGCCTGGTAGCCGTAGCCGGCGAGCACCGCCGTCCCGGGGACGTTCTGCGCGGCCATGGTGACCAGGAAGAGCGGCAGCGCGAGGCCGACGACCGCGGAGACCGTCCACGCCGGCTCGGTGAGCACGACGGCCGGTGCCAGGTCCAGCCGATCCGGCCCGGACCCGGGCGTGGTCAGCGCGATCATCACCGCGGCCACGGCCAGCGCGGCCGGCACCGCCCAGCGACGGGCGAAGCGGTGCAGCACCAGCCAGGTGAGCACCACCGGACCGGCCAGCCGGGGCACCTCGATCAGCGCGCGCACCGGCGCGGTGCAGAGCGGCAGCAGCACCCCGGCGAGCATCGCGCTGGCGATCGGCGCCGGGATCGCGGCGACGGCCCGGCCGAGCGCGGGGACCAGTCCCGCGGCCACGATCAGCAGGCCGGCGACCAGGAACGCGCCGACCGCCGCCGGCCAGCCGCCGGGCACCGGGCCGGTCGCCACCAGCAGCGCCGCCCCCGGGGTGGACCAGGCGATCGCCATCGGCAGCCGGTGCCGCAGCCCGAGCCAGACCGCGCACAGGCCGGCCGCCACGCAGAGCACCAGCAGCCCCGACGCGGCCTGGGCGTCGCTCGCGCCGACCGCCCGCAGACCGGCCAGGACGACGGTGAACGAGCTGGCGAAGCCGACCAGGGCGGTCACGACGCCGGCCAGCACTGGTTGCAGTCGTCCCGCCATGCCACCCTCCCGTCCGACCGTTCCGTTTACGGAACAGCACGGTGTAGCACCATAGCCGCATGGCAACAGCCCCACCAGCCCGTGACCGGGTACCCGACGCCGGAGCCGGCGCGGTCGGACGCCGCGTCCGCGCGCTCCGCGAGGAGCGGCAGATGTCGCTCTCCACCCTCGCCCGGCTGGCCCGCGTCGGAAAGGCCACCCTCTCCGGCCTCGAGAACGGCACTCGCAACCCCACCCTGGAAACCCTCTACGCGGTCACCGCGCAGCTCGGCGTACCGCTCACCGCGGTCCTCTCCGGACCGGCCGAGACGCCCACCGTGCGGGGCGCGGCGGTGAGCGCCACCCTGCTCGAGGTCTTCACCGACAGCGACGCGACCTACGAGCTGTACCGGATGCGGGTCGCCCCCGGCCCGGAGCAGCTCTCCCCCGCGCACCAGCCCGGGGTCACCGAACACGTCACCGTCTTCACCGGCGTGCTGCGCGCCGGGCCGGTGGACGCGCCGCTGACCGCCGCCGCGGGCGGGCACCTGCGCTGGACCTCCGACGTGCCGCACAGCTACGCCGCCGTCGGCGACGAGGAGGTGCAGGCCAGCCTGCTGCTGCGCTACCCGCGACGCTGACCGGTCAGCCGACGGGCGGCGCGGAGACCGGCAGCCGGTGCCGCACGGCCCAGAGCGCCGCCTCGGTACGCGACGCCGACCCGGTCTTGCGCAGCAGGTTGGAGACGTGCACGGTGACCGTCCGCACCGAGATGCCGAGCGCCCGGGCGGCCTGCTTGTTCGACATCCCGGCGACCAGGCAGCCGAGCACCTCGATCTCCCGGCCGGTCAGCTCGGCGTCCGGCGGGACCGCCGGCCGGGGCACCGACAGCTCCAAGTGCTGCGGCAGCGGCTCGTGGAGCAGCCTCTCGGGGTCCGCCCCGGCGTGCACGGCGAGCAGTTCGGTCAGCGCGTACGGGTTGCCGCCGGTACGCCGCCAGACCGCCGCGACCACCGGCTCGGCGGGGCGGGTCCCGTCGTACACCTGGGTCAGCACCTCGGCCACCTCGGCGACGGTCAGCGGGGCGAGGTGCTGGCGCACCGCGCCGCGTACCCCGCAGAGGCGGGACAGCGCGCGGACCGCGAGGTCCGGCGCCACCGCGTCGGCCGGCGGCCGGCTCGCCACCACCAGCAGAGCCGGCAGCTCCGGCGTCGCCGCCAGCTCGCACAGCAGGTTGAGGCTGGCCGGGTCCAGGGCGTGCAGGTCCTCCACCACCAGCACCGCCGGGCCGGCGCCGACCAGCAGCCGGACCGTGCGGACGGCGAGCCGGAGCAGCGTGCCCGGGGCGTAGCGTTCGCGCGGCGCGGTGGGCTGCTGGGCCAGCCAGGCCAGCGCGTCGGGCGGCAGATCCAACCCGCCGGTGTCGCGGCCGCTGAGCACCGCCGCCAACCAGTCGTACGGGGCCGGGTCGTGCACCCGGGCCGCGCCCGTGAGGACCACCGCCGGACGCGGAGTGAAGCCCTCCAGAGCGGCCGCGACCAGCAGACTCTTACCCACCCCGGCGACACCGGTGATCACCGTGACGGTGGGTGCCGGCCGGCGTCCGATGGCCACGGTGGACCACGCCCGGTCGAGCTCGGCCAGCTCGCCGGCGCGCCCGACCATGGACACCGGCATCATTTCTGACACCCTACGCAGTAGTGCGTAGAGACGGCGGCAGGGTCTTCTTGGCAAGCTTGACCCATGACGCTGATCCTCCGCTCGGCCATCCTCAACGACGTCGGCCTCGTCCGGACCAACAACGAGGACTCCGCCCTCGCCGGTGACCGCCTGGTGGCCGTGGCCGACGGCATGGGCGGGCTCCCCGCCGGTGAGGTGGCGAGCGAGATCGTCATCCGCATCCTGGACGAGCTGGCCCCGCCGACCGATCCCGACGAGGCCGCCGACGCGCTGCGGGCGGTGGTGAGCACCGCCAACCAGCGCATCCGCGCCGCAATCACGGTGGATCCGGCCCGCGACGGCATGGGTACGACGCTGACCGCCGCCCTGCTCGCCGGCGACACCCTGGTCCTCGCCCAGGTCGGCGACTCCCGCTGCTACCTGCTGCGGGACGGCGAGCTGACCCAGCTCACCCGGGACGACACCTTCGTCCAGGCCCTGGTCGACCAGGGCGCCCTCTCCCCCGACCAGGCCCGGCACCACCCGCAGCGGTCGCTGGTCACCCGGGCGGTGCAGGGCTCGGACGCGCCGCCGGCCATCGGGACGCTGGCCGTCTTTCCCGGCGACCGGCTGCTGCTCTGCAGCGACGGCCTCTCCGACTACGTGGACGACCCGGCCATCACCTCGGCGCTCGCCACGTACGGCGACCGGCAGCAGTGCGGCGAGCAGCTGGTCAAGCTCGCGCATCAGGCCGGCGCGCCGGACAACGTCACCGTCGTGGTCTCCGACGTCACGGAGCTGTGAGCGGCCCAATCCGGTTGCGCGGGTTCCCGGCCCGGGTTGGGATGGTCAAATGCGCATCCGCCGGTTGGCCGCCGAGGAACGCCCCACCACCAGCTTCCCGCTCCAGGCGTACGCCTTCGAGGCGTCCCCGATGGCCCCGGGGCGGGTCGAGGAGTTCCGCGAGTACCTGCCGTACAACGCGGGCAACCTGAGCCTGGTCGTCGAGGAGGACGGCGAGACGGTGGCCGCCGCCTCGGCCATTCCGATGCGGCAGAACCTGCGCGGCCGGGTGCTGCCGATGGCCGGCGTGGCCGGGGTGGTCACCCATCCGCTGGCCCGCCGCCGCGGGCACGTCCGGGCGCTGCTGCACCAGGTCCTCGACGAGATGCGCGACGAGGGGCATCAGCTCACCGCGCTGCACCCGTTCCGCGCCTCGTTCTACGAGCGCTTCGGCTACGTCGGACTGCCCCGGCCGCGGACGGTCACGTTCTCCCCGGCCGACCTCGGCCCGCTGCTCCGCGCCGAACTGCCCGGCGAGGTCACCTGGGAGCGGATCGGCGCCGGCTACCCGACCTGGCGGGCCTTCACCGAGCGCTGCCTGCACGAGCGGCACGGCTTCGCGATCTTCCCGGACTTCCGGGCGGTCGGGCTGCGCGACCGCGACGACCGCTGGCTGCTCACCGCCACGATCGGCGGGAGCACCGCCGGCGCGGTCACCTACCGGATCGACGACCACGGCGGGGAACTGATCGCGGACGACCTGCTCGCCGCCGACCCGTACGCCCGGGCGCTGCTGCTCCAGTTCTTCGCCCGGCACGTCGACCAGGTCGAGCGGATCCGGATCCGGCTCCCCGCCGACGAACTGCCCGAACTCTGGCTCACCGACCTGGCGGTGCACGTCGAGGCGCGGGTGTCCCGGCCCGGCTCGCCCGCGCCGATGGCCCGACTGCTCTCCCTGGACGCGCTGACCGGGCTGCCGGCCGGGGCCGGTCGGGTCCGGGTCGAACTGGTCGGCGACCGCTGGCTGGCCGGTACGCACCTGCTCGACGGCGCCACCGGCCGGCTGGAACTGCTCCCCGCCGCCGCCGGGCCCGGCGTACCGACCGCGACGCTCACCGCCGCCGGGCTCTCCGCGCTCGCGTACGGGGTGCTGGACCCGGCCGACGTGGACATCCGCGGCCTCGGTGACGTACCGGCGGACGCGGCGGCCGAGCTGCGCCGCCTCCTCCCCCGCGAGCTGCCCTACCTCTTCGCCGACTTCTGACAGTTTCGGCTTCGCCCGGGCGGGGGTACGGTCCTGCGAGTGCCGGAATGGTTGGAAGCGGGGTTCTGGGGCCTGCTCGCCGGGTCCGCCCTGTTGATCGGGGCGGTCGTCGGATTCTTCGCGCGGGTTCCCCGCCGGATCATCGCCTCGATCATGGCGTTCGGCGCGGGGGTGCTGCTCAGTGCGGTCTCCTTCGAGCTGATCGCCGAGGCGCACGAGCAGGGCGGCCTGCTGCCGACCGCGATCGGGGCGGCCGCCGGTGCACTCACCTACACCGGGGCGAACATCCTGCTGGCCCGGCGCGGTGCCCGGCATCGCAAGCGCTCCGGGGAACAGCAGCCCTCCGAGCAGGAGCAGCCGGGCTCGGGTACGGCCATCGCGGTCGGGGCGCTGCTCGACGGCGTACCGGAGTCGGTGGTGATCGGCGCGAGCCTGCTCACCGGCGGCCCGGTCAGCCTGGTCACCGTGATCGCGGTCTTCCTGAGCAACGTGCCGGAGGGCCTGTCGAGCGCCGCCGGCATGCGGCAGGCGGGTCGCTCCAAGCGGTACGTCTTCCTGCTCTGGACGGCCATCGCCGTGGTCAGCGGCGCCGCCGCGCTGGCCGGCTACACGCTGCTCGGCGGCGCCCCGCCCGAGGTGCTGGCCACCATCACCGCGCTGGCGGCGGGCGCGATCCTCGCGATGATCACCGACACCATGGTCCCGGAGGCGTTCGAGGACGCCCACCTGCTGGTCGGCCTGATCACCGTCCTCGGCTTCCTGGTCGCCTTCGCCCTCTCCCATGCCTGACCTTTCCACCGTCCGCCATGCGGGGGCGCGTCCGTGGTCAGTAGGGGTTGCCGTGGCCGGGGGTGCGGCCCCTGAGGAGGCCGGCGGGACGGCCGGGGAGATCGGGGGCGCCGGAC
>NZ_QGGF01000426.1 GCF_003857015.1 Micromonospora globispora | reverse complement strand
CCCCGGGCCTCGATGTCGAGGCCGGCGCGCGGGCTCGGCGTAGCATAACGAGCCGGTCAGTCGAGCAGCGCCGCCACCGCGTCGGCGGCCGGCCGGTCCGCCGGCAACGCCTCCGCCGCCACCACGGCCTCGACCGGCAGGACGCCGTACAGGTGCGGGAAGAGCGCGCCACCGCGGGACGGTTCCCAGCGCAGCGCGTCGCCGAGGCGGTCCGGATCGACGGTGAGCAGGGTCAGCCCGGTGACCCCGGCGAAGACCCGCCGGGCGGTCTCCACCACCTGGTCCGCGCCGGAGAGGTGGATGAACCCCGACTGGTGATCCATCGCGGTGCCGGCGAAGTGCCCCGCCGCGCGCGCCTGATCCCACTCGCTGGTCGACAGAATCTTGTAGATCATCACCGCAGCCTAGGGCGGGAACCGGCGCGGCGTGGCCCAGGTTTCGCCGGTACCGCCGCGACCGTGCCGCCGACCCGGCATGCTCGGGTGAGCCGCCGCGGAGGGATGCCGATGGAGAACTACGACGACGACTGGACCGACGGCCAGCGGGCCGTCTACGACGAGTGCTACCGGGCGGGTGGCGAGTGGGCCGGCGACCCGGACACCCCCACCGACGACGTGCAGTTCGTGATCAACCTCGGCGAGGCGGACGACGACACCGTCCCCGACGCGGAGACCGACTACCCGCCGCTGGTCGACGCCGTCACCCAGGCGACCGGGGAGAACGTGACGAGCGTGCCCGCCAGCCACTCCGATCCCGGCTTCCGGGGCTTCGTCGACGGGGTCCGGGACGCCACGGCGGATGAGGTCTTCGGTCTCTGACCCCGGCCCCGTCCGGTGGCGGCGCCGCTGGGCCGGTTACGGGGAATATTTCCAGATCAGGCTCAGGTACGTGCCGTACCAGCCGGAGACGAGCACGAGGAACGCGAACACGGTCAGCATGGTGCTCCGGCGGGACTTGGCGAGCCCCACGGCGATCGGCAGGAGCAGCGCGAAGGCGGGCATCAGGTAGCGGCCCTTGGCCCAGTAGTAGTTCTCGGTGCCGATGCTGATCAGGAAGAAGGCGATGGAGTAGATCAGCAGCGGCAGCGGGTAGCGGTGCAGGACGAGCAGCGCGATCAGCACCACCGCGAGCCCCAGCAGCAGGGTCGAGACGTAGTAGGACAGCGGCACCGGCTGGGTCAGCACCTGCTTCAACGCCTTCAACGTCGACACCCCACCGTCGAAGCCGATCCGCCAGTACTTCTCCTGCATGTAGAAGTAGGCGTCGGCCCGGCCCAGCCGGTGCCCGATCCAGGCCAGGTAGCCCAGGTAGCCGAGCGGGGAGAGCACCGCCGCCGCCCACGGCCGCCAGCCGTCCTGCCGGCGGACCATCGCCACCAGCGCGGTCAGCCCGACCGCCGCGATCAGCGTCGACGCGCTGGGCCGGGCGAGGCCGGCGACCAGGCAGAGCAGGCCGGCGGTCAGCCACTGCCGGCGCAGCAGCGCGTAGAGCGTCCACGCCACGAGGGCGGTGAAGACCGTCTCGGTGTAGGCCATGTTCTGCACGACGGCGTGCGGCAGCACCGCCCAGAGCGCCACCAGGATCAGGCCGACCGTGCGGGAGGCGAGGTGGGTGCCGACGGCGTAGATGCCCCAGGCGGCGACCAGCCCGGCGAGCCAAGAGACGATCAGCGCGGCGACCGGGGTGGAGAACGGGGTGACGGCGGCGACCGCCGCGACCAGCCCCGGGTAGAGCGGGAAGAACGGCAGGTTGGGCAGGGTGCTGTGGGCTTCCGGATGGTCGTTGACCAGGCCGCTGTCGTACCCGTCCTCGGCGATGTGCACGTACCAGATGGCGTCGAACTTGCTGTGCAGCAGCGACCAGAAGTCCGCGCCCGCCCGGTGGGCGAAGACCGCCAGGATGATCAGCCCGCTGAGCCGGAGCAGGACGTAGAGGGCCACCGCCGACGCCGCCGGGAAGCGCCGCCAGAACGTCGGGCGGCGCTCGTCGGCCGCGTCCACCTGGCCCTCCGGCTGGGTGGGGCGTTCCTGGTCGACCGACGGGGTGTCGACGCGGCGGGGGGTCGCGGACTCGTCGTACGCGGCAGCGGGAGCGGACACAAGGCAGAACCTTAACCCACCAGGTTCGTTCGTCAGCCCCCCGCGCGGGGCCCGGGACTCCCGCCGGGCCGGCCCGTCTGCCACCATTCCTGAGCAGTACGTCGAGAGATGGAGGCACGGGTGCGGATCCTCCTGGTCGAGGACGACCGTCGGGTGGCCGCCGCCCTGTCGTCCGCGCTCAGCCGGCGCGGGTACGAGGTGGAACACGCCGCGACGGTCGCCGCCGCGCTCTCCGCCGCCCCCTGCGACCTGGTCCTGCTCGACCTGACCCTGCCCGATGGGGACGGCACCGACCTCTGCCGGGAGCTGCGCCGCCGCAGCAGCCAGCTCGGCATCATCGCGGTGACCGCCCGCGGCGAGGAGCGGGACCGGGTGCTGGGCCTGCGGCTGGGCGCCGACGACTACGTGGTCAAGCCGTTCTCGATGGTGGAGCTCCAGGCCCGGATCGAGGCGGTGCTGCGGCGGGCGGCGCACACCGTGCCGGAGCGCCACCTCATCGAGGCGGGCGAAATCCGCATCGACGTGGGCGGCCGGACGGTCAGCGTCGCCGGGCGGCCGGTCACGCTCACCCGCAAGGAGTTCGACATCCTGCTCTCCCTCGCCCGGCAGCCCGGGGTGGCGGTGCCCCGCGACCGCATCCTGCTCGACGTGTGGGGCACCACCTGGGCCGACCGGCACACCGTGGAGGTGCACGTCGGTTCGCTGCGCGGCAAGCTCGGCGACCCCACGCTGGTGGAGACCGTGCGCGGGGTCGGCTACCGGCTCCGCGGCGAGTAGGGAGGCCGGGTGCGTCGTCGGCTGGTGATCAGCTACCTGCTGCTGATGGTGCTCGTGCTGCTCGCGTTGGAGACCCCGCTGGCAGCCACCCTGGCCAGCCGGGAGACCGACCGGGTCCGGGCCGACCGGCTCGCCGACGCCACCCGGTTCGCCTCGCTGGCCGGGCCGGCACTGCGCGGCGGTGTGCCCGGCCCGCTGGACGGGGAGCTGGGCGCCTACGACGAGCTGTACGGCATCGGTGCGGCCGTGGTCGACCGGGACCGGCACACCGTCGCCGCCTCGACGAGCTGGGACCCGGGGGCGGGCACCGAGTCGGCCCTGGACACCGCGCTCGCCGGGCAGCAGTTCAGCGGGCCGGAGTCCGTCTGGCCCTGGGTGGACGGGCCGGTCGTGGTCGCCGTCCCGATCAACGACGGCGGTGAGGTGCTCGGCGCGGTGGTCACCGCCACCCCGGTCGACAAGGTGCGCCGGACGGTGACCGCCTGGTGGCTGGTGCTCGCCGCGATCGGCCTGATCGCGGTGCTCGCCTGCGTGTCCACCGCGTTCGGGCTGGCCGGCTGGGTGCTGCGCCCGGTCACCGAGCTGGACGCGGTGACCCACGAGATCGCCGAGGGTGACCGGAGCGCCCGGGTACGGCCGCGGCTCGGCCCGCCGGAGCTGCGTCGGCTGGCGGCGAGCTTCAACAACATGGCCGACGTGGTCTCCGACGTGATGGACCGGCAGCGGGCGTTCGTCGCGCACGCCAGCCACCAGCTGCGCAATCCGTTGACCGCGCTGCGGCTGCGGGTGGAGGAGCTGGGGCCCAGCCTCCACGATCCGGACGGCCGGGCCGAGCACCGGCTGGCCCTGGAGGAGACCGACCGGCTGGCCATGGTGCTCGACGCGTTGCTCACCCTGGCCCGGGCGGAACGGGAGGAGAACCAGCGGGTCACCGTCGACGCGGCGGCGGTGGCCGCCTCCCGGGTGGCCGCCTGGCAGCCGCTGGCCCGGCACCGGTCGGTCAGCCTCCGGCTGGTCACGCCCGACGCGCCGGCGTACGCCCGGACCGTGCCGACCGCCATCGACCAGGCGCTCGACGCGCTGATCGACAACGCGGTGAAGTTCAGCGGCGCCGGGGGAGAGGTGACGGTGACGGTCGGGCCAGCCGACGGTGGCATCGCGCTGGAGGTCCGGGACACCGGCCCGGGCATGACGGCGAGCCAGCTCGACCAGGCCACCGAGCGGTTCTGGCGGGCGCCGGAGGTGCAGAACATCGACGGTGCCGGGCTGGGGCTGACCATCGTCGCGGTGCTGGTGGACGCCTCCGACGGCCGGCTCACCATGCGCCAGGGGGAGCCCCGGGGGCTGGTCGCCGGGCTGTGGTTCCCCGGGCCGGACGACGTCCCCGGCGCGGACGCCGTCGAGTCGGTCGAGCCGGTGGGGCTCGACGTCGGCTAGGGCTTGCTTGCCCGGTACCAGTCGGCCGCGCCGGGGTGCAGCGGCAGCGGGGTGGTGACGATGGCCGCCCGGGGACTCATCCGGCCGGCCGCCGGATGCGCGGCGGCCAGTTCCGCCCGGCGTTCCATCAGCAGCCGGGTGACCTCGCGGACCAGCGCCTCCGGCAGGTCGGCGCGGACGATCAGGTAGTTCGGGTTGGCCACGGTGCTGACCGGTTCCACGCCGTACACGGAACGCGGGATGTCCCGGGTCACGTACACGTCGCCGTGCGCGCGGCGCAGCGGTTCGGTCCACTCGCCCAGGTCGACGATCCGCACGGCGGTGGCCCCGGCCAGCTCCTCGACTCCGCGCACGGGCAGGCCACCGGAGAAGAAGAAGGCGTCGATTCGGCCGGCCCGCAGCGCGGCCACGGAGTCGTCCAGCCCGAGGTGCTCCTCGCGTACCTGGTCGCCGCCGAGGTGGGCCACGTCCAGCAGCCGACGGGCGGTGACCTCGGTGCCGGAGCCCTCCGCGCCCACCGAGACCCGCCGCCCGCGCAGGTCGGCGACCGTCCGTACCGGGCCACCGGCGGTGGTCACCAGGTGCAGCAGGTCGTCGTAGACCCGGGCCACGGCGAGCACGCTCGGGTGCTCCGGCGCGTCGGGCGGCAGCACGTCGGCCTGGGTGAAGCCGAGTTCCGCCTGGCCGGAGCCGACCAGTTGGACGTTCTGCGCCGAGGCGGCGGTGACCACGACGCTGGCCCGTACTCCGGGCAGCTCGCGGTTGAGGATGGCGGCCAGGGACTGCCCGAAGGCGTGGTAGACCGCGGTCGGGCTACCCGTGGCGATCCTGATCCGCACCGGTTCGCTCCGCTCGTCCCGGCAGCCGCCGAGCCCGGCCAGGAGCGCGACCAGCAGCATCAGCAGCGCCACCGGCGCGGCGATCCGACGCCGGCCGCGGGCAGACCAGCTACGGCTCACGCGCTGCACTGTGCGCTGTGCACCGCCCCGGACGCAAGCCCGTCCGGCGCGCGTCACCCCGGCCTGCGCGGACAGCCCCCTTCGGGCCGGCTCAGGCGGCGGGCGCCGGGGCGGGCGCGAGGGCCGCGCGGTCCAGGATCCGTTCGCGGTCCGGCCCGTTGGCGA
>NZ_QGGF01000783.1 GCF_003857015.1 Micromonospora globispora | reverse complement strand
GCGGGGTCGGGCAGCGGATGCCGGCCGGCGGCCCCGGGCCGGCCGCAGAGCTCGGTGTCCAGGTCGATGAAGACCGCGCCGGGCAGGTGACCGGCGGCGTAGTCGTCCCGGCCGGGCGGGCCGACGAGCCGCCAGCGGACGTCGAGCAGGGTGGGCGGATCGGGGCGGTCGAGCTCGGCGGCGAGCTGGTCGGCGTCGACCAGCAGCTCCTCGGTTCCGGACATGCGGTCCAGTCAACACCATCCAGGCAGTCACCTCGCGGTTCGCCGGCCGTCGATTGTTTCAGCTGCGCGGTAGCATCGACCACCGGGAGGCCGCTGACGTGAAGCATGACCTGGTCGATACGACCGAGATGTACCTGCGCACCATCCTCGAGCTGGAGGAGGAGGGGGTGCCGCCGCTGCGCGCCCGGATCGCCGAGCGGCTGCGCCAGAGCGGCCCCACCGTCAGCCAGACCGTCGCCCGGATGGAGCGGGACGGCCTGCTCACCGTCGAGGGCGACCGGCACCTGTCGCTCACCCAGCTCGGCCGCGGCACCGCCGTGTCGGTGATGCGCAAGCACCGCCTGGCCGAGCTGCTGCTGGTCAACGTGATCGGGATGCCCTACGAGGAGGCCCACGAGGAGGCCTGCCGGTGGGAGCACGTGATGAGCGACGCGGTGGAGAAGCGGGTCTACGACCTGCTCAACCGCCCGACCCGCTCGCCGTACGGGAACCCGATCCCCGGCCTGGAGGAGCTGGGCAGCCCGGAGCAGCCCGACACCGAAGGGGCCGAGGCCGAGCGCAACCTGGCCTTCCCCGGCCTCTCCGGTCAGGTCGTGGTCCGGCGGATCTGCGAGAGCGTGCAGACCGACGCGGACGTGCTGCGTCAGCTGCACGCCGCGGGTGTCGACCCGGGTGCCACAGTGACCGTGGCCCAGGAGCGCGACGGCGTCTCGATCGACCGCTCCGGCGACCGGATCCGGCTGCCCCGCGAGGTCGCCTCCCGGGTGTTCGTCGCCGCCCACTGACTCCCCCGGCGGCTCACATCCGCCGGGTGTCGATCGCCTTCGCCAGGTTGACCAGTTTGCCGGCGACCGCTTCGGCGGTCGCCTTGTCGGTGCCGCGTGGGCAGGTCCACCGCAGGGTGGCCAGCCGGCCCTCGGTGGCGAGCCAGCCCACCTCGGCCGACGGGCCGACCTTGGCGGTCTTGGGCAGCGTCCGGAGGTAGGCGATCTTGCCGAGCTTGCTGACCTTCTTCGCCCCGTCGGGCAGCACGTCCATCGTAAAGGTGGACTTGTCGATCGAGGTCTCGGTGACCGTGAGGGTCAGCTCCGGCAGGATCGCCCGCTCGGCCCGGACCACGCAGGTGTGGGTGTCCCCGCGCTCGCTGGCCGCCGCCACGTCGAACCGGCCGCCGGTGTGCTTGGCGATCACCGCGAAGTCCAGCAGTCGGCAGGCGCCCCCGGAGGAGGCGGCCGCCACCTCGACCGTCACAGGCTCCGCCGCGGGAACCGCCACCGGCCCGGCCTCCGTGGCACAGCCGGCGGTCAGCACCACGGCCACTCCGGCGAGCCAGATCCGCCCGTGCACGCTTGAACCTCCGCCCTCGTCGGCGGATCCCCCGCCGGATGTCCGTCGGACACCGTACGGGCTGCCCCGGTCGGGCGGAAGCCCTCAATCGTCCACATACGGACAGTGCCGGCACCCTCGCCCACAGCAGGTGCCGCGGCGGGCCAGGAAAGCGGCGCTGAGCACGAAGAGCCCCGTCGCCGGGTCGAGGTAGCCCGCCTCGCCGGCGGCCAGGGCGGCCGCGTGCGCGGCGAGGATCCGCGCCCGGTCGGGGTGGTCCGGCGACAGCCGCGACGGGTGCGGCTCGGTCAACGGCCGGTCCGCCAGGGGACGTCGCTCTCCGGTCACCGGGCGAGTCTACGGAGGCGGAACCGGCTCCTCGCCGGGCGCGGGGCACGGTGTGCGGCGGACCGCTGATGTCGCAGCAGCCGGTTCGCCCGGCCGGGGTTCCTCCGCTCACCGGCACCGGTCAGCCGTGCCGGGCGAACGCGTCGGCGATCTCCGCGCGCCCCGCGCCGGCCGCCAGCAGCACCCGCAGCAGCACCCTCGCCTTGTACGGGTCGAGCAGCCCGCCGTTGAGCAGGCCCCGCCGCTGCAGGTCGGTCTCCGAGCCGACCGCGCCGTACGTGTGCCGCAGCACCGCTCCGGCGCCGGTGCGCGAGGTGAGCACCACCGGAATCCGTTCGGCCAGGGCGCCGAGCGCCGGCGCGAAGTCCGGGGGTACGTGGCCGACGCCGAAGCCGGCGACCACCAGCCCCTGCCGACCGCGGGCCACCGCGTCCAGCAGCGCGACGTCGTCGTCCAGGGTCACCGTGTGCAGGGCCACCCGGGTGGTGGCGAGCCGGTCCCGGTCCACCGGGGGCAGCGGGGCGTGCCGAGCCGGCCGGGTCAGCAGCCGTACCTCCCCCTCGATCACGTGCCCGAGCGGGCCGGTGTTGGGCGAGGCGAAGGTGGCCGTGCTCGTGCTGTGCGTCTTGCGAACGAACCGGGCGGCGTGGACCTCGTCGTTGAACACGACCAGGACGCCCAGGTCACGGGCGGCCGGCGCGGCGGCGACCCGGGCGGCGGCGAGCAGGTTCGCCGGACCGTCCGGACCGGCCAGGGTCGGGTTGCGCATCGCGCCGGTGAAGACCAGCGGCGCCGCGTGTGGCCACACCAGGTCGGCCAGGAACGCGGTCTCCTCCAGGGTGTCGGTGCCCTGGCTCACCACCACGCCCGTCGCGCCGGCCGCCACGGCCGCGCCGGCCGCGTCGACCAGGTCCAGGATCTGCCGGTACGTCAGCGCGGCGCTCGGCACCGCCTCCACGTCCCGGACTTCCAGCGGCTCGGCGAGGTCGGCCAGCCCCGGCACGGCGGCGGTGAGCTGCGCGCCGGTCAGCCGGGCGACCACGCCCCCGGGCCCGGCCCCGGCCATCGCGATCGTCCCGCCGAGGGTGAAGAGGGCGACGCTCATCGGGCGGTACCGCTTGGCCGGACCGCCATGATGAACGACTGGGGACCCTTCTCCTGCCCCTCGGCTTCCCGGTCCAACCGGGCCCGCACCTCGAACCCGGCGTCGGCCACCTGCGCGGCGACCCGGTCCGCCGACAGCCAGTGCACGTCGTACGAGACGGTGTGGCCGTACGCCTGCTCGAGGCGGACGCGCCGGTCGCCGGCCTTGAAGCCGAGCAGCAACCGGCCCCCCTTGGCGAGCACCCGGTGGAACTCGGCGAACACCCCGGGCAGCCGCTGCGGCGGCACGTGGATGATCGAGTACCAGGCGACGAGACCGGCGAGGCCGCCGTCGGGCAACGGCAGATCGGTCATCGTCCCGACGTCGAAGCGCAGCCCCGGGTGGTTGCGGCGGGCCACCTCGAGCATCCCGGGTGACAGGTCGATCCCGGAGATGTCCAGTCCCAGGTCGCGCAGGTGGGCGGTGATCCGGCCGGTGCCGCAGCCGACCTCGACGACCGGGCCCGCCCCGCCGACCAGCTCGGCGAAGGCAGCCAGCACGCCCCGGTCCAGCGGCCCCTCCACCACGTCGGGTATGAGCCGGGCGTAGTCGATGGCGACAGTGTCGTAGGCGGCTCGGGTTTCGGTCATCCAGTGCGGTTCCGTCACGCCGGGAAACCCTAGCGGCCGGCGGCGTGGCATACCGTCCCCACACGTTCCCGGCACACATGGAGGCACGGCCGGCCGCCCGGAAATCGGCTGCCCGGCTCGGGGAGCCGCGGATAGGGTGCCCGGGCGCGCGGCCAGCCGGGCGCGCACCCCGACGGACGGCTCGAGCAATGACCCAGCAACTGACGCAGGAGGCGCCGCCCCTGCCCCGCCCCTCGCTCTGGCGCAGCCGGAACTTCCTGCTGCTCTGGGGCGGCCAGACGGTCAGCGAGGTCGGCACCCGGATCTCCGGTGTGACCGTGCCGCTGCTGGCGGCGGCCACCCTGGACGCCACCGTCTTCCAGGTCTCCCTGCTGACCTTCCTGGCCTGGCTGCCGTACCTGCTCTTCTCGCTGCCCGCCGGGATGGTCGCCGACCGGGTCGATCAGCGGCGGCTGATGATCGCCTGCGACCTGGGACGGGCGGCGCTGATGCTGTCGGTCCCGGTGGCGGCGCTGGCCGGCGCGCTCACCCTTCCCTTCCTGTACGTCGTCGTGGGGCTCGGCGGGGTGCTGACCGTGCTCTTCACCGTGGCGTACAAGAGCTGGCTGCCCCGGTTGGTGGCGGATGAGCACCTGCTGGACGGCAACGCGAAGCTCACCATGAGCCAGGATGCCGCCGAGCTCGTCGGGCCGAGCCTCGGCGGCGCGCTGACCGGCCTGGTCGGGGCGGCCCGGACGTTCTGGAGCACCGGGCTCGCCTTCGCGATCAGCGCGGTGACGCTGCTGTTGATCCGGGCGGCACCGGCCGGGCAACCGGCCGACACCGACCGGGTCCCGCTGCGCGCCGCCCTGACCGGCGGGCTCGCCTTCGTCCGCCGGCAGCCGATCCTGCTGAAGATCCTCGCCTGTACCACCACGTCGAACTTCTTCGTGATGGCGACCGGTTCGATCGAGGTCACCTTCATGCTGCGCGAGCTGCACGCCTCGCCGCCGATGGTTGGGCTGGTCTTCTCGGTCAGCGCCGTCGGCGGGCTGCTGGCGGGGGCGACGGCGACGCGGCTGGCCCGCCGGCTCGGCTCGGCCCGGATCATCTGGGTGGCGATGGCCGCGCCCGGACCGCTCTACGCGCTGATGCCGTTGGCCCAGCCGGGGTGGGGCGTGCTGCTCTACGGCGTGGGCCTCGCCGCGTTCTCCGCCAACGCCGTGCTGTTCAACGTGGCGGCCATGTCGTACCGGCAGCGGATCACCCCGCCGGAGCTGCTCGGCCGGGTCAACGCCGCGTTCCTGTGGATCTGTTTCGGGGTGATCCCGCTCGGCGCGCTGCTCGGCGGCGCGCTCGGCAGCCAGCTGGGACTGCGACCGGCGCTGTGGATCTGCGTGCTCGGCACCTGGAGCGCGTCGCTCTTCGTGGTCTGCTCCCCGCTGCGCCGGATGCGCGACTTCCCGCCCGCCTGACCGGAGTCCCGTCTCGACCGATCGTCTGGTGGAAGAGTGGCATCGGGTTGCCTGGCTGGCCGTACCGCTGATCATTCTGGTCGCGGCGCCGCTCACCTGGGCCGGACCCTGACCAGGTACGTCCGGCCGCCCCGCAGGCCCGAACCACCGTCTCCGGGTTCAGCCAGGCGGAGGAACGCCTCGGCCGGCTCTTCCACCACGGCCGGTCGGCCGGCCGGTAACGAGAACCCGGAGAAACCGAAGGGCGGGCGGGCACCCGAGGTGCCCACCCGCCCTGAGCGGTCAGCGGATCAGCTGCAGCCGCTGGTGGAGCCGCAGCCCTCGCAGACGTAGCAGCTACCGGCCGGCCGCATCTTCGTACCGCAGGTGAAGCAGAGCGGCGCGTCGGCGGCCTTGCCGATCACAGCCTCCAGCAGCTCCGTGCTGGAGCCGACGGACGGCGCCGGCTTGGCGGCGGCGACGTCCGCCACCTCCTGCGCCGGCTGGGCGACCGCGCTGACCTTCGGCTCCTCCGGCTTGCTCTCGACTGGGGCGGAGGCGGCCATCGCGGTGAGGTCCGCACCGCTCGCCTCCGCCTCCGCCTCGGCCTGGAGCTGGGCGGCCCGCTCCTTGGCGGTGAAGATGCCCAGCTCCGCGCGGCGCTCGTACGGCAGGAAGTCCAGGGCCAGGCGACGGAAGATGTAGTCCATCACCGAGGCGGCCATCCGCACGTCCGGGTCGTCCGTCATGCCGGCCGGCTCGAAGCGCATGTTGGTGAACTTGCTGACGTACGTCTCCAGCGGGACGCCGTACTGGAGACCGATGGAGATGGCCACCGAGAAGGCGTCCATCACGCCGGCCAGGGTCGAGCCCTGCTTCGACATCTTGAGGAAGACCTCGCCGAGGCCGTCGTCCGGGTAGGACGAGGCGGTGAGGTAGCCCTCGGCGCCGCCGACCGAGAAGGAGATCGTCTGCGACGGACGCTTCTTGGGCAGCCGCTTGCGCACCGGCCGGTACTCGACGACCTTCTGCACCACCGGCTCGACGGCGGCGGTCTGGGTGGTCGCCGGCTCGGCCGCCTTGTTCTTCTTCGCGGCCGACAGCGGCTGGCCGACCTTGCAGTTGTCCCGGTAGATCGCCAGCGCCTTGAGGCCGAGCTTCCAGCCCTCGAAGTAGATCTTCTCGACGTCCTCGACGGTCGCCTGCTCCGGCATGTTGACCGTCTTGGAGATGGCGCCGGAGATGAACGGCTGGACCGCCGCCATCATCCGCACGTGCCCCATCGGCGCGATGGACCGCTCGCCCATGGCGCAGTCGAAGACCGGGTAGTGCTCCGGCTTGAGGCCGGGGGCGTCCACCACGTGGCCGTGGTCGGCGATGTGCTCGACGATCGCCTCGACCTGCTCCTCGGGGTAGCCGAGGCTGCGCAGGGCGCGCGGCACGGTCTGGTTGACGATCTGCATCGAGCCGCCGCCGACCAGCTTCTTGAACTTGACCAGCGCCAGGTCCGGCTCGACGCCGGTGGTGTCGCAGTCCATCATCAGGCCGATGGTGCCGGTCGGGGCGAGCACGCTGGCCTGCGAGTTCCGCCAGCCGAACCTGTCACCGACCTTGTTGCCGAGGGTCCACTGCTTGGTGGCCTCCCGCTGGATGGCGGTGGCCACGGTGCCGGCCGGCTTGATCTCGTCGTTGGCGGCGGCGTGCTTGCGCATGACCCGCTTGTGCGGCTCGGCGTTGCGGGCGTAGCCCTCGTACGGGCCGACGATGCCGGCCAGCTCGGCCGAGCGGCGGTACGCGGTACCGGTCATCAGCGAGGTGATCGCCGCGGCGACCGAACGCCCCTGCTCCGAGTCGTACGGCAGGCCGGTGGCCATCAGCAGCGCGCCCAGGTTGGCGTACCCGATGCCGAGCTGCCGGTAGGCGCGGGTGGTCTCGCCGATCTTCTCGGTCGGGAAGTCGGCGAAGCAGATCGAGATGTCCATCGCGGTGATGACGAACTCGACGGACTTGACGAACTTCTCCACCTCGAAGCCACCGTCGGCGCGGAGGAACTTCATCAGGTTGAGCGAGGCCAGGTTGCACGAGGAGTTGTCCAGGTGCAGGTACTCCGAGCACGGGTTCGACGCGGTGATCCGCCCGGTCTCCGGGCAGGTGTGCCAGTCGTTGATGGTGTCGTCGTACTGCAGGCCGGGGTCGGCGCACTCCCAGGCGGCCTGGGAGATCGTGCGGAACAGCTTCCGGGCGTCGATCGTCTCGATGGTCTGCCCGTCGAGCCGGCCGCGCAGGTCGAAGCCGCCGCCGTTCTCCACCGCGGACATGAACTCGTCGGAGACGCGGACCGAGTTGTTGGCGTTCTGGTACTGGACGCTGACGATGTCGGCGCCGCCCAGGTCCATGTCGAAGCCGGCGTCCCGCAGCGCGCGGATCTTGTCCTCCTCGCGCGCCTTGGTGACCACGAACTCCTCGATGTCCGGGTGGTCCACGTCGAGGATGACCATCTTGGCCGCGCGCCGGGTGGCGCCGCCGGACTTTATGGTCCCCGCGCTCGCGTCCGCGCCGCGCATGAAGCTGACCGGGCCGGAGGCGGTGCCGCCGGAGGAGAGCAGCTCCCGGGAGGAGCGGATCCGGGACAGGTTGACGCCGGAGCCGGAACCGCCCTTGAAGATCAGCCCCTCCTCCTTGTACCAGTCCAGGATGGAGTCCATCGAGTCGTCGACCGACAGGATGAAGCACGCGCTGACCTGCTGCGGCGACGGCGTGCCCACGTTGAACCAGACCGGCGAGTTGAAGCTGAACACCTGGTGCAGCAGCATCCAGGTCAGCTCGTGCGCGAAGATCTCCGCGTCGGCCGGGCTGGCGAAGTAGCCGTACTCCTCACCGGCGGTGCGGTAGGTGCCGACCACCCGGTCGATCAGCTGCCGCAGCGACCACTCCCGCTCCGGGGTCCCCACCGCGCCCCGGAAGTACTTGGTGGTCACGATGTTGGCCGCGTTGACGGACCAGGACTCGGGGAACTCCACCCCGCGCTGCTCGAAGTTGATCGAGCCGTCCCGCCAGTTCGTCATCACGACGTCGCGGCGCTCCCAGGCGACCTCGTCGTAGGGATGCACCCCCTCGGTCGTCCAGACGCGCTCGATCTTCAGCCCCGCCCCGGCCTTGTTCCGTGACTTGCTGGTCGTCACGCCCTCGCCCCCCTCGTCTGCGCGGTCACCCACCGCGCATCCTCAACTGTCAGAAATCCGCAAAACTCAACTGGTACGGCCGGCGGCGTCGAACGCCTCGGCCCCGGCGCCGTCCCGGGCGCGTGCGGCGGCCCGCAGCGTCTCGATCTCGCGCTCGAAGTCGGCGAGCGAGTCGAAGGACCGGTAGACGCTGGCGAAGCGCAGGTAGGCCACCTCGTCCAGGTCGCGCAGCGGCCCCAGGATCGCCAGCCCGACCTCCTGGCTCGGGATCTCAGCGGCCCCCTTGGCGCGGACGGTCTCCTCGACCTTCTGCGCGAGCAGCGCGATCGAGTCGTCGTCGACCGGCCGGCCCTGGCACGCCTTGCGCACCCCGCCGATGATCTTCGTACGGCTGAACGGCTCGGTCACCCCGCTGCGCTTGACCACCGCGAGCACCGCCTCCTCGACGGTGGTGAACCGTTTGCCGCACTCCGGGCAGGATCGCCGCCGCCGGATGAGCTGGCCGTCGTCGGCCTCCCGCGAGTCGACCACTCGGGAGTCGGCATGCCGGCAGTACGGACACCGCATCGCCTGACCTCCTTCATCGACCGCGGGCGCACCGACCTGCTCCCGGGCACGCGTCACCGCGGCGAGACCATCCCTCGATGGCCCCCGCCGGGTCGGCGGTACGGGAGTGCGGTCGGTAGTCGGACCCAACCTGTAGGCGACTTACGCCCGTGTGACTACTACATCTAGGGGTTGACCGTATGCCGTCGCCCAACCGTGGTCAAGTTGAACGGCGTGTCCGGCGCGTCATCAGAATCACCACCCGTCCCACCTCGCCGACGAGCCCAACGGACGACTCTCCGTCGGGTCACGCGGCGCGCCGATAGAACATGCGTTCTAGGGCGACGTACCATTTACCAGAACACGCGTTCGGAAATCCAGGATTTCACCGCGACACGCCGACAACAGGTCGTACAGATGTTTGAAAATGGCCGATCTCACCTATACGGTCAAGAACGACCGGGCCCGGCGTGTCGCGTCGGGCCGGTCGGCAGCACCACCCACACGCACCACGAGCCGCCAAGGCACCCAGCGCCGACCAGGGAGGGACGGACGTGACCGAGGACCGGGCCAGCCGGCAGAAAAACCCGCAGCCGATCGACGGGGCGGGTCCGCCGGCGACCCGACGCCCCCGCGCCGCGCGCAGTCGGGCGGCGGCCGCCGTACGCCCCGTCACCCCCGTGGTGAGCAGCTTTCCCGACCCCGCCACGGTCGACCTGACCGCCCGGCAGCGCCGCATCCTGGAGTTCATCCGCACCTGGGTCGAGCGGCACGGCTACCCGCCGAGCGTCCGGGAGATCGGCGAGGCGGTCGGCCTGGTCTCCCCGTCCAGCGTCGCTTACCAGCTCAAGGAGCTGGAGAAGAAGGGCTTCCTGCGGCGCGACCCGAACCGCCCCCGCGCGGTGGACGTCCGCGCCCCCAGCGACGTGCTCGACGACGAGGCGGCCCGGGCGCAGCGCCCCGCCCCGGCGTACGTGCCGATGCTCGGCCGGATCGCCGCCGGTGGCCCGATCCTCGCCGAGCAGGCGGTGGAGGACATCTTCCCCCTGCCCCGCGAGCTGGTCGGTGAGGGCGAGGTCTTCATGCTCCAGGTCAAGGGCGACTCGATGCTCGACGCGGCGATCTGCGACGGCGACTGGGTGGTGGTCCGCCAGCAGCCGACCGCCGAGGTGGGCGACATCGTCGCGGCCATGCTCGACGGCGAGGCGACTGTGAAGACCTACCGGCGGCGCGACGGCCACGTCTGGCTGATGCCGCAGAACCCGGCCTTCGACCCGATCCCCGGCGACGACGCCACCATCATGGGGCGGGTCGTCGCGGTGCTGCGCCGGATCTGACGATGCCCGAACCGGGTGACCGCCGCAGGGCGGTCACCCGGTTTCGCGCTCAGTAGCGGTCGCCCCGGTACTCGCGGCCGCCGGGCACCTGCCCGTACTGGCTGCGGCCGTCGTCGTAGCCGCCGTGGCGGCCGCCCCGCGGCTCGCGGTAGTCCCGATCGGGTCGAGGCGGTTCGGTGCGTCCGCCGCCGTAGCCGCCGCCCTGGGATCCACCTCCGTAGACGCCGCCGCCCTGCGGGCGGCCGCCGCCTCCGCCGTAGACCCCACCCTGCGGACGGCCACCACCACCGCCGTATACGCCGCCGGAGCCACCGGCCCGGCCGGGCGTACCGTTCGCCGGGCCGCCGCCGTACACGCCGCCCTGCGGTGCGCCACCGCCGTAGACACCGTCCCGCGGCCCACCCGGCGGCAGATTGCCCTCCACCGGGCCGGCGCGGCGGTCGTCGTAGCCGTTGACCGGGAAGTCGTCGTCCCGGTCGGGCCCGTCGGACCGTTCGGTGGGCGCCGGCTTACGCCGGGCCCGGAGGATGCCGAAGATGCCCGCGCCGACCAGCAGCGCGCCGATCACGCCGACGGCAGCGATCAGGTAGGTGATCTCGTCCAGGGTCAGCCCCTCGACCCAGGACTTCTCGGCGCGCGGCTTCGCCACCTCACCAGCGGCCGGCAGCGCCTCGATCCCCTTGGTCGACGGGACGTAGCCGAGGATTTCGATCGGCTCGTCCGGGGCCATCTGACCGCCGTCGGAAACCGTCACGAACGACTTCCCGTCGGGTGTGTAGGAGATGGCCTCACCGAACGGGTCGGACAGCGGGGTGATCCGGGGCTTGCCGGTGGTCAGCGCGCCGACGATGTTCCCGCCGGTCGCGTCGTACTCGAAGGCGTCCGCGTAGGTCCGGACGACCACCTTGCTGCCGTCGGGCGAGCGGGCGGCACCGGTGATCGTCACCCGGCCGACCGCGCCCAGCTTGTTGTCGGTGGTGGTCTTCGGCAGCGAAATCTCGCCGACCTTCTTCATCGGCACCGCGTCGGTGTCGCCCGTCTTCATCGGCGCCGCCGGGGTGAAGATCTCGGACTTGCCGGTGGGCACCTTCGTGATGATCAGCGGCATGCCGTCGTCACCCATCAGGAGCGCCTCGGCGTCGTGCGGCTCCTTCTGCGGGTACGCGAGGCGGTGCAGCAGCGGCTTCTTCAACCCGCTGACCGGCATGCTCCAGACCGCGACCCGCTCCCGGTGCGTACTGCTGGTGAGGTTGTCCCCGGTGTCGGCGATCCAGAGCGTCTTGCCGTCCCGCGAGAGCGCCAGGTCCTCCGTGTCGAACGGCCCCGCCCCGGAGTAGCTCACCGGCTCCTTCGAGATCTCGCACTTGGTGTCGAGGTAGAAGACCTTCTTGCGGCTCTCCGACTCGCTACTGTCGTTGATCACGATGTAGCCGGTCTTCGTCGCCACCAGGCCGGAGAGCTCGCGAAGTCGCTCGTCCTCGACCGTGCACTTCTTCTTGCCGGGGGCCGCGGCCGACACGGGGGCCGCGGCAGGGGCCGCCAGGGCGAGCCCGGCAGGCGCCACGGTTGCGCCGAGCAGGCCGAGGGCAACCGTGACCGAGGAGACAGCGTGCCGCATGGGGCCAAGTGTCGCATGCCCGGTTACCCGGGCGGGTGACGCCGGACGCCTCACCGGCCGGCGCCCACCCGCTCCTCCTCGACGAGCCGGTCCCCGGCGCGGTACGGCGCCAGTTCGACGGCGAGCGCCTCGCCCACCCGGACGTGCAGCAGAGTCCCCTCCGGCAGGTGGGAGGTGCTCAGCACCTCACCCTGCTGGTGCACCCGGGCCACCAGGTCACCCCGGTCGTACGGGAGCACGGCGTGGACCTCCACCGCCGGGCGGGGCAGCCGCTCCTCGATCGCCTCGCGCAGCCCGTCGAGCCCGCGCCCGGAGTAGGCCGAGACGAAGACCGCCTCCGGCCAGAGCCGCTTGAGCCGCAGCAGCGTCTCCTCGTCGGCCGCGTCGGTCTTGTTGACCACCAGCAGCTCGGGCAGCCGGTCGGCGCCCACCTCGGCGAGCACCTCACGGACCGCCCGCACCTGCTCCTCCGGGTCCGGGTGGGTGCCGTCGACGACGTGCACCACCAGGTCGGCGTCGCCGACCTCCTCGAGCGTCGAGCGGAACGCCTCGACGATCTGGTGCGGCAGGTGCCGGACGAAGCCGACCGTGTCGGAGAGGGTGTAGAGCCGGCCGTCGGAGGTGGTGGCCCTCCGGGTGGTCGGGTCCAGGGTGGCGAAGAGCGCATTCTCGACCAGCACACCCGCCCCGGTCAGGCGATTGAGCAGGCTGGACTTGCCGGCGTTGGTGTAGCCGGCGATCGCCACCGCGGGGACGGCGTTACGGGACCGGCGGGCGCGCTTGGTCTGGCGTACCGTCGTCATGCCCTTGATCTCGCGGCGCAGCCGCGCGATGCGGTGCCGGATCCGGCGCCGGTCGGTCTCGAGCTTGGTCTCACCGGGACCACGCAGACCCACGCCGCCGCCGGCGCCACCGCCGCGGCCGCTACCACCGGTCTGCCGGGAAAGGGTCTCACCCCAACCACGCAGGCGCGGCAGCAGGTATTGGAGCTGGGCCAGCTCGACCTGCGCCTTACCTTCCTTGCTCTTGGCGTGCTGGGCGAAGATGTCGAGGATCAGCGCCGTGCGGTCGACGACCTTGACCTTGGTGCGCTGCTCCAGGTTGCGCAGCTGGGACGGGGACAGCTCACCGTCGCAGATCACCGTGTCGGCGCCGGTGGAGAGGACCACCGAGCCGAGGTCGTCGACCTTGCCCCGGCCGATGTAGGTGGCCGGGTCGGGGCGGTTGCGCCGCTGGATCAGCCCCTCGAGCACCTGCGAGCCGGCCGTCTCGGCCAGCGCCGCCAGCTCGGTCAGGCTGTTTTCCGCGTCACTCTGCGTGCCCTCGGTCCAGACGCCGACGAGGACGACCCGCTCCAGCCGGAGCTGGCGGTACTCGACCTCGGTGATGTCGGTGAGCTCGGTGGAGAGGCCGGGGACCCGCCGCAGCGCCTGCCGCTCCGACAGCTCGTACTCGCCGGTGGTGGCGTCGAGCTCGTCGTCCTCGTAGGGAACGTAGGTCTCCTGGTCTCGCAAACTGACTCTCCTGTCCGTTTGGTCACGTGTCGAGCAATCCTGACATGTGTCAACGCCGGACGCACCTGCTATATGCCCGTGGCGAACGCCGCGAAAGGCAGGGCCGGATGCCGGACGGCCTCGGCATGCGGGTAGAAAGGCGAGGCGAGCTGCTCAGCCATGACGGAGGGATTTCCGTGGCCATCACCCGACTGCCCAGTGCCGGATTCTCGATCACGATCCGGATCGCGGTCACCGCGGACGCCTCCTCGATCGGCCGGCTGACCACCGCGGTCGGCGAGGCCGGGGCGATCGTCACCGCGCTGGACGTGGTCGACTCCGACCCCACCAGCGTGATCGTCGACCTGACCTGCGACACCGCCGACGCCGGCCACGCCGACCAGGTGGTCGACGCGCTGACCGCGCTGGACGGCGTGGACGTCCGCAAGGTCTCCGACCGGACGTTCCTGCTGCACCTCGGCGGCAAGATCGAGGTCAACTCGAAGGTCGCGCTGCGCAACCGCGACGAGCTGTCCCGCGCGTACACCCCGGGGGTGGCCCGGGTCTGCCAGGCCATCGCGGAGAACCCGGCGGACGCCCGACGGCTGACCATCAAGCGGAACACCGTCGCGGTGGTCAGTGACGGCTCGGCCGTGCTGGGCCTGGGCAACCTCGGGCCGGCCGCGTCGCTGCCGGTGATGGAGGGCAAGGCGGCGCTGTTCAAGCGCTTCGGCGGGGTGGACGCCTGGCCGGTGGTGCTGGACACCCAGGACACCGACGAGATCGTCGCGATCGTCAAGGCGATCGCGCCCGCGTACGGCGGGATCAACCTGGAGGACATCGCCGCGCCGCGCTGCTTCGAGATCGAGGCCCGGCTGCGCGAGCTGCTGGACATCCCGGTCTTCCACGACGACCAGCACGGCACCGCGATCTGCGTACTGGCCGCGCTGACCAACGCGCTGCGCGTGGTCGGCAAGGAGCTCGCCGACGTCCGGGTCGTGGTCTCCGGCGCCGGCGCGGCCGGCACCGCGATCATGAAGCTGCTGCTGCGCCAGGGCGTGGGCGACATCATCGCGTGCGACCGGCAGGGCGCCCTGCACCGCGGGCTGACCGGGCTGAACCCGGCCTGGCAGTGGCTGGCCGAGCACACCAACAAGGAGAACTACTCCGGGGACCTGCGCGGGGCGGTGCGGGGCGCGGACGTGTTCATCGGGGTGAGCGCGCCGAACCTGCTGATCGGGGACGACATCGCCAGCATGGCGAAGGACGCGATCGTCTTCGCGCTGGCCAACCCCGACCCGGAGGTCGACCCGCGGGAGGCGCGCAAGTACGCCGCCGTGGTGGCCACCGGTCGCTCGGACCAGCCGAACCAGATCAACAACGTGCTCGCCTTCCCCGGCGTCTTCCGCGGCATGCTCGACGCGCACGCCGAGGAGTTCACCGAGGAGATGGCGATCGCCGCGGCCCGGGCGATCGCGGACGTGGTCGGCGAGGACAAGATCAACCCCACGGTCATCGTGCCGAGCGTCTTCGACTCCCGGGTGGCTCCCGCGGTCGCCGCCGCCGTCCGCGCCGCCGCGCAGAACCCGGCGACCACCCCGCCGCCGGCCGCCGACCCGGGACCGGCCGACCTCCCGGAAATCGCCGCGAACGCCTCCGCCACCCCCTGATCGGCCCTGGCGTGCCTTCCCACCTGCGAACCTCAAGGCCTCCGGGTGCGTCTGTAGTCGCTCCAGCAACAACAACCGCACCCAACCCCCTTGCTCCCTCGCCCTCGCCCGGTGATCAAGAGGTATGCGTCGCCCTGGGTGAAAACCTGACCCAAGCTTATTGATCAACTCCCCAATTGGGCGAAGCTGGGCGGGGTGAGCGAGGGTGAGCGTCAGGGCTGGAGGGCGGTGGGGGCGATCTCGCCGGTGGCGACCAGGACGGCGGGGCCGGCGAGCCAGCACGAGTCGTCGGTGACGGTGACCGTGAGGCGCCCCCCGGGTACGTCGACCGTCACGGTGCCTGTGTCCTGGCCGGCGTCGCGCAGCACCACCGCGCCGACCGCACAGGCACCGGTGCCGCAGGCGAGCGTCTCGGCGGAGCCACGCTCGTAGACCCGCATGAGGACGTGCCCGTCGGTGCCGTCCACCGGCTCGGCCGGCGTGGTGAACTCGACGTTCACCCCGGCCGGGAAGACCGTCGGGTCGACGTCGGGTGCCCGGGTGAGATCGAGGGCAGCCAGGTCCAGCCCGGCCGGCAGAGAACAGACCAGGTGCGGGTTGCCGACGTCCACCGCGGTGCCGGCCAGGGTCAGCCCGCCCAGGGCGGCGCTGGCCGTGTCGTACATCCGGGGGCGGCGCATCTCGACGGCGATGGTCTCCCCCTGGACCACCGCCCGCACGACACCGGCCCGGGTCGCCACCGGCAGCGTCTCCCCCGCCGGGTCGGCCAGCCCGGCCGCCACCAGGTAGCGGACGAACACCCGGGCGCCGTTGCCGCACATCTCGGCGTACGAGCCGTCGGCGTTCCAGTAGTCCATGAACCATTCGGCCTCGCCGGCCAACGCGGCGCCCTCCGGGTGCTTGGCCGCCCGCACCACCCGCACCACGCCGTCCCCGCCGATCCCCCGACGCCGGTCGCAGAGCGCGGCGACCAGCCCGGGCGTCAGCTCCAGCGCGCCGTCCGGGTCGGGCAGGATCACGAAGTCGTTGCCGGCGCCGTGGCCCTTGGTGAACTCCACGCCCCCATCATTCCCGATGATCGGCGACCACCCGCAACGCAGTCTCGAGAAGCTCCGGCGCCGCCGAGTCCAGCCAGTGGATCCGCGGGTCGCGGCGGAACCAGGAGCGCTGCCGGCGGACGAAGCGCCGGGTGGCCCGGATGGTCTCGTCGTGCGCTTGGACCTCGGTCAGCTCCCCCGCGAGGAAGCGCAGCACCTGCTGGTAGCCGAGCGCCCGGCTGGCCGTACGCCCCTCGGGCAGGCCGCGCCCGACCAGCGTCTGCGTCTCGGCGACCAGGCCGTCGGCCCACATCCGGTCCACCCGCAGCGCGATCCGCTCGTCCAGCAGCGCCGTGTCCAGGTCGACGCCGAGTTGCACCGACGGGTAGTACGGCGTCGGCTCCGGCAGCGAGGCGGTGAACGGCGCCCCGGTCAGCTCGATGACCTCCAGGGCCCGGACGATCCGCCGGCCGTTGCCGGGAAGGATGTCCGCCGCCGCCACCGGGTCGGCCTCCTGCAGCCGGGCGTACAGCGACGCGGGGCCGACGGCCGCCAGCTCGGCCTCCAGCCGCTCCCGCACCGCCGGGTCGGTGCCGGGGAACTCGAACTGCTCCAGCACCGCCCGCACGTACAGCCCGGAGCCGCCGACCAGCAGCGGCACCTTGCCGCGAGCCAGGATGTCGTCGACCGCCGCCCGGGCCAGCCGCTGGTACTCGGCGACGCTGGCCGGCTCGGTCACCTCCCAGATGTCCAGCAGGTGATGCGGTACGCCCTCCCGCTCCGCCGGGGTGAGCTTGGCGGTGCCGATGTCCATCCCCCGGTACAGCTGCATCGAGTCCGCGTTGACCACCTCGCCGTCGAGGGCGTGCGCCAGGGCGATGCTCAGCGCCGACTTGCCGGCCGCGGTCGGCCCGACCACGGCCACGACGGTGCCCGTCATGCCGGTTCCCAGTTCGCCACGAAGTAGGAAACGCCGTAGGGGGCCTGGTAGTAGTCCAGCTCGCCGCGCCACTCGCCGCCCGCCGCCCGCGCCGCGCCGGCCAGCACCTGCCAGGGCGCGCGCCCGGCGACCTTCAGCTCCGCCGACAACCCCGGGTCCAGGCCGAGCAGGGCGTCCGGGTCCGCGTCGGCCAGGGCCCGGGCCACCTCGTCGTCGTACGCCTGCGCGCGCGGGTCGTCGTAGCCGGGCGCCTTCGTACCGCGGCACGCCGAGCCGTCCCCCAACACCAGCAGCGCGGTACGCCGCTCGGCCTCAGTGACGAGGCTCGCCCCCAGCTCGGCGCAGCCCTGCGGCGACGCGTCCGCGGCGACGGAGTGCGCCCGCCGGGGCAGCTCGGTCGCCGAGCGTCCGACCAGCCAGGCGCCGATGGTCAGACTGAGCGGCAGGAGTTCGGCCCCGGAGCACATGCGCTTCCACAGGTAGACGGGCCGGCGCAGCCCGTATCCGTGCAGCGAGCCGTAGTCGGCGGGGCCGAACCAGTCGGTCTCCGGCCCGTCACCCACCAGCAGGATCTCGTCCGGCCCGGCGGCAAGCAACTGACCGACCGCGGCGTCGCAGGCGGTCCGGAGGTCGTCCAGCTCGGGCGCGGCGGCGCCGGCCAGCTCGGGCACGATCAGCGGCGGGTGGGGGCAGACGGCGGCGGCGACCAGAGGCACGCGTTCACGGTAGCCGGACGCGCCGGTGCGTCCCCGTGCCGATCCGGTCATTCGAGCGCTACGACACCGTATGGTCACGGTCGACGACAGGCGCTCGACACGCACCGGGTCGGACCTGTGACAATGCCGGGAGTACTTTGCTGCGCCGTGGCGGCGATCGTGGGGGCTGTCCCTCGACGCCGGGAGAACGAGGATGGGCACATGAGCGACTGGACTGCCTTCGGACGGGTGGACGCGGACGGCACCGTGTACGTCAAGACCGCCGAGGGCGAGCGGGTGGTCGGATCCTGGCAGGCGGGGGCCCCGGAGGAGGGGCTGGCCCACTTCGCCCGGCGCTTCGCCGACCTGGTGACGGAGGTGGACCTGACCGAGGCCCGACTCAACTCGGGCGCGGCGGATGCCGGCCACTCGCTGGCCACGATCCGCCGGATCCGCGCCTCGCTGGCCGAGGCGCACGTCGTCGGGGACATCGACGCGCTGGCCGCCCGGCTCGACAAGCTGGCCGAGGTCGCGGAGGGGAAGGCCGGCGAGGCCAAGGCCGCCCGGGACGCCGCCCGGGGCGAGGCCCTCGCCCGCAAGACGGCCCTGGTGGAGGAGGCGGAGAAGCTCGCCGCCGAGTCCACCGGCTGGAAGACCGCCGGGGACCGGCTCAAGGAGATCCTCGACGAGTGGAAGACCATCCGCGGGGTCGACAAGAAGACCGACGGTGAGCTGTGGAAGCGGTTCGCCGCCGCCCGGGACGGCTTCACCCGGCGCCGGGGCGCCCACTTCGCCTCCCTCGACCAGCAGCGCAAGCAGGCGCAGGGGGTCAAGGAGCAGCTGGTCGCCGAGGCCGAGAAGCTGAAGGACTCCACCGACTGGGCGGTCACCGCCAACCAGCTCAAAGACCTGATGTCCCAGTGGAAGGCCGCGCCGCGGGCCTCCAAGGAGGCCGAGCAGAAGCTCTGGGAGAGGTTCCGGGCGGCGCAGGACGAGTTCTTCACCCGCCGCAGCGAGGTCTTCTCGGCGCGGGACAACGAGCAGCGCGCCAACCTGGAGCGCAAGCAGGCCCTGCTGACCGAGGCGGAGGCCCTCGACATCGAGGGTGACCCGAAGGGCGCCCAGGCGAAGCTGCGGGAGATCCAGGCGCAGTGGCACGAGGCCGGCCGGGTGCCGCGCGAGGCGGCCGCCGGCCTGGAGCGGCGACTGCGCGCGATCGACGACAAGGTCCGCGAGGTCATGGACTCGGCCTGGCGGCGTACCGCGCCGCAGGACAACCCGTTGCTGGCGCAGATGCGGGCGCAGGTGGCCGAGGCCGAGGATCGGCTGGCCCGGGCGCAGGCCGCCGGGGACGCCCGCCGGATCAAGGAGGCCGAGCAGGCGCTCGCCTCCAAGCGTCAGTTCCTCCAGCTCGCCGAGCAGGCCAGCTGAGCTGATCCACTCCGGAGCCCCCGGGTCCCCCTCGGGACCGGGGGCTCCGGCCTGTCCGGGGTCAAACCCTCCGGCAAGATCGCGCTCGATCCTGGAAGCAGTGGCATCCCCCCGCTCGCGAGGCCACTACATCCAGGAAACAGCGCGATCCCGGTGGCGGGCCCGGGACGCGCGACGGCCGGGACCTCCACGGGGAGGTCCCGGCCGTCGGTGGTCGGTCAGTGCGCGGCGCAGCCGGTGGTCGGCTCCGGCGTCGCGGCCGGCGCGCCGATCGTGGGCAGCCCGAGCAGCACCCCGGGCGTACGCGGGGAACGACCCGCCTCGGCGGCGTCGCCGGCCCGGGTACGCCGGTGCGACAGCGGCTCGCCGTCGGCGTTGAGGTGGTGCGGGGCGGCGTACGTCACCGTGGTGTGCACGATGTCGCCGGGGCGGATCTGCCCGGCGAGGGAACCCGCGTCGAAGTGGACCAGCCGGCCGTCCCGGGCGCGGCCGGACATCCGGCCGGTCCGCTCGTCCTTGCGCCCCTCACCGACGGCGACCAGCACCTCGACGGTCTCCCCAACGAGCTTCCTGTTCTCCGCCCAGGTGATCTCCTCCACCGTGGCGATCAGCCGCTCGTACCGCTCCTGCACGACCTGCTTCGGAAGCTGGCCGTCCATGGTCGCGGCGGGGGTGCCGGGACGCTTGGAGTACTGGAAGGTGAACGCCGAGGAGAACCGCGCCTCCCGGACCACGTCGAGGGTCCGCTCGAAGTCGGCGTCGGTCTCGCCGGGAAAGCCGACGATGATGTCGGTGGTGATCGCCGCGTCCGGCATCGCCGCCCGGACCTTCTCGATGATCCCCAGGTAGCGCTCCGACCGGTACGACCGGCGCATCGCGCGCAGCACGTCGTCCGAGCCGGACTGCAACGGCATGTGCAGCGAGTGGCAGACGTTGGGCGTCTCCGCCATCGCGGCGATCACGTCGTCGGTGAAGTCCTTCGGGTGCGGGCTGGTGAACCGGACCCGCTCCAGGCCCTCGATGTCGCCGCAGGCGCGCAGCAGCTCGGCGAAAGCCGACCGGCCACCACTGCGCTTCCAGTTCGGCTCGCCAGCGTCGCCGAACGCGACACCGTAGGAGTTGACGTTCTGCCCGAGCAGGGTCACCTCCAGCACGCCCTCGTCGACCAGGGCGCGCACCTCGGAGAGGATGTCGCCGGGGCGGCGGTCCTTCTCCTTGCCGCGCAGGGAGGGCACGATGCAGAACGTGCAGGTGTTGTTACAGCCGACGGAGATCGACACCCAGCCGGCGTACGTCGACTCGCGCCGGGTGGGCAGCGTGGAGGGAAAGACGTCGAGGGATTCGAGGATCTCCACCTCGGCGGCGGTGTTGTGCCGGGCCCGTTCCAGCAGCACCGGCAGCGAGCCGATGTTGTGCGTGCCGAAGACCACGTCCACCCAGGGGGCCCTGCGGACGATCTCGCCGCGGTCCTTCTGCGCCAGGCAGCCGCCGACCGCGATCTGCATCCCGGGGTGCTTGTCCTTCACGGGGCGCAGATGACCCAGGTTGCCGTAGAGCCGGTTGTCGGCGTTCTCCCGGACGGCGCAGGTGTTGAACACCACCACGTCCGGGTTGTCGTCGGCCTCGGCGGCACGCACGTAGCCGGCCTGTTCCAGCAGGCCCGAGATGCGCTCGGAGTCGTGCACGTTCATCTGGCAGCCGTAGGTGCGCACCTGGTAGGTGCGCGGGCTGCTCGCGGCTGCGGTAGTCATGACCGGGACAGCGTATCCGGGCGGACCCGATGGAATCGAACGAGGAGGAGCCGTGTGCCGAAGTATCAAGACCCTGCGTGAGCCGTACGTCCCGGTGGTCACCGAGGGGGACATCCGGGCGGCGGCGCTGCAGTACGTCCGGAAGATCTCCGGCTTCCGGGCGCCCGCCGCGCACAACGCGGCCGCGTTCGAGGCGGCGGTGGACGCCGTCGCCGCGGCCACCGCGACCCTGCTGGACCAGTTGGAGGTCCGCGGCGCCCGGCGATCGTGATCGTCTCCGGTCCAGCGGGCAGCCAGGTTGCGCCGCATCCGAGGTCGATCTCGCCCGGACGCCGAGCAGGGTCCGGGCGCGGGGCGATCAGGCGGCGGCGCGCGCCGGGGCGACCGAGTCGGGGGCCCACCGGGAGCGGTGGCACTGCGACCAGCCCCGGCAGCCGGGGTGGGCGGCGGTGCAGAGCCGCTGGTCGCTGAGCACCTCACCGTCGTCGGTCTCGGTGACGTCGAAGTGCACCGGTCGGATGGTGCCGTCCGGGGCGACCAGCAGGTGCCGGGTCGCGTCGAGGGTGTCGTCGCGCATCAGGCAGTTGCGGTTCAGCAGCCGGGCCAGCGCCGCGATGCTCGGCAGCTCCGGCAGCCGCTCGGGCACCCCGTAGCAGTCGACCATCGTGCCGAAGGCGCCCGGCGCCTCCCACACGTCGCAGACCACCGCGTACGTGGGCAGCCGGGCCGGGTCGGCGACGGCGAGGGGCATCACCACCCGACCGAGCGCCTCGGCCAACGCCGGGTAGACCTTCGTGGGGGCCACCCCGTCGATTCTCCAGTTCCACAGCTCGGTCATGCCGTCTCCTCGCTGTGCTCGTCCCACCGGCCTCCGGATCGGGCCTTACTGACGATGGTGGGGTGCATATGACCGCAGCCGGGGGCAAGTTACCGGTCTGTGACCATTCCGGGCAAAAATTCCTCGGGCCCCATTGCTCCGAGTAGCGGGAAGATGACAGTTTATCGGGTATGGTGCCCCGCCCGGGAGAACATCGGCAGGGTCAGCGGACCCGGATCAGGTGCTCGCTCGGCGGCAGCAACTCGCCGATCACCGTGCCGCCCGGCACCTCACCAGCGACCAGCAGCCCGCCGGAGGTCTGCGCGTCGGCCAGCAGCAGCCGCTCCCCCTCGTCGACGCCGCCGAAGTCGGTCCACGGGGTCACCCAGTCCAGGTTGCGGCGGGTGCCGCCGCTGACGTACCCGTCCCGCAGCGCCGCCCGGGCTCCCGGCAGGTACGGCACCTGGGCCGCGTCGATGGCGACCGTGAGCCGGCTGGCCCGGGCCAGCTTGGAGGCGTGCCCGAGCAGCCCGAACCCGGTGACGTCGGTGCCGCAGCGGATGCCGGCGGCGACCGCCGCGCGGGCCGCGTCCCGGTTCAGCCGGGTCATCGAGGCGACCGCCTCCGGAAAGCTCTCGCCGGTGGCCTTGTGCCGGGTGTTCAGCACCCCGACGCCGAGCGGCTTGGTCAGCGACAGCGGCAGGCCGACCCGGCCGGCGTCCAGGGTGATCAGCTCCTCCGGGCGGACCACACCTGTGACGGCGAGGCCGTACTTCGGGCCGTCGTCGTCGACGCTGTGCCCGCCGGCGAGGTGGCAGCCCGCCTCCCGGGCCACGTCCTGGCCGCCGCGCAGCACCTCGCGGGCCAGTTCCAGCGGCAGCACGTCCCGCGGCCAGCAGAGCAGGTTGAGCGCGACCAGCGGGGTGCCGCCCATGGCGTACACGTCGGAGAGCGCGTTGGCCGCGGCGATCCGGCCCCAGTCGTAGGCGTCGTCGACGACCGGGGTGAAGAAGTCGGCGGTGCTGACCAGGCCGGTCCGCTCGTCCAGCCGGACCACCGCGGCGTCGTCGCCATGGTCCAGGCCGACCAGCAGGTCGGCGGTGCCGCTGGCCGGGCCCAGCCCAGCGACCATCGCCTCCAGCTCGCCCGGCGGGATCTTGCAGGCGCAGCCGCCGCCACGGGCGTAATCGGTCAACCGGAGCACGTCGGTCATCCCCACATGATCTCGGCGCGCCGCGAGCCGCGCCACTCGGACGGACCGGTACGTGACGAAATTCAGCCTCGGCGGCACTGGGAGGACCGGTGTTACCTCTCCGTGACCATCTGACTTGCGTTCCGCCACGTCACCCCGCCTACAGTTGCCGAACCGGGGGTCGATCGACCCCGCTTCTGGGACCGACGACAGGGGACGGTGGACGACGTGACGACGGGCGAACCGCTCATCGTGCTGGACGAGGTCAACAAGCACTTCGGTCCGCTGCACGTGCTGAACGACGTGTCGCTCTCGGTCGGCAGGGGCGAGGTCGTCGTCGTCATCGGCCCGTCGGGCTCCGGAAAGTCCACGCTCTGCCGGGCGATCAACCGGCTGGAGCCGATCGACTCGGGCACCATCACCTTCGACGGCATCCCGCTGCCCGCCGAGGGCAAGGCGCTGGCGAAGCTGCGCAGCGAGGTCGGCATGGTCTTCCAGTCGTTCAACCTGTTCGCCCACAAGACCATCCTGGAGAACGTCACCCTCGGCCCGATCAGGGTCCGCAAGGAGAAGCCGGCCGCCGCCCGCGAACGCGGCCTGGCCCTGCTCGACCGGGTCGGCATCGCCAACCAGGCCGACAAGTACCCGGCGCAGCTCTCCGGCGGCCAGCAGCAGCGGGCGGCGATCGCCCGCGCGCTGGCCATGCAGCCCAAGGCGATGCTCTTCGACGAGCCGACCAGCGCACTGGACCCGGAGATGGTCGGCGAGGTGCTGGACGTGATGACCTCGCTGGCCCGCGAGGGCATGACCATGGTCGTGGTCACCCACGAGATGGGCTTCGCCCGGCACGCGGCGAACCGGGTGATCTTCATGGCCGACGGCAAGCTGGTCGAGGACGCCCCGCCGACTGAGTTCTTCGCCCACCCGCGCAGCGAGCGGGCCAAGGACTTCCTCTCCAAGATCCTCACGCACTGAGCGTCCGTACCTGGAGCGCGCCGTCCCCCGGCGGGCTTTGTCGACAAAGGAGATGAGTATGCGTTACAAGCGCGTCGCGGCGGTCGCCATGATGGCGTCCCTCGCCCTTTCGGCCGCCGCCTGTGGCAAGGAGGGGAACCCCACCCCGAGCGGTGGCAACGCCTCCGGCGGCGCCCAGTCCGACCAGTGCACGACCTCCGGCGTCACCTTCACCCCGAAGACCGACGTCAACGTCGCCGGCAGCCCGACCTTCCAGAAGATCAAGAGCGCCGGCAAGGTCACCATCGGCGTCAAGTTCGACCAGCCGAACCTCGGCTACAAGGACGCCCAGGGCAAGCGCTGCGGCTTCGACGTGGAGATGGCCCAGTACATCGCCGGCACCCTGGGTGTGGACCCGGCGAAGATCGAGTACAAGGAGATCGCCTCCGCCAACCGGGAGACCGCGATCAAGGGCGGCGAGATCGACTACTACGTCGGCACGTACTCGATCACCGACAAGCGCAAGAACGACGTCTCCTTCGCCGGCCCGTACTTCGTCGCCGGCCAGGACCTGCTGGTCCGCAAGGACGACAGCTCGATCACCGGCAAGGACAGCCTGAAGGGCAAGAAGGTCTGCTCGGCCACCGGTTCGACCCCGATCCAGCGGGTCCGGGACGAGAACCTGACCGAGCCGAACAACATCGTCGAGTTCAAGACCTACTCCGAGTGCGTCTCGCAGCTGCTCGACAAGAAGGTCGACGCGGTGACCACCGACGACGCCATCCTCAAGGGCTACGCGGCGCAGAACCCGGACGAGCTGAAGGTCGTCGGCCAGCCGTTCAGCACCGAGAAGTACGGCATCGGTCTGCCGAAGGACGACAAGGCGCTGCGCGACTACGTCAACGACCAGATCGAGGCGGCGTTCAAGGACGGCACCTGGCAGAAGATCTACGACGGCACGCTGGGCAAGTCCGGCTCCTCGGCCACCCCGCCGCAGCTCGAGCGGTACTGAGCGACCGGCTCCGACACGTGACGCGGCGCCGGGCGGGGTCCGTCCCCGCCCGGCGTCCGCCCGAGGACTGAGAGCGAGGCATGGCCGAGTTCCTCCGCGTCCTGACGGACAACGCGGACCTGTTCCGCGAGGGCTTCTTCAACACCGTCAAGCTGTTCCTGATCGCCGGCGTCGGCAGCCTCGTTCTCGGCATGCTGCTCGGCGCGATGCGGGTCTCCCCCGTTCCCGCGCTACGCGCCTTCGGCGCCACGTACGTCAATGTGGTCCGCAACACGCCGCTGACGCTGGTCTTCGCGTTCCTGGTGTTCGCGGTGCCGAAGCTCGACGTCAACATCGACTACTTCCCGAGCGCCTGCATCGCGCTGACCCTCTACACCGCGGCCTTCGTCTGCGAGGTGGTCCGCTCGGGTGTCAACACCGTCGCCACCGGCCAGGCGGAGGCGGCCCGGGCCCTGGGCATGACCTTCGGTCAGGTGCTGACCCTGATCGTGCTGCCACAGGCGCTCCGGGCCATGGTGCCCCCGATGATGAGCGTCTTCATCGCGATGCTGAAGAACACCACCATCGCCGCCGGCTTCTCCGTGCTGGAGGCCGGCGCGATCCCGGCGTACATGTCCGAGCGGGGTGAGCCGCAGTTCGCGGTCCTGCTCTGGATCACCATCGGCTTCCTGATTCTGGTCCTGCCGCTGGTGGCCCTGCAGCGGTTCCTCGAGCGCAAGTGGGCGGTGGCGCGATGACGTCGGTTCTCTACGACCTTCCGGGTCCGAAGGCCCGGCGACGCAACCTGCTCCTCAGCGTCCTCGCGACCGCCGGCATCGTGGCCCTGATCGCCTTCATCGGCTACAAGTTCTCCGCGACCGGCCAGTTCGAGCCGCGCAAGTGGGAGCAGTTCCAGTACGCCTCGGTGCAGCGTGAGCTGCTCACCGGCCTCTGGGCGACGCTCAAGGCGGCCGGCATCGCGGCCGTGCTGGCGCTGCTGTTCGGCGCGGTCTTCGCCAGCGCCCGGCTGAGCGACAAGTGGATCCTGCGAGTCCCGGCCACCTTCGTGGTGGAGCTGTTCCGGGCTATCCCGCTGCTGATCCTGATCTTCTTCGGCTACTACGTGCCGCTGCAGTACGGGTGGTCGATCGACAAGCTCTGGGCGCTGGTCATCGGGCTGATGCTCTACAACGGCTCGGTCCTGGCGGAGATCTTCCGGGCCGGCATCAACGCGGTGCCGTACGGGCAGTCCGAGGGCGCGTACGCGATCGGCATGCGGAAGAACCAGGTGCTCCGGCTGATCCTGCTGCCGCAGGCCTTCCGCTCCATGCTGCCGGCCATCGTCAGCCAGCTCGTCGTGCTGCTCAAGGACACCGCGCTCGGCTTCATCATCACCTACCCCGAGCTGCTCTTCGTGGGTAAGCAGATCGGCGGCCGGCTGCCGTTCGGGCTGCCGTACGTGCCGGCGTACCTGATCGTCGCGGCGATCTACATCAGCATCTGCGGCCTGCTGTCGATCCTGGCCTGGTGGCTGCAGAAGCGGCTGAGCCGGCTGCCGCGCACCGCCGGCAAGGTGCTCCCGGCCCAGGACATCGGCCGGGACGCCTCGGCGCGGGTCTGATCGGAACCGGATGAACGACGGGCGGGTGGGAGATCCCACCCGCCCGTCGGCGTACCCGGCCCGGCTCAGCGGGCGATCTCGGTGACCCGGGACTCGCGGACCACGGTCACCCGGATCTGGCCGGGGTAGGTCAGCTCCTCCTCGATCTGCTTGGCCACGTCCCGGGCCAGCACCGCCGCGCCGATGTCGTCGACGTCCTCCGGCTTGACCATCACCCGGATCTCCCGGCCGGCCTGCATGGCGAAGACCTTCTCCACGCCGAGCTTGCCGGCCGCGATCTCCTCGATCCGCTCCAGCCGCTTGACGTACGCCTCCAGGCTCTCCCGCCGCGCCCCCGGCCGGCCGCCGGAGCAGGCGTCGGACGCCTGGGTGAGGACGGCCTCGATGGTCTGCGGCGGCACCTCGTTGTGGTGCGCCTCGATCGCGTGGACGACGTCCTCGCTCTCGCCGTACTTGCGGGCCAGGTCGGCGCCGATGATCGCGTGGCTCCCCTCCACCTCGTGGGTGAGCGCCTTGCCGATGTCGTGCAGGAACGCGCAGCGCTTGATCGTCGGCACGTCCAGCCGCAGCTCGGCGGCCATGATCCCGGCGATGTGCGCGGTCTCCACCAGATGCTTGAGCACGTTCTGCCCGTACGACGTGCGGTAGCGCAGCCGGCCCAGCAGGGTTACCAGCTCCGGGTGGATCTCGGTGATGCCCACCTCGACCAGGGCGTCCTCGGCGGCCCGGTGGCAGAGCTCCTCCACCTCGTGCCGGGCCTGGTCGTAGACCTCCTCGATCCGGTGCGGGTGGATCCGCCCGTCGAGGACCAGCTTCTCCAGGGTGAGCCGGCCGACCTCCCGGCGGACCGGGTCGAAGCAGGAGAGCAGCACCGCCTCGGGGGTGTCGTCGATGATCAGGTTGACCCCGGTGACCGACTCGAAGGCGCGGATGTTGCGCCCCTCCCGGCCGATGATCCGTCCCTTCATCTCGTCACCGGGCAGGTGCAGGACGCTCACCACGCTCTCCGCGGTCTGCTCGCTGGCGACCCGCTGGATCGCGTCGACCACGATGTGCCGGGCGCGCTGCTCGGCGGTGTTCCGGGCGTCGGACTCGATGTCCCGCACCAGCAGCGCGGCCTCCCGCTTGGCCTGGGCCTCGATCGCCTCGATCAGCTCGGCGCGGGCGGCGTCGGCGGTCAGCCCGGCCACCCGCTCCAGCTCCCGGCGGCGCTCCTCCTCCGCCTCGGCCAGTTCCCGCTCCCGCTGCGCCAGGGTGCTCTCGCGGGCGGCCAGGGCGGCGCTGGCGGCGGTGAGCTGCCGTTCCCGCTCGGCGAGGCGCTCCACCTCCTCGGTGTGCAGCCGCTCCCGCTCG
Organism: Micromonospora globispora; assembly: GCF_003857015.1. Lineage (GTDB taxonomy): Bacteria > Actinomycetota > Actinomycetes > Mycobacteriales > Micromonosporaceae > Micromonospora > Micromonospora globispora. The sequence goes on along the minus strand of NZ_QGGF01000783.1, from coordinate 261 downwards.
TCCATCCGGGCGGCCCGTCGCTCCACCTCGGCGGCCTGCTCCCGGGTGGTCGCCGCCAGCACGGCGACTTCCCGCTCGCCGCTGCGCCGCGCGGCCGTCCGGAGTTGCTCGGCGTCGGCCTCGGCCTGTTTGTGCGCCCGCTCCAGGATGGTGTCGGCCTCCGCGCGAGCGTCGTCGAGGACGCGCCGGGCCTCGGCCCGGGCCGCCTTCGCCTCGGCCTTGGCGGCGGCCGCCTCGGTGCGGGCCGCGGCGGCCGCGGCC
>NZ_QGGF01000057.1 GCF_003857015.1 Micromonospora globispora | reverse complement strand
TCCGCGACGTGGCCCGCCGCCACGCTCACTGCGACTCCAACTGCCGGCGGATCTCGCGGCGGGCCACGTCCCGGACGTGCACCTCGTCCGGGCCGTCGGCGATGCGCAGCGTACGGGCACCGGCGTACATGGCGGCGAGTGGGAAGTCGTCGGAGACCCCGGCGCCGCCGTGCACCTGGATCGCCCGGTCGATCACCTCGAGCGCGACCCGGGGTGCGATCACCTTGATGGCGGCGATCTCGCTCCGGGCGCCCTTGGCGCCGTACCGGTCGATCATCCAGGCCGCCTTGAGGGTGAGCAGCCGGGCCTGCTCGATCGCCATCCGCGACTCGGCGATCTGCTGCTGGACCACGCCCTGCCGGGCCAGTTGCTGACCGAAGGCGACCCGGGTGGTCGCCCGGCGCACCATCAGGCTCAGCGCCCGCTCGGCCAGCCCGATGGAGCGCATGCAGTGGTGGATGCGGCCCGGACCGAGCCGGGCCTGGGCGAGGGCGAAGCCGCTGCCCTCCTCGCCGAGCAGGTTGGTCGCCGGCACCCGGACGTCGGTGAAGACCACCTCGCCGTGGCCGTGCTGGTCGTGGTAGCCGAAGACCGGCAGCGAGCGGACCACCTCGACGCCGGGGGTGTCGACCGGCACCAGGATCATCGACTGCTGCCGGTGGGTGTCGGCCGACGGGTTGGTCTTGCCCATCACGATCATGATCTTGCAGCGCGGGTCGGCGATGCCCGTGGTCCACCACTTGCGGCCGTTGATGACGTACGAGTCGCCGTCGCGCTCAATGCGGGTGGAGATGTTGGTGGCGTCGCTGGACGCCACGTCCGGCTCGGTCATCCCGAACGCCGACCGGATCTCCCCGTCGAGCAGCGGGCGCAGCCAGCGCTCCTGCTGCTCGGCGGTGCCGAACATGTGCAGGATCTCCATGTTCCCGGTGTCCGGAGCCGCGCAGTTGGTGGCCTCGGGGGCGAGCTCGATGGAGCGGCCCATCAGCTCGGCGAGCGGGGCGTACTCCAGGTTCGTCAGGCCGGAGACGTCGGGCAGGAAGAGGTTCCACAGCCCCCGGCGGCGGGCCTCGGCCTTGAGTTCCTCGACCACGGCGGGCAGGTGGTGGCGCTTGCCGGAGGCTTCCAGCTCGGCGCGCTGCGCCGCGTACACGGGCTCGGCCGGATAGACGTGGCTGTCCATGAACTCCTGCAGCCGGTGCAGGTGTTCGGCAGCCCGGGCGCTCGGTTCGAAGTCCATACGATCCTCCCCATTGACGCGCCTGCGACGGCTCGCTAGCGTCGCCGAACATACCGTCCGGTCGGTATGCCGTCCAGGGCTGCCGAGGGAAGTGCTGAGGAGCCCGCGTGAGCGTGATGGACCGGTTCCGCCTCGACGGAAAGGTCGCCGTCGTAACCGGCGCCTCCTCCGGACTGGGCGTCTCGTTCGCCCGGGCGCTCGCCGAGGCCGGCGCGGACGTCGTGCTCGGCGCCCGGCGCGTGGACCGCCTGCCGCACACCGGCAAGCTCGTCGAGGCCGCCGGCCGCCGGTACGCCAGCCGCGCCACCGACGTGAGCCGGCCGGAGGAGTGCGAGGCGCTCATCGCCACCGCGATCGACACGTTCGGCCGGGTGGACGTACTGGTCAACAACGCCGGCGTCGGCACGGCCGTCCCCGCCACCCGCGAGACGCCGGAGCAGTTCCGCTCCGTCGTCGACGTCAACCTGATGGGCAGCTACTGGATGGCGCAGGCCTTCGCCCGAGCCGCCACGCACGGCGGTGCCATCGTCAACATCTCCAGCGTCATCGGCCTGCGCCCGGCCAACATCCCCCAGGCCGCGTACGCGTCGAGCAAGGCCGCCGTCATCGGGCTCACCCGTGACCTCGCCGCGCAGTGGACCGGGCGCAAGGGCATCCGGGTCAACTGCATCGCGCCGGGCTTCTTCCAGTCCGAGATGAGCGACCAGTTGGAGCCGGCGACGTTCGAGATGGTCAAGCAGATCGCCCCGGCGGGGCGCCTCGGCGAGCACGAGGAGCTCGCCGCCACCCTGGTCTGGCTGGCCAGCGACGCCTCGTCGTACGTGACCGGAGTGACCGTGCCCGTCGACGGCGGTCTCGTCATGCCGTGACCCACCACCCGCGACCGGTCCGGCCGGTGGCCGGCCGGGCGCGACCCGCCGCACAGGAGGTGCCGCATGAGCTTCAACCTCGCCACCATCCTCCGGGAGCCCCGCCGGGAGCACCCGGACAAACCGTTGTGCCACCTGGGTGACCTGACCTTCACCTACGCTCAGGTCGACGACATCTCCGGACGGGTCGCGGCCGCGCTGCTGGGCCTCGGGCTGCGCCGCGGCGACAAGGTGGCCGTGCAACTGCCCAACCTGCCGCAGTTCCTCTTCACCTACTTCGGCATCCTGAAGGCGGGCCTGGTGATGGTCCCGCTCAACCCGCTGCTGAAGGCCGGCGAGGTCGCGTACCACCTGGAGAACTCGGACACGAAGGTCTTCGTCACCTTCGAACTCTTCGCCGACGAGGCGGTCAAGGGCGCCGCCGAGGTCGAGGGCGTCACGACGTACGTGGTCAACCTGCCCGGCAGCGACCGGCGACCCGACGGCACCCGGCACTACGACGAGCTCTACCTCGCGGCGGACACCGGGGAGATCGAGCCGACCAACGCCGACGACACCGCGGTCCTGCTCTACACCAGCGGCACCACCGGCAAGCCCAAGGGCGCCGAGCTGACCCACTTCCAGCTCTACATGAACTGCACGGTCGGCGGGGACCTGTTCGGCTTCGCCGACGACGACATCGGCCTGGCCGTCCTGCCGCTGTTCCACGTTTTCGGGCTCTCCAGCGTGCTCAACGTGGCGGTGCGCTACGGCGGCACCATCGTGCTCGTCCCGCGCTTCGAGGTCGAGCCGGTCCTCGACGCGATCGAGCGGCACCGCTGCACGATCTTCTCCGGCGTGCCCACCATGTACTTCGCGCTGCTGCAGGCCGACCTCACCGGCCGGGACCTCTCCTCGCTGCGGGTCGGGGTCTCCGGCGGTGCGGCGATCCCCGGCGAGGTGATCCGGGCGTTCGAGGAGAAGTTCCCCGGCGTGGTGATCCTGGAGGGCTACGGGCTGTCCGAGACGGCCAGCACCACGACCTTCAACATCAGCGCCGAGCAGCGCAAGGTGCTCTCCATCGGCAAGCCGATCTGGGGCGTCGAGACCCGCGTCGTGGACGACCTGGACCGGCCGTTGCCGCCGGGGCCGGAGCACGTCGGCGAGATCGTGGTACGCGGCCACAACGTGATGAAGGGCTACTACAAGGACCCGGAGGCGACCGCCGAGGCGTTCCGGGGCGGCTGGTTCCACACCGGAGACCTCGCGTACGCCGACTCCGACGGCTACCTGTTCATCGTCGACCGGAAGAAGGACCTCATCATCCGCGGCGGGTTCAACGTGTACCCGCGCGAGATCGAGGAGGTCCTCTACGCCCATCCGGCCGTGGTGGAGGCGGCGGTCATCGGCCGCCCCGACGCGAAGCTGGGGGAGGAGGTCGTGGCCGTGCTCAGCGTCAAGCCGGACGCCGAGGTGACCCCGGACGACCTGGTGTCCTACTGCAAGGAGCGGCTGGCGGCGTACAAGTATCCGCGGCAGGTGCGCATCGTCGAGGAGCTGCCCAAGGGCCCGACCGGCAAGCTCCTCAAACGCGAGATCAAGAAGGAGCTGCAGGCATGAGCCCGGTCGCCACCGTCCGCGGGCCCGTCGACGGCGCCGAGCTGGGCCGCACCTACATGCACGAGCACATCTTCACCCTCACCGCGGACGTGCAGCAGAACCACCCGGACGAGTGGGGCAGCGAGGAGGCCCGGGTCGCCGACGCCGTCGAGAAGCTGCGCGCGCTCGCGGCGCAGGGCGTCCGGACCATCGTGGACCCGACCGTGGTCGGCCTGGGCCGCTACATCCCGCGCATCCAGCGCATCGCCGAGCAGGTCCGGGAGTTGAACGTCGTCGTCGCCACCGGCATCTACACGTACGACAGCGTCCCGTTCTACTTCCACCACCGGGGTCCGGCCCTCAACGAGGCGCTCGGCACCGAGCTGCCGGACCCGATGGTGGACATGTTCGTGCACGACATCACCGACGGCATCGCCGGCACCGGCGTGCGGGCCGGCATGCTCAAGTGCGCCATCGACGCGCCGGGGCTCACCCCGGGCGTCGAGCGGGTGATGCGCGCGGTCGCGCGGGCTCACCACCGCACCGGTACGCCGATCACCGTCCACACCCACCCGGAAACCAGGGCCGGCCTGGCCGTGAAGCGGGTGCTCTGCGACGAGGAAGGGGTGGATCCGCGCCGGGTGGTGCTCGGGCACAGCGGCGACACGACCGACTGCGACCACCTGGCGGAGCTGGCCGACGCCGGTTTCGTCCTGGGCATGGACCGCTTCGGCATCAACCTGGCGACCACCTTCGAGGCGCGGGCGGACACCCTGGTGGAGATGTGCCGGCGGGGCTACGCCGACAGCATGGTGCTCTCCCAGGACGCCTCCTGCTACATCGACTGGATCGACCCGGCGGTCATGCCGTTCCTGGCCCAGTGGCACTACCTGCACATCGGCGCCGAGGTGCTGCCGTACGTGCGGGAACGCGGCGTGACGGACGCGCAGATCGAGACGATGCTCGTGGACAATCCGCGCCGCATCCTGGAGACGGGCCAGCCGGGTCCGGCCCCGGTCGCCCCGCAACCGCGAGGCACCGAACCTGCACCTCAAGTGCAATAGTCGCGGCGGGGTCGGGCGGTGCATCGTCGCCGGACCCGGCCCTGCCGTGCCCTCCCGTCCGGCCATCCCCGCACGTCATCGACAGAGTCCAGAGCCGTCGGAGATCACGACGGCGTAACGAAGCATTGACCAGCTCCACTCGAAACGTACACTCCCCGTGTAACAACCAGCCCCACGCTTCGCCCAAGGTCGCACCGCGCATCCCCCGACGCCGCGTCTTTTCCGAGGTGAAGATGAGCGCATCGTCCGGCACCAACGGCATCGAACTGGCACTGCATCACGTGGGCGTCCGGTTCGGCGGGCTGATCGCCCTCGACGACGTCTCCCTGCGGGTACCGCCCGGCGGCATCGTCGGCGTGATCGGCCCCAACGGCGCCGGAAAGACCACCCTGTTCAATGTGGTCTGCGGCTTCGTCGCCCCGACCAGCGGCGGGTTGACCCTCGACGGCGAGCCGTTCCGGCCCCGCCCGCACCGGCTGACCCGCCTCGGCATCGCCCGCACCCTGCAGGGCGTCGGCCTCTTCCAGGGCCTCACCGTCCTGGAGAACGTCATGGCGGGGGCCAACCACGCCGCGCGGGCCGGCTTCGCCGCGGCCCTGTTCGGCCTGCCGCGCAGCGACCGCGACGAACGGCGGCTGCGCCGGCAGGCGCTCGACCTGCTCGCGGAGATCGGCGTCGCGCAGCAC
>NZ_QGGF01000531.1 GCF_003857015.1 Micromonospora globispora | reverse complement strand
GCTCAGCGGCGCCCGGCCGAGCTGCTCGCGCAGCTCGGCCACGGGCAGCGCGCCGGTGACCAGCGCCCGGGCCAGCCGGCCGATGCCCCGCAGGTCGGCCAGGGCGGTGGACACGATGTCCACCCGGCTGTCCGGGTCGTCCACCCAGTCCACCGGCACCTCGTGGATCCGCAGCCCGGCCCGCTGAGCGAGGACCAGCAGTTCGGTGTCGAAGAACCAGCCGGTGTCCTGGACCAGCGGCAGCAGGCCGGCGGCCACGTCGGCGCGGATGGCCTTGAAGCCGCACTGCGCGTCGGAGAACCGCACCGCGAGGGTGCCCCGCAGCAGCAGGTTGTAGCCCCGGGAGATCACCTCCCGCTTGGCTCCCCGGACCACCCGGCTGGTCCGCGCCAGCCGGGTGCCGATGGCCAGGTCGGAGTGGCCGGAGATGAGCGGTGCCACCAGCGGCAGCAGCGCCGCCAGGTCGGTGGAGAGGTCCACGTCCATGTACGCGAGGACCGGCGCCGGGGAGGCCGACCAGGCCGCCCGCAGGGCGCGTCCCCGCCCCTTGGCGTCCAGGTGCAGCACCCCGACCTCGGGCAGCTCCACGGCGAGCGCCTCCGCCACCGCCAGCGTCCCGTCGACGCTGGCGTTGTCGGCCACGGTGATCCGGAACGGGTACGGGAAGTGCGCGGTCAGGTGGGCGTGCAGCCGCCGGACGCAGGGGCCGAGGTCGGTCTCCTCGTTGTAGACCGGGACTACCACGTCCAGCACCGCGGTGGGCGCCGTCGGGCGGGCCTGCACGGCCGACCGGGGTTCACGGGACAGTGTCATCGCCTCAGCCCTGCTTTCCGCTGGTCAGGTCGTAGACGGTGACACCGTCGACGGTCTTCGCGGTGTAGTTCTCGGTCACCCAGGAGGCGATTTTCTGGGAGGCGGAGCTGCCGCCGTTGGCCCGGAAGCCACCGCCACCGATGAAGTAGTGGATCTTCCCGCCGGTGACGTACCGCTGGAACTGCGCCAGGGTCGGCGACGGGTCGCTGCCGTTGAACCCGCCGACCGCCATCACCGGCTGCTGCGTGGCGAGCTGGTAGCCGGAGGCGTTGTTCGACCCGATCGTGGCCGCCACCCAGGTGTACTTGTCGGCGTCCGCCTCCAGCAGGGCCTTCAGCTCCGCGCTCGGCTCCCGGGAGTCGAGCAGCCCGCCCATGCCGCCCTGCGACGACCGGCCGTCGCCGCCGGGCAGCTGACCGGTACTCCCGCCACTCGGGAAACCGGGGAGCTGACCGGTCTGGCCGGTGCCGGGGAGGCCGGGGACCTGGCCGGTCTGGCCGGTGCCGTTCTGCCCGGTCTGGGTGCCGCCGGGGAGGCCCGGGAGCTGACCCGGCTGACCGGTGCCGTTCTGCCCGGTCTGGTTGCCGCCGGGGAGCTGCCCGCGGCCCGGGAACTGTCCGTCGCCCGGCATCCGGCCGCCGGGGAACCCGCCGCGTCCCGGACCGAACGCGCCCTGCACGACCGGGCCGGCGCTCGGGATGGACCCGGTGTGCGGGGTCGCGGCCGTCTCCAGGGAGTACGCCATCGGCCCGGCCAGCGCGGCGCTCGCACCGAGGGCGAGCACCACCGGGGTGACCCGGCGGGGCAGCCGGCGGCCGAGGACGAGCAGCGCCGCGGCGGCCAGCCCGACCACCAGCACGGCGGTACGCAGCCACGGGTACCAGTCGGCGCTGCGGCCCAGCAGCCGCCACGACCACCAGGTGGTGACTGCCAGGGTGACGGCGAGGATGGCGGTGGCCGCCGTGGCCCGTCGGCGGGGTGCGGTCCGCTCCCGCCAGAACAGGGTGACCCCGATGCCGACCAGCGCGCCGACGGCCGGGGCGAGCGCCACGGTGTAGTACGGGTGGAAGATCCCGGACATGAAGCTGAAGATCAGCCCGGTCACCAGCAGCCAGCCGCCCCAGAGCAGCAGCCCGGCCCGCATCCGGTCGGTACGTGCCGCCCGGCCGGCCAGCACCAGGCCGGCGACCAGCAGGATCAGCGCGGCCGGCAGCAGCCAGGAGATCTGGCCGCCGACCTCGGTGTCGAACATCCGCAGCCAGCCGCTCTGACCGGAGAACGGCCCGCCGCCGCCCATCCGGCCACCGCCGCCGACGCTTCCCTCCTCGTCACCGGTGATCCGGCCGAGGCCGTTGTAGCCGAGGGTCAGCTCCAGGATGCTGTTGCCCTGCGATCCGCCGATGTACGGGCGGGCGCTGGCGGGCACCAGCTCCACGATGGCCACCCACCAGCCGGCGGAGACCAGCACGGCCAGCCCGGCCAGCAACACCTGCCGGATCCGCCGCCACAGCCCGGTCGGCGCGGCCAGCAGGTACACCCCGGCGAGGACCGGGACCACCAGGAACGCCTGGAGCATCTTGGTGAGGAAGCCGAAGCCGACCAGCGCGCCGGCCAGCACGATCCACCGGGTGCTCGCCGTCTCCACCGCGCGGACCGTCGCGTACGCGGCGGCGACCAGGAGCAGCACCAGCAGGGCGTCGGGGTTGTTGAACCGGAACATCAGGGTGGCCACCGGGGTGACCGCGAGCACCGCGCCGGCGATGAGCCCGGCGACCGGGCCGTACCAGCGGCGGACGGCGGCGTAGAGGACACCGACCGAGGCGACGCCGAGGAGCGCCTGGGGCACCAGGATCGACCAGCTGTTCAGCCCGAAGATCCGTACCGAGAGGGCCATCAGCCAGAGCGAGGCCGGGGTCTTGTCGACGGTGATCGAGTTGGCCGCGTCCGAGGAGCCGAAGAAGAACGCCTTCCAGCTCACCGAGCCGGCCTGGACGGCGGCCGAGTAGAACGAGTTGGCCCAACCGGAGGCACCGAGGCCCCAGAGGTAGAGCAGCGCGGTGGTCAGCAGCAGGCCGGCCAGCGCCGGTCTGACCCAGGGCGGGTTGCCGCGTATCTGATCCGGCGGCGAACTCTCCCGCTCGGCAGGGACCGGCTCGGATGCCGCCGGGGTGGGCGGGGTCGACGCTTCAGGCAAGGTGACCGGGCCGGTCACGGACGACCCGGGCGCAGTCAGCAGGCTCTCTGTTCTGTCCATGCCGGCAAGCCTGGAAGACTCCGCTGGCCCGGCCCCATGAGCTGGCTATGCGTCAGCTGTGGAATCCGGCAGCCACACCGTGAACACGGTGCGACCAGGGCGGCTGGCCACGTCGACCCGGCCGTGGTGGGCCTCCACCACGGCGGCCACGATGGACAGGCCGAGGCCGGTGCTGCCATGGGCACGGGAGCGCGAGCTGTCGCCCCGGGCGAACCGCTCGAAGACCTCCGGTTGCAGGTCGGCTGGGATGCCCGGGCCGTCGTCGGCGACGCTCAGCTCGACGCCGCCGTCCACCCCGGCGAGCCGGGTGGTCACCGTCGTGCCCGGCGGGGTGTGCACCCGGGCGTTGGCGAGCAGGTTCGCCACCACCTGGTGCAGCCTTGCGGCGTCGCCGGTCACGGTCATCGGCTCGTCGGGCAGGTCAAGCTGCCAGCGGTGGTCCGGGCCGGCGACGTGCGCGTCGCTGACCGCGTCCACGACCAGCGCGGTCAGGTCCACCGGCTCGGCGGCGAGGGGCCGGCCGGAGTCGAGCCGGGCGAGCAGCAGCAGGTCGTCGACGAGGCTGGTCATCCGGGTGCTCTCCGACTCCACCCGGCGCAGTGCGTGGGCGACGTCCGGCGGCACCTCCTGCCGGCCACGGCGGGACAGCTCGGCGTACCCGCGGATGGCGGCCAGCGGCGTACGCAGCTCGTGGCTGGCGTCGGCGACGAACTGACGTACCCGAGTCTCGCTGGCCTGCCGGGCGGCCAGCGCGGCGGCGACGTGGCCCAGCATCCGGTTGAGCGCCCCGCCGACCTGCCCCACCTCGGTGCGCGGGTCGGTGTCGGCCTCGGGCACCCGGACGGAGAGCGCCACCTCGCCCCGGTCGAGCGGCAGCTCGGTGACCCGGCTGGCGGTGGCGGCGACCCGGTTCAGCGGGCGCAGGTTGGCCCGGACGATCAGCGCGCCGAGGCTGCCGGCGATGAGCAGCCCGGCGGTGATGACCCCGGCCTGCGCGACCATCATCCACATCACCGTCTCCTCCACCCGGGCGAGCGGGATGGCGAAGATCAGGATGTCACCGTCGTCGACTTGGCGGGCCACGGCCCGGTAGTCGCCGTGGTCACCCAGCTCGACGGTGCGGGGCCGCCCGTCGGTGGGCTCCCGGGTCAGGGCGGCAACCTCATTGACCGGCACCGGCTCGGCCGTGCCGCCCTCCGTCCGGATCTGGCCGCAGACGATCTGGCCGCCGACGACCTTGACGGCCACCGAGTTCGGCGGGAATCCGGGCGGCGGTTCCAGCTCGCATTGCTCGCCGTCAGTGGACCGGGGGGACGAAGTGGGGTCCCGGAAGAAGGGCGGAACTCTCTCATGCCGGCGGTCGCCGGCAGTGAGCTGGTTGTCGACCTGGTTGATCAGGAAGTGCCGGAGGGCGACCGTGGTGAGGCCGCCGATGCCGATGCTGACCAGGGCGAGCAGCGCCACCACCGAGAGGACCAGCCGGCGCCGCAGCGACCAGCCGGCCAGCCAGCGGCGCAGCCGCCCCGTGAGGTCACTCCGCCGGCTTGAGGACATATCCGGCGCCCCGCAGCGTGTGGATCATGGGCTCGCGGCCCGCGTCGATCTTCTTCCGCAGGTACGAGATGTAGAGCTCGACGACGTTCGCCTGGCCGCCGAAGTCGTAGTTCCAGACCCGGTCGAGGATCTGCGCCTTGCTCAGCACCCGGCGCGGGTTGCGCATGAGGTAGCGGAGCAGCTCGAACTCCGTCGCGGTGAGCGTGATCAGGTCGCCGCCCCGGCGTACCTCGTGGCTGTCCTCGTCGAGGCTCAGGTCGCCGACGGTGAGCACGGCGTCCTCCCGGGCGGCGACCGCGAACCCGGAGCGGCGCAGCAGCGCGCGCAGCCGGGCGATCACCTCCTCCAGGCTGAACGGCTTGGTGACGTAGTCGTCGCCGCCGACGGTGAGCCCGGCGATCCGCTCCTCCACGGCGTCCCGGGCGGTGAGGAAGAGCACCGGGACGGTGGGGGCCTGCTCGCGCAGCCGGCGCAGCACCTGGAAGCCGTCCAGGTCCGGCAGCATCACGTCGAGCACCACCGCGTCCGGCTGGAACTGCCGGGCGGTGGTGACCGCGGCCATCCCGTTGCCCGCGGTGCGCACCTGCCAGCCCTCGTACCGCAGGGCCATCGACAGCAGGTCGGTCAGCGTCGCCTCGTCGTCGACCACCAGCACCCGCACCGGCTCACCATCGGGTCGGCGCAGCTCGATCCGGACCTGCGCGGCCGCCCCCTCCACTACCATGCCCCCCATCGTGGGCCGCCCCGCTGTGCCGAGCCTGTCCCGATCCTGTGTACCAGCTGTGCGGGCCGCTCGCGACGGCTACGCCCGCGGGGGTCCGGCGCCCGCACAGCTGGTACACAGGACCGGGA
>NZ_QGGF01000058.1 GCF_003857015.1 Micromonospora globispora | reverse complement strand
CACCCGGGCCGCCGTCCAGGCTCAGGGCGGCGGCCCGGGTGGACGTACCCCCGACGTCGAGACCCACCACGACGGTGCCGGACATCCGTTGGGCCTCCCCGGGGTCGCGCGCTGGCGGCCTTCATGCTGGTCGGCCGAGCTCCCCGAAGCAAGATCCAGGTAGCCGGGCCCGATGTGCGCCAGGTAACAGTTTGAAAACTTCGCCCACGCCCTTGACACGGAGGGGCCCTCAGTAAGAACTTTTACCACAACAGTTAACACTCTTTCCGAAAGGCTCCCCGATGGTTGAGCACGAGGTGGACACCGCCGCGGGGACCGCGGTGGTCGACGCCGACGCGGCCGACCGGCGGGGCGCGGTGGGCGTCTCCTCCGACGGGGTGCTGGCCCGGGTCCGGGCCGGTGCGGGGGAGCTCACCGGGGCGCTGCGCCGGGTGGCCGAGCACGTGCTCAGCGACCCCGAGGCGGCGGCCCGGGCCACCATCGTGGAGCTGGCCGAGCGCAGCGGCACCTCGCCGGCGACCATCACCCGGTTCTGCCGGGCCATGGGCTTCGAGGGCTACGCCGACCTGCGGCTCGGCATCGCGGCGGAGACCGGCCGGGCCCGCTCGGCGGGCTGGACCGTCGACATCGGCCGGGAGATCCAGCCGACCGACCCGCTGTCCCGGGTGCTCGACCAGATCATGGCCGCCGACACCCGGGCCATGCACGACACCGCCGCGCTGCTCGACCTCGCCGAGGTGGAACGCGCGGCCGTCGCCATCGCCGGGGCGAGCCGGGTGAACATCTTCGGTGCCAGCGGCAGCGCGCTGGTCGGCGAGGAGATGCAGTTCAGCCTGCACCGCATCGGGGTGGCCGCCTGGGCCTGGAGCGACGTGCACGAGGGGCTGGCCAGCGCCGCGCTGCTGGGCGCCGGCGACGTGGCGCTCGGCATCTCGCACACCGGGCAGACCCGGGAGACCATCGAGATGCTCGCCGAGGCGGGCAGCCGGGGCGCCACCACGGTCGCGCTGACCGGCTTCCCCCGCTCCCCGCTGGCCGAGCTGGCCGATATCGTCCTGGTCACGGCCAGCCAGGCCACCACCTTCCGGCCGGACGCGCTCTCCGCCCGGCACCCCCAGCTCGTGGTGCTGGACCTGCTCTACATCGCGGTGGCGCAGCGCACCCACGACCGCGCCCACGCGGCCTTCCGGCGTACCGCCCAGGCCGTCGACGGGCACAAGGCCGCGAAGGGGGCCAGCTGATGATCAGCGCACAGCGGTACGCCGACGCCGTCCGCCCGGTGCTCGACCGACTGGTCGACACCCAGACCGAGGCGGTGGACCGGGCGGCCGACCTGATCGCCGGCGGGCTGCGCGCCGGCGGGGTGCTCCAGGCCTTCGGCGCCGGCCACTCCGAGGCGTTCGCCGCCGAACTGGTCGCCCGGGCCGGGGGGCTGGTCCCCACCAACCGGCTCTCCCTGCACGACCTCGTGCTGCACGGCGACGCGCCCCGCGACGTGCTCGCCGATCCCAAGCTGGAGCGTGACCCGGCGGTCGCCCACCAGCTCTACGCGCTCGCGGCGCCACAACCGCGGGACGTGTTCGTGGTCGCCTCCCAGTCCGGCATCAACGGCTCGGTGGTCGAGCTGGCGACGCTGGTGAAGGAGCGGGGCCATCCGCTGATCGCGGTCACCTCGGTCGAGCACACGGCACGGGTCGCCCCGCGGCACCCGTCCGGGCACCGGCTCGCCGACCTCGCCGACGTCGTGCTGGACAACGGCGCGCCGTACGGCGACGCACTGCTGCCGCTCGAGGGCGGCGGCGCGGTCTGTGCGGTCTCCTCGGTCACCGCGGCGCTCCTGGCGCAGCTGTTGACCGCGGAGGTCGTACGACGGTTCCACCAGGCCGGGGAGGTACCCCCTATCTACCTCTCCGCCAACGTCCCCGGTGGGGACGAGCACAACCTCGCCCTCGAGTCGCGGTACGCCGGGCGCCTCCGGCGGACCGCCTGACCCGGACACCACAAGGAGAGACAGAGATGTCGGTTACCCCCGAAACCCCCGGCGACCTCAGCCGCCGGACCCTGCTGCGCCGGGCCGCCGCGGCGGGCCTCCTCGTCACCCCGGCCGCCGGTCTGCTCAGCGCGTGCGCCGGCAGCGAACCGAGCAAGTCCACCGGCGCCGGTGGTACCAAGAGCAAGGACAACCCGTTCGGCGTCAAGGACGGCAGCGCCGTGAAGGTGGTGATCTTCAACGGTGGCCTGGGCGACCAGTGGGCCAAGGAAGACAAGGTCGTCTTCAACGCCAAGCACCCGAACATCACGGTCAACATGTCTTCCACCCAGAAGATCAAGACCGAAGAGCAGCCGAAGATGGCGACCCAGCCGAGCGACCTGGTGATGAACTCGGGCGCCGACATGATGGACCGCAGCACGCTCATCAACGAGGGCGCCATCGAGCCGCTCGACGACCTGCTCACCGCGCCCGCCTGGGACAGCGAGGGCACGGTCGCCGACACCCTGCTGCCCGGCACGGTCGGCGACGGCACCCAGAACGGCAAGTTCTACGTCGTCAACGTCGCCTACACGGTCTGGGGCAACTGGTACAACGCGGCCCTGTTCAAGAAGGAGGGCTGGCAGGCCCCGACGACCTGGGACGAGTTCTTCGCCCTGGCGCCGAAGATCAAGGCCAAGGGCATGGCGCCGTACGTGCACGACGCCGTGCACGGCTACTACCCGCGCTGGGCGCTCATGGCCAGCATCTGGAAGACCGCCGGCAAGCAGGTCGTCGTCGACATCGACAACCTGAAGGAGAACGCCTGGAAGGCCGACGGCGTCCTCAAGGCGCTGGAGCCGTGGGAGAAGCTGGTCAAGGACAAGCTGCTCCTCCCGGGCAAGCTCGACCACACCCAATCGCAGCAGGCCTGGCTCGACGGCAAGGCGGCGTTCATCCAGGTCGGCACCTGGCTGAAGAACGAGATGGCCGCCACCATCCCGCCGGGCTTCGAGATGACCCTGTCGGACTACTGGAGCAACGCCGACGACAAGGCGCCGAAGGACGTTTTCGCCGCGTCCGGCGAGGGCTTCGTCGTGCCGAGCAAGGCACCGAACAAGGAGGCCGCCAAGGAGTTCCTGCGGGCCATCCTGTCGAAGGCCGGCTCGGCCAAGTTCGCCGAGCTGACCAAGTCGCTGGCCTCCACCAAGGGCTCCGGCGACAACGTGCAGGACACCGCGCTCGCCAGCGCGAACACCCTGATGAAGAACGGCGGCAGCGAGCTGATCTCGGTCAAGTTCCAGGACTTCTACGCGGACCTGGACAAGGAGAGCCAGAACCTCTCCGAGGAGCTGATGGCCGGCCGGCTTACCGCCGCGCAGTTCATCGACAAGATGCAGGCGGCCGCGGACAAGGTCGCCAAGGACTCGTCGATCAAGAAGCAGACCCGCACCGCCTGATCCGTTCGAGAGAGTGAGTCCAATGCGGCACGGAGTTGCGCGTTTCGTCACGGGCTTCCTGGCCCTGCCCGTCGCGCTGTACCTGCTCTACGTGGTGTGGCCCTTCGCGCAGGCGGCCGGGTACTCGCTCACCGACTGGGGTGGGTACTCGGATTCCCAGCGCTTCGTCGGGCTGGACAACTACGTCCGGCTGTTCTCCGACGAGCTCATCAGGAAGGCGTTCTGGCACAACGTGTTCTTCCTGATCACCGTGCCGCTGTTCACCATCGCGCTGGCCCTGTTCCTCGCGTTCCTGCTCAACGTGGGCGGACGCGAGGACAGGGCCGGCATCCGCGGGGTGTTCGGATCGAGCATCTACAAGGTCATCTTCTTCTTCCCGCAGGTGCTGTCGCTGGTGGTCATCGCCGTCATGTGGCAGCAGATCTACCGGACCGACGGCCAGGGCCTGATCAACGGCCTGCTCATCAAGATCGGGCTGGTCGGTGCGGACAATCCGATCGCCTTCACCGCCGACCCCGAGCCGTTCCTCGGCATCCCCGCGGTGCTCTGGTGGCTGCTGCTCATCGCGGTGTGGAGCGGCGCCGGCTTCTACATGGTGCTCTTCTCCGCGGCCATGCAGTCGATCCCGAAGGACATCTACGAGGCGGCGATCCTCGACGGCGCCGGTCGGTTCCACACCTTCTTCCGGGTCACCCTCCCGCTGCTGCGGGAGACCATCTCGGTCGCCTGGGTCTACCTGGGCTTCATCGCGCTGGACATGTACGCCCTGGTCTTCGTCATGACGCCCAGCCAGGGCGGACCGAACCACGCCAGCGAGATCTTCGCGTCGGTGCTCAACTTCACCGCGTTCCAGAAGGGCCAGTTCGGCTACGCCTGCGCGATGGGCGTGGCGCTGGCCATCTTCACGATCCTGCTGGCCGCGGCGCAGCTCAGGATCACCCGTCGTGAGCGTATCGAGTTCTGAGGAGGCTGGACGATGAGCACGGCGACCCACGGTGGTCTGACCCGGCCCGACCAGAGCCCCGCCACCGGCCCGGCGGCGGCACGGCGACCGGCCTCCCGCGCCGGCGCGCTGGGCGCCCGCGTCTTCAACGGCTTCTCCCACCTGTTCCTGGTGGTCTGGGCCGTCATGGTGATCTACCCGCTGCTGTGGGTGGTGATGTCGGCGCTCAAGGACGACTCGGAGGTCATCCGCGAGCCGCTCTCCCTGATCCCGGACAAGCTGCACTTCGACAACTTCGCCCGGGCCTGGACGGACGGGCATCTCGGCAGCTTCTTCCTCAACACCGTGGTGGTGATGGCCGGCAGCGTCACCCTGACCATGCTGCTCGGCTCGATGGCCGCGTACGCGCTCGCGCGGTACGAGTTCCCCGGTAACCGGCTGATCTACTACATGTTCCTCTCCGGGCTGACCCTGCCGATCTACCTGGCCGCGGTGCCGCTGTTCAAGGGCGTGTACAACATCGGGGCCAATGGCCTGTTCGGGATTCCGCTCCCGTTCCTCGGCCCGAACCGGTACCTCATGCTGATCCTGGTCTACGTGGCATGGTCGCTCTCGTTCACGATCTTCTTCATGCACTCGTTCTTCCGGACGCTGCCCGACTCGATCGCCGAGGCGGCCCAGGTCGACGGGGCCTCGCACACCCGCACCTTCTTCAGCGTGATGCTCCCGATGGCCAAGCCGGGCCTGATCAGCATCGGCATCTTCAACGTGCTCGGCCAGTGGAACCAGTGGTACCTGCCGACCCTGCTCATGCAGCCGTTGGGCGGGGAGCCGAAGCACCAGGTGATCTCCCAGGGGCTGATCGAGCTGTCGGTCAACCAGGGCTACAAGTCCGACTGGTCCGGCCTCTTCGCCGGGGTCACCATGGCGATGCTGCCCGTGCTGATCGTGTACATCGTGTTCCAGCGCCAGGTGCAGTCCGGCCTCACCGCTGGCGTCGGCAAGTAACCCCGCCCCCGCCCCCGCCCGCAGCTCGGAGCGCGCAGTTTCCCGGAAAGAGTGGCCATTCCGCGGGGGATGGCCACTCTTTCCGTGAATGAGGCGCTCCGCGGGGC
>NZ_QGGF01000149.1 GCF_003857015.1 Micromonospora globispora | reverse complement strand
CCCGGTGTGCGGCGCTGCTGCATCGTCACACCCCTCCCCCGGAGCTTCGTCGCGTCAGGCCGAACGGTAGCGCGGGAACGCCGCCGCCCGGCGTACGGCGGCCGGCGGCAGCGCCAAGCGGCTCTCCGCACCTCAACCCCGGCGCTTCACCGGGCGGGCCACCGTGCTCTTTGCGGTGCTGATCGCGCTCGCCCTGGCGTACACCTATCCGGTCCGCGTCTACCTGGACCAGCAGGCCGACATCGAGCGGATGGAGGCTTCCCAGGCCGATCAGCGCAGGCGGATCGAGGACCTCTCCGCCGAGGCGGCCAAGTGGCAGGACCCGGCGTACATCGAGAGCCAGGCCCGGGAGCGGTTCTTCATGGGCAAGCCCGGCGAGACCCTGCTGGTGGTGCTCTCCGACCCGGAGGGCGCCGCCAAGGACGCCGGTCGGGGCGCGAAGCCGGCGGCGCCGAAGGCCCCGGACCCCTGGTACGACACGCTGTGGTCCAGCGTCCAGGCGGCCAACGCCGACAAGTGAGCAGCACCTGAGCGTCGAACGAGAGATGGGCACCGTGACTGTCGTACCACCGCAGGACCCGGCGGCGGGCTCCGTACCCCCGCCGGAGCGGCAACCGGCCACCGAGGCCGACCTGGCCGCGGTGGCCGCGCAGCTCGGACGCCCGCCCCGGGGCACCCGGGCGGTGGCCCACCGGTGCCCCTGCGGCCTGCCCGACGTGGTGGAGACGACGCCGCGCCTGGCCGACGGCACGCCCTTCCCGACGCTGTTCTACCTGACCTGCCCCCGGGCGACGGCGGCGTGCAGCCGGCTGGAGTCGGCGGGGCTGATGAAGGAGATGGCCGACCGGCTCGCCGCGGATCCGGAGCTGGCCGACCGCTACCGGGCGGCGCACGAGGACTACCTGGCCCGCCGGGAGGCGATCGGGCACGTGCCGGAGATCGCCGGCATCTCGGCCGGCGGCATGCCGGGTCGGGTGAAGTGCCTGCACGTGCACCTGGGGCACGCGCTGGCCGCCGGGCCGGGGGTCAACCCGTTCGGGGACGAGACGCTGGCGCTGGTGGAGAAGTGGTGGGCGGCCGGCCCGTGCGTGGACGTGCCGGCGGACGAGTGAACGCCGAGGAGATCGTCGTCCGGCGGGCCCGCACCGGCGACGTCCGCGGGATCCGGCGGCTCGTCGACACCTACACGGACGACCGGCGGCTGCTCAGCAAGGCGACCGTCACCCTCTACGAGGACGTGCAGGAGTTCCGGGTGGCGGCGACGGGCGACGGCACCGTGGTCGGCTGCGGCGCGCTGCACGTGATGTGGGAGGACCTGGCCGAGATCCGTACGGTGGCGGTGGACCCGGCCTGCCGGGGCCGGAAGATCGGGCACCGGATCGTCGGGGAGCTGATCGACGCGGCCCGCGAGTTGGGTGTGGCCCGGATCTTCGTGCTCACCTTCGAGACGGGCTTCTTCGCCTCGTTCGGCTTCCAGGAGATCGACGGCGCGCCGGTGCCGCAGCCGGTCTACGAGCAGCTGCTCCGCTCCTACGACGAGGGTGTCGCCGAGTTCCTGGACCTGGAACGGGTCAAGCCGAACACCCTCGGCAACACCCGCATGCTGCTGCGCCTCTGAGCGCCCGCCCTGGGGCCGATCCTCAGTTGCGGCCCCACCGCCAGCCGTCGCGCCGTCCCGTCGTGCCCGGCCCGCCGTCCCGTCGTGGCTGCCGTCGCGTCGCGCCTCCTGCAACCAGGCGCTGATCGATCACCGCCCGTATCCGCCTGCTCAGGACCAGCACAACCGCTCGGCCGCTTTGCTCTGCTGCCTCATGCGCAACAGTCACCGACCGTGCTGACGCGCTGGCGCCCCACGCCGACCTTGTCAGAAGAACCCGCAGCTCAACCTGGTGTTGCGTGGGCTGCAGCAGAGCAAAGGACGGGGACGGTTGTCGTTCCACGACAGCGACCGTCACCCGCCGTGAGACATGGGTCGAGTAACGCTGCGTGAGCGAGGACGGGCCGTCTCCACCGTGCGGCGGGCCGGAGCGCCGGGCCGGCATGCTGCCGGGCGGCCGGGACCGGGACGGGCACAGGCAGCGTCGGCCTGCCGTAGGGTTGCTGCCGTGACGACGCGTGTGGCCGCCATCGACTGCGGGACGAACTCGATCCGGCTCCTGGTCGCCGACCTGCCCGATCCCTCGGCGGGTCCGCAGGCGCCGCTGGTCGACCTGAGCCGCCGGATGGAGATCGTCCGGCTGGGCCAGGGCGTGGACCGGACCGGTCGGCTCGCGCCGGAGGCGATCGAGCGCACCCGGGTGGCCCTCGCCGACTACGCGGCCGAGATCGAGAAGCTCGGCGCCGAGCGGGTGCGGATGTGCGCCACCTCGGCGACCCGTGACGCCGCGAACGCCGCGGACTTCCGGACCATGGTCGAGCAGACCCTCGGCGTGGCCCCCGAGGTGGTGACCGGTGACGAGGAGGCCCGCCTCTCCTTCACCGGCGCGGTCCGCGGGCTGCCCGCCGACGCCGAGCCGCCGTACCTGGTCGTCGACATCGGCGGCGGTTCGACCGAGTTCGTGGTCGGCACCCGCGAGGGCGGGGTGCAGGCAGCCATCTCGATGGACATCGGCTGCGTGCGGATGACCGAGCGGCACCTGCACGACGACCCGCCGACCCTGGACGAGATCGCCGCCGCGCAGGCCGACATCGCGGTCGCGGTGGACCGGGCCCTGGAGGCCGTGCCGGGCCGCGAGGCGGCCACCCTGGTCGGGCTCGCCGGTTCGGTCACCACCGTGGTCGCCATCGCCCAAGGCCTCCAGGAGTACGACCCGGCCCGCATCCACCACGCCCGGGTGTCGTACGACCAGGTCGCCGACGTGACCGCCGACCTGCTCGCGAAGACCCGCGAACAGCGGCTGGCCATCCCGGTGATGCACCCGGGCCGGGCCGACGTGATCGGCGCCGGCGCCCTGGTGCTGCGGGTGATCATGGAGCGGGCCGGGATGCCCTCCGTGGCCGCCTCCGAGCACGACATCCTCGACGGCATCGCCTGGAGCCTCGCTCCGCGGGACTAGCGGCGGCGACGTGAGAACTACCTGGACGGGTACGACCTCGACGCCTGGCGCGGCCAGTCCGACGACCGCCCGAACCTGTCGCCGGAGTCCCCGGACAGCAAGCCGACCCACTCCGAACTGCCGCCCGAGCCCGAGCCGCCGGCCCGAACCGGCTCCGGCTCCGGCGTCCGGCCTGGACTGCCGAGGCCGAGGCCGTCCACGCCGAGTGGGCGGTTCCGCCGCGTTGCGGGCGGAATGACCTCGTCCGGTACCAGGGCCGCGGGTGCGTCGGCCGCCGGCTGCGGCCAGCGCTGCCAACGGCGGATGCTGACCACCCCGACGAGCAGCAGCGAGCCCACCAGCAGCGTCGTCCCGGTCCGTACGGGAGTCGCCAGATCGATCTGGTGGCCGCTCACGGTCAGTTTGTGGTCGAGCAGTCTCATCAGCGAGGTCGGGCTGATCAGCAGGCCCAGGTAACTGGCCGAGTAGACCAACCCGGTCAGCGCCGCGCCCAGCGGGGAGAACCGGAGCGTGGCAATGAGCCCGAGCAGGATCCCGGCAGCCGCCAGCACCAGCACGGGTCGAACGAAATCAGCGCTGTCCAGTGCGCCGCCGTCCTGCGCATTCGCGAACGCCTGGGCCGACCGATCTTGGCCGAGGGCGAACAGGAGCCAGGCCAGCGGACCCACGACGGCTGAGGCGAGCACGGTTCCGATGTGTCGCATCCGGGCAAGGTACCGATCTTCCGCGCGGATCAGCAGGCTCGATAAGCGAAACTTAAGTCACCGTCATCCGGGCCTAGTCTCAGGGAGTGACGGTCAAGCGCATCAAGCCGAACATTCGCTCCGACGACTTCGAGGCCAGCCGCCACTTCTACCGGGACCTGATCGGGCTCGGCGGTGGTGACGGCCTCGACTGGATCCTGTTCTTCGGTGGGGGCACCCGCGAGGTCCAACTCTCCGTGATGAAGCTGGACGTCAAGGCGGGAGTCCACCCCGACGTCTCGATCGAGGTGGACGACGTCGACGACGTGCACGCCCGGTGCGTCGCCGCCGGTGCCGAGATCGTCTACCCGTTAACCGACGAGCCGTGGGGGCTGCGCCGGTTCTTCGTCCGCGACCCGAACGGCGCGGTCATCAACGTGACGCAGCACGACGAGTGAGTCGGCTCAGAGCCGTTCGGTGGCCAGCCGGGCGCTGAAGCCGAGCAGCGCCACCCCGGTCAGCCCGTCCAGCCAGCGGCGCACCCGCCGACGCGACAGCAGCTCGCGGGCCCGGTTCAGGGCGCCGACCAGCACCAGCAGGTACCCGAGCGACAGGACCGCGTGGCTGAGGGCGAAGACGAGCAGCACCGCCAGCGGCGCCGAGCCGCCCACGAACTGGGGCAGCACGGCCAGGTAGAACGCGAGCACCTTCGGGTTGGTGATGTTGGAGAGGAAGCCCTGGCGGAACCCGGTCAGCGCCTGGCCCGACGGGGTGTCGGCGTCGTCGTCCAGCGGCGCGTACCGGCCGCGCGAGGCCGAGCGCCAGGCCTGCACCCCGAGGTACGCCAGGTAGGCCACGCCGGCCCAGCGGATCGTCTCGAACAGCGGCTGGGAGCGGACGATCAGCGCGCCCAGCCCGGCCGCCGCCGCAACCCCCTGTACGGCGTTCGAGCAGGTCACCCCGAGCGCGCTCCACCGGCCCCGGGCCCGACCCGCGGCGAGGGTGTTGCGGGTGACCACCGCGAAGTCGGGGCCGGGGATGAGGATCAGCACCGTGGCGAAGACCAGGAACGACCCGTAGCTGCTCCACGACATGCCTTCGACCCTACGACGACCCGCGGGTAGTGTGCTCTTGACGGTACTACGCAATCCACACTACTGTCGGGAGCGTGGATACCACCCAGCTCCTGAAGGGCGTGCTCGACCTCGCGGTTCTCGCCGTCCTCAAGGATGAGGACGGCTATGGGTACGACATCCTGCGCCGGTTGCGCGAGGCCGGCCTCGAGGAGGTCGGAGACGCCTCGGTCTACGGCACGCTGCGCCGGCTCTTCGCCGCCGGCCTGCTCACCACCTATGTCGTGCCGAGCGAGTCCGGCCCACACCGGAAGTACTACGCGCTCAACGCCGCCGGCCGGGACCAGCTCACCCGCTCCGGCAAGACCTGGCGCTCCTTCGCCAGCACCATGGACGCACTGCTCGAGGATCGGGGGATGGCGGCATGACCGTCACGGAGCAGGAGATCGCGGACTACGTCGACCGGGTGCGGGCCGCGCTGGCCGACCTGCCGCCCGCCGTCCGCGACGAGTTGACCGAGGACCTGCCGGAGCACCTGACCGAGGTGGCCGCCGAGACGGACGGCTCGCTGGTCGACCGGCTGGGCGAGCCCGAGGCGTACGCGGCCGAGCTGCGGGCCGCCGGCGGCGCCGACGGGCCCGGCACTGACCGGCACCTCGACCGGCGGATCGCCGC
>NZ_QGGF01000247.1 GCF_003857015.1 Micromonospora globispora | reverse complement strand
CGATGCCCCCGGTCACACCCACAAACCGGACACCGATCCCAGACGACTCAGCCGGCCACAGCGGCGGACGGGCAATCCACCCCACATGTCGCAGCCGGGTCACTGCCGCCGGCACGGCAAGATCCGCGCAACTTCAGGGAAACAGGCCCCTCCGAACGCGTTCAGGCACCAACTTCGGGGAAACTGCGCGGATCTTGGGGAGGCAGGCGCGAGTTGCGGGAAACGGCGCGTACCGCCGCGCGAAGCGTCCCCGGCCGCACGGCCGGCACGGACCGCGCCCAGGTCAGGGGTGTGGCCCGCCGTGACCGGCGCAGGGATCAAGCCTGACCACCCGGAGCCGGACACGGCGGGCCACACCCCACCGCAACCACCCGGGGCCCTAACGCACGGACGGGCCAGAGCGAACCGCCCGTCACGGCTCGAACTTGTACCCCAGCCCCCGCACCGTGACGATGTAGCGCGGCGCCGACGGCTCCGGCTCGATCTTGGATCGCAGCCGCTTGACGTGCACGTCCAGGGTCTTGGTGTCGCCCACGTAGTCGGCACCCCAGACCCGGTCGATGAGCTGCCCTCGAGTGAGCACCCGACCCGCATTACGCAGCAGCAGTTCGAGCAGCTCGAACTCCTTGAGCGGCAGCTGAACGGCGGCACCGTCGACGGTCACCACGTGCCGCTCGACGTCCATCCGGACCGGGCCGGCGGCGAGCGTCGGAGCGCCGGACTCGGCCACCTCCGCGCTCTGCCGGCGCAGCACGGCACGGATCCGCGCCACCAGTTCCCGCGGCGAGTACGGCTTGGTGACGTAGTCGTCGGCCCCGATCTCCAGGCCGACCACCTTGTCGATCTCGCTGTCCCGGGCGGTGACCATGATGATCGGCACGTGCGAGCGCTGCCGCAACTGCCGGCAGACCTCGGAACCCGACATCTCCGGCAACATCAGGTCGAGCAGCACGATGTCGGCGCCGGTCCGGTCGAACTCGGTGAGGGCGGAGGGGCCCGTCGCGGCGACGGACACCTCGAAGCCCTCCTTGCGGAGCATGTACGACAGGGCGTCGGAGAACGACTCCTCGTCCTCGACCACCAGTACGCGGCTCAACGGGTGTTTCCTTTCCTGTCGGTCAGACCTGCCGGAGCTCGGCCGGGCCGGCCTCGATCTCAGCGGAGGCGAGTGTCGCCTCCAGGTCGTCCGGTGGGCTTGTGGGCAGCCGGAGGGTGAACGTCGACCCCCCACCAAGAGTGCTCGCCACATCCACCCGACCGCCATGGTTGCTGGCGATGTGCTTGACGATGGCCAGGCCGAGGCCGGTGCCACCGGTGGCGCGGGAGCGGGCCCGGTCCGCCCGGTAGAACCGCTCGAAGATCCGGTCCACCTCGTTGGGGGCGATGCCGATGCCCTGGTCGGCCACGGCGATGTCGACGTACTCGTCGGTCTTTCGGGTGGTGACCCGGACGGTGGTGTCCTCGCCCGAGTAGTTGATGGCGTTCTCGACCAGGTTGGCCACGGCGGTGGCGATCTGGCGGTCGCTGCCGTACACGGTCAGGCCGCGCTCGCCCTCGATCACGACGTCGATCCGCCGGGCGGTGGCTGCGGTGCGGGTGCGGTCGACCACTTCGGCGATCACCCAGTCCACCGCGACGGGCTCGGGCGGCGGCTGCGGCTCGGCGCCCTGGAGCCGGGTCAGCTCCAGCAGTTCCTGCACCAGCCGGCCGAGCCGGGTCGACTCGTGCTGGATCCGCTCGGCGAAACGGCGGGCGGCGACCAGGTCAGCGTAGAGGTCCGGCGCCCCCTCGCCGGCCGGCTCGGTCGCGTCCAGCAGCGCCTCGGCGAGCAGTTGCAGCGCACCGATCGGGGTCTTCAGTTCGTGGCTGACGTTAGCCACGAAGTCGCGGCGGACCCGGGCGAGCCGGTGCGACTCGGTGACGTCGGCCGCCTCGATCGAGATGTAGCCGGCGCCGATACCCATGGCGCGCAGGTGCACGCCGAGCGGGTTGTCGCCGACGCTGTCCCGGCCGCGGGGCAGGTCCAGCTCGATCTCCCGCCGTACGCCGGTGCGGCGCACCTGCCCGGCGAGGGTGCGGATCAGCGGGTGGGCGGCGATGGAGCCGGGGGTGGCACCGGTACGCAGCAGGCCCAGCGCCCGGGCGGCCGGGTTCACCAGGACGGGTTCGTCGTCCGGGTCGAGGACCACGACGCCGGCGCGGAGGGAGTCGATCGTCTTGCGGCCGAGCCCGGTGAGCCCGCCCTGCTGGTCGTCGGGAATGCCCGGCCTCCCTGCTCTCCCGCGGGAGCGGCCGCTCCCCGGCGGCGTCCACCGACGCCGCCATTCGCGGACGGGTCCGGCCAGCAGCAACCCGGCGACCAGTCCGGTCACCAGCGCCACGGCCACCACGACCGCCACCGCCCATTCCACCCGGCGATCGTAGGGTCATCGTTCACCTGGCGATCGCCCATAACCGGACGAAGCACTCGCGCTTCCGGGAAAGTTCACCCGCGGGTCCCGCGTCGTTCACCGGCGTTCACCTCGGGTCCGCTCCCCCGACCTACCGTTGGGCGCACCTGCTCAAGCCGTACGCCGGCACCGGGTCTCCGGGCCGGGCGGACACCAACCCCAGGAAGTGACGATGCGCGACGAGTTCCGGGCCGAACTGCAGGCCGTCAGCCAACTGCTGGTGGACATGGCGGAAGGGGTCCGCACCGCGATGCGTCAGGCGACCCGTGCCCTGCTCACCGCCGACCGGCAGGCCGCCGAGGCGGTGATCGCCGGCGACGCCGAGATCGACGGGGTCTACCGGCAGGTCGAGGAGCGGGTCTGCGACCTGCTCGCCCGCCAGGCGCCGGTCGCCACCGACCTGCGCATGGTGATCACCGCGCTGCATGTGGCGGCCGACCTGGAGCGGATGGGCGACCTGGCCGACCACGTGGCCAAGACTTCGCTGCGCCGGCACCCCTCGCCGGCCGTACCGGCCGAGCTGCGGCCCGTCTTCACGGACATGGCCGAGATCGCCGACCGGATGGCCGTGAAGATCGGCAAGGTGCTGGGCGCGCCGGACGCCGCGCTCGCCGCCGAGCTGGACCGGGACGACGACGCGATGGACGACCTGCACAAGAGCCTCTTCGGCGTGCTCCTGGATGACGACTGGCCGTACGGGGTCGAGACGGCGATCGACGCCACCCTGCTCGGGCGCTTCTACGAGCGCTTCGCCGATCATGCGGTGAACGCCGGCGAGCACGTGGTCTACCTGATCACCGGGGAGAACACGCCGGCCGCAAGCTGACCCGAACACGACGAAGGCCCCCGGGATGCCCGGGGGCCTTCATCGTCGGCTCAGCGGCCCTGGTTGGCGACCGCGGCGGCGGCTTGCTTGGCGGCGGCCGGGTCGAGGTACGTCCCGCCCAGCGTCATCGGCCGCAGCTGCGGGTCCAGGTCGTAGCGCAGCGGGATACCGGTCGGGATGTTCAGCTTGGCGATCGCCTCGTCGCTGATCTGGTCGAGGTGCTTGACCAGGGCGCGCAGCGAGTTGCCGTGCGCGGCCACCAGCACCGTCCGGCCGGCGAGGATGTCCGGGACGATCGAGTCGTACCAGTACGGCAGCATCCGCTCGACGACATCCTTGAGGCACTCGGTGCGCGGCATCAGCTCGGTCGGCAGCAGCGCGTACCGGGGGTCACCGACCTGGGACCACTCGTCGTTGTCGTCGATCGGCGGCGGCGGCGTGTCGTACGACCGGCGCCAGAGCATGAACTGCTCCTCGCCGTACTCGTCCAGGGTCTGCTTCTTGTTCTTGCCCTGCAGGGCGCCGTAGTGCCGCTCGTTGAGCCGCCAGGACCGGCGCACCGCGATCCAGTGCCGGTCGGCGGCGTTCAGCGCCAGCTCGGCGGTGCGAATCGCGCGGCGCAGCACGCTGGTGTGCACGACGTCCGGCATGAGGCTGTGCTCGCGCAGCAGCTCGCCGCCGCGCCGGGCCTCGTTCTCGCCCTTCTCGGTCAGGTCGACGTCCACCCAGCCGGTGAAGAGGTTCTTGGCGTTCCAGTCGCTCTCGCCGTGCCGCAGCAGGACCAGCGTCCCGACGGTGGGCCCCTCGCTCGCAGTCATGCCGATCATCCTGCCGTACGCCGTCGGCGGACACGCGGTGACCGGTCGTGACGACCACCACGTGGAAAAGCTGATGACCGGCGTTCCGGTGCGGCACTAGGTTGTAAGGCGCTTGAGATTGATCGGTCATTACCGAAGCGGGGGCGGAACGGTGCGGACGGTACGGGGTTGGTTCCGGGACACGACGGGTGGACTGCCGAGGGCCTTCTGGTACCTGTGGACCGGCACGCTGATCAACCGGCTCGGCTCGTTCGTACTGGTCTTCCTGGCCATCTACCTCACCCAGGAGCGCGGCTTCTCGGCGTCGCAGGCCGGCCTGGTGCTCGGCCTCTGGGGCGTCGGCGGCGCGGTCGGCACCACCGTCGGCGGCACCCTCACCGACCGCTGGGGCCGGCGCCCCACCCTGCTCACCGCGCACCTCGGCGCGGCCACCATGATGCTCGGGCTCGGTCTGGCCCGGCCGCTCTGGGCGGTGGCGCTGGGCGCGCTGCTGCTCGGCACGTTCGCCGAGGCGGCCCGGCCGGCGTTCGGCGCGATGATGATCGACGTGGTGCCGGAGAAGGACCGGCTGCGGGCCTTCTCGCTGAACTACTGGGCGATCAACCTCGGCTTCGCCTGCGCCGCGGTGCTCGCCGGCCTCGCCGCCCAGGCCGGTTACCTGCTGCTCTTCGTGGTGGACGCGAGCACCACGGTGATCACCGCGCTGATCATCTTCGCCCGGGTGAAGGAGACCCGCACCGCCCCGGCCGCGGTGACGACCAGCGGAGCGGTCCCCGCCGGGGCGTTGCGGACCATCCTCTCCGACCGGGTCTTCCTGGGCTTCGTGGCGCTCAACCTCTTCGGTGCGCTGGTCTTCCTCCAGCACATCTCGATGCTGCCGATCGCGATGGGCGACTCCGGCCTGAGCCCCGCCACGTACGGCTCGGTGATCGCGCTCAACGGCGTGCTGATCGTCCTCGGCCAGCTCTTCGTGCCCCGGCTGATCAAGGGGCGGAGCCGGTCGCACGTGCTCGCGCTCGCCGCGGTGGTCATGGGGGTCGGCTTCGGGCTGACCGCGTTCGCCGAGGCCGCCTGGTTCTACGGGATCACCGTGCTGATCTGGACCGTCGGCGAGATGCTCAACTCGCCGTCCAACGCCACGCTGATCGCCGAGCTCTCCCCCGCCGCGCTGCGCGGCCGCTACCAGGGCGCCTTCTCGCTCTCCTGGCAGGTGGCCGGGGCGGTCGCCCCGGTGCTGGGCGGCCTGGTCCGCGAGCACGCCGGCAACAGCGCCCTCTGGCTCGGCTGCGCCGCGATCGGCCTGGTGATGGCGGTGGCCCACCTGGTCTCGGGCCCCGCCCGGGAGCGCCGCGCCGGGCAACTCCGGCCGCCCGTGGTGCCGGTCCAGCCGGTCACGGTGGCGCGCACCCCGGCGC
>NZ_QGGF01000059.1 GCF_003857015.1 Micromonospora globispora | reverse complement strand
CCGGGTCACCCGCGCCCGGGGCGCTGCCGGCGGCCGACGCGGGAAGGGTCGGCGCCGGCCGGGCCGGGGTCAACGCGGGTTGCCCGGTGGACTGGATCACCACCGGGCCGACGGAGGGTGTCGGGATGAACGGCGTGCTGGTGTCCGGCAGGGCGGTACGGCCCACCGTGCCCGAGCCCGCGCTGATAGCGGCGAGGATCGGCATGGAGGCGGTCCCGGCGAGCAACGCGACCGTGAAGAGGTAGCCCCGGTTGGGGCCGCGGAGGCCGTCGGCGCGGTGCGCCCCGATCAGCCTCGGGTAGCCACCGTGCGAGGCCGTGCGGTGGCGGCCGAGGAGGGGAGCACCGGGACCATCGGCTGGCTCGGACACCGGATCACTCCTCGTCGTCGAAGAACCGGCAGAGGCGTCGGCGGATCGCCGCCGGGCCTAAAAGGACAAAGGACGCGAAACGCTCAACGGACACCAGTCAGCTTGGACCAGTTACGCTCAGTTCACCAGTCGATACAGCGTGTCGACACACACTTTGTCCGTCGCCACCAGATTCCCTGGCACAAACATCACCATGCGTCGCGAAGTGGACGGAACCCGGCCCTGGGGTGGGCCGTACTGTGGGCCCGCTCACCTCCTCTGCCATCATTCAGGCACGACGGCAACGCAGCCGCTCCTCCGCGCACCCCGCGGCTGGTGCGGAACGGCGCCGGCGCTCCCGAACCGGGTTCGCCCCATGAATCCGGCTCACGCCGCGCGGCAACCCTCACCGGGGCTAGGCGCGGCCGCCAGGGACCAGCTCGGCACCAGCCGGGCGGCGCAGGATTTGCGCGGCACGGGTCACCCCCCGGCGCTGACGCAGAACGACAGGGAGAGACGGATGGCAAAGGGCGACCCCGGGGTCACCACCCGCGGCCGGCGGGCCGCACCCCGTTCCAAGCGAGCCGCCACGGCGGGCGACCCGGAACTCGTACAACTGCTCACGCCCGAGGGCGAGCGGATCGAGAGCGCGATCGGCCCGGACGGGACCGAGTACCGCGCGGACTTCACCGACGAGGAGTACCGCGGGCTCTACCGCGACCTCGTGCTGGTGCGGAAGCTCGACGCCGAGGCGACAGCGCTGCAGCGGCAGGGCGAGCTGGGCCTCTGGGCCAGCCTGCTGGGCCAGGAGGCCGCGCAGGTCGGCTCCGGGCGCGCGCTGCGTACCCAGGACATGGCCTTCCCGACCTACCGGGAGCACGGCGTCCTCTACTGCCGGGGCATCGACCCGATCATGCCGCTGGGCCTGTTCCGCGGCGTCGACCAGGGCGGTTGGGACCCGAACGAGTTCAAGTTCAACATGTACACGATCGTCATCGGGGCGCAGACCCTGCACGCGACCGGGTACGCCATGGGCGTCGCGATGGACGGCAAGACCGGCAGCGACGACGGCGAGGCGGTGATCGCCTACTTCGGTGACGGCGCCACCAGCCAGGGCGACGTCAACGAGTCGTTCGTCTGGGCCAGCGTCTTCAACGCCCCGCTGGTGTTCTTCTGCCAGAACAACCAGTACGCCATCTCCGAGCCGCTGGAGCGGCAGACCCGCGTCCCGCTGTACCAGCGGGCGGGCGGCTTCGGCTTCCCCGGCGTCCGGGTGGACGGCAACGACGTGCTCGCCTCGTACGCGGTCACCCGCCACGCGCTGGACAACGCACGGCACGGCCAGGGCCCGAGCCTGATCGAGGCGTACACCTACCGGATGGGTGCGCACACCACCTCCGACGACCCGACCCGGTACCGGATCGCCAGCGAGGTCGAGGCCTGGCAGGCCAAGGACCCGATCGCCCGGATGAAGGCGTTCCTGACCAGGCAGCAGATCGCCGACGAGTCGTTCTTCGCCGAGGTCGACGAGCAGGCCCGCGCCGAGTCGGTGCACCTGCGCGAGCGGGTGTTGAACATGCCGAACCCGGAGCCGGTGAGCATGTTCGACCACGTCTACCCCAACGGGTCCCCAGAGCTCGACGAGCAGCGGGCCCAGTTCGCCAAGTACATGGAGTCGTTCGAGGGGAGCGCCCACTGATGGCCACGGAGACGCTCACCCTCGGCAAGGCCCTCAACACCGGCCTGCGCAAGGCCCTCGAGAACGACCCCAAGGTCGTCATCATGGGCGAGGACGTCGGCAAGCTCGGCGGCGTCTTCCGGATCACCGACGGGCTGCAGAAGGACTTCGGCGACCAGCGGGTGATCGACACCCCGCTCGCCGAGTCCGGCATCATCGGCACCGCGGTCGGCCTCGCCATCCGCGGCTTCCGCCCGGTCTGCGAGATCCAGTTCGACGGCTTCGTCTACCCCGCGTACGACCAGATCGTGTCGCAGGTGGCGAAGATGCACTACCGCTCGCAGGGCAAGGTCCGGATCCCGATGGTCATCCGGATTCCGTACGGCGGCGGCATCGGCGCGGTCGAGCACCACTCCGAGTCGCCCGAGGCGTACTTCTCGCACACCGCCGGCCTGAAGGTGGTGACCTGCGCGAACCCGCAGGACGCCTACTGGATGATCCAGCAGGCGATCGCCTCGGACGACCCGATCGTCTTCCTGGAGCCGAAGCGGCGTTACTGGGAGAAGGGCCCGGTCGAGCTGGACGCCCCGCTCGCCGAGGCGTACCCGCTGCACGCCTCGCGGGTCGTCCGGCCGGGCACCGACGCCACGGTGCTGGCGTACGGGCCGATGGTGCGGACCGCCCTGGACGCGGCCACCGCCGCCGCCGAGGACGGCCGGGAGCTGGAGGTCATCGACCTGCGCACGCTCTCCCCGCTGGACCTGACCGCGGCGTACGAGTCGGTGAAGCGCACCGGCCGCTGCGTGGTGGTCCACGAGGCCCCGGGCAACCTGGGCCTGGGCTCCGAGATCGCGGCCCGGATCACCGAGGAGTGCTTCTACTCCCTGGAGTCCCCGGTGCTGCGGGTGACCGGCTTCGACACCCCCTACCCGGCCGCCCGGGTGGAGGAGGAGTACCTGCCCGACCTCGACCGGGTGCTCGACGCCGTCGACCGCACCTTCGGCTGGTGAGCGGCATGTCGCGGATCAAGGAGTTCAACCTCCCCGACCTGGGCGAGGGCCTGACCGAGGGCGAGATCCTCGCCTGGCTGGTCAAGGTGGGCGACGTCATCGAGCTGAACCAGCCGATCGTCGAGGTGGAGACGGCCAAGGCGGCCGTCGAGATCCCGGCGAAGTGGGCCGGCCAGGTGCAGGCGATCTTCCACCCGGAGGGTGCCACGGTCGAGGTCGGCACGCCGATCATCGCCATCGACACCGACCCGGGCGCCGGGCCGATCGAGGAATCGACGACCGGTGCGCCGGCCGCCGACCTCCCCACCCCGTCGGCCGCCTCCCTGGCGGCGGTCGAGATCGCGCCCGAGGAGGGCATGGTCGAGCCCGGCCTGATCGGCGGTGCCGCCCCGGGTGGGCGTACCGCCGTGCTGGTCGGCTACGGCCCGCGGACCACCGCGGCCAAGCGTCGGCCCCGCAAGGGCGCGGCTCCGGTGCCGGCCCAGGGAGCCACCTCCGCCCCGGCGGTCAACGGCACCGGGCGCACCGGCGGGCTGGTGCTGGCCAAGCCGCCGGTCCGCAAGCTCGCCAAGGACCTCGGCGTCGACCTCTCCACGCTGACCGGCTCGGGCCCGCTGGGCTCGATCACCCGGGAGGACGTACAGCGAGCGGCGAGTGCGACCCCGGCGGCGGCCGAACCGCTGACGGTGTCGCCTGCGGCCCCGGCGGCCGCGAGCTTCGGCGCGGACCGCGAGCAGCGCATCCCGGTCAAGGGGGTACGCAAGCTCACGGCCGAGAACATGTCCCGCTCGGCGTTCACCGCCCCGCACGTGACGGAGTTCCTGACCGTCGACGTGACCCGGGCGATGAAGGCGCTGGACCGGCTGCGGGAGCGGCGGGAGTGGCGCGACGTCCGGGTCTCGCCGCTGCTGCTGGTCGCCAAGGCGGTGCTGCTGGCGGTCAAGCGGTACCCGATGGTCAACTCGACCTGGGCCGGCGACGAGATCGTGGTCAAGGACTACGTCAACCTGGGCATCGCGGCGGCCACCGAGCGCGGCCTCATCGTGCCGAACATCAAGGACGCCGGCCGGCTCTCGCTGCGCGAGCTGGCGGACGCGATGACCGCGCTGGTCCAGACGGCGAAGACGGGGAAGACCTCCCCGGCCGACATGTCCGGCGGCACGCTGACGATCACCAACGTGGGCGTCTTCGGGGTCGACACCGGTACCCCGATCCTGCCCCCGGGCGAGTCGGCGATCCTGGCCTTCGGCGCGGTACGCGAGATGCCGTGGGTGCACAAGGGCAAGGTCAAGCCGCGCCTGGTCACCACGCTCGGCCTCTCGTTCGACCACCGGATCATCGACGGTGAGCTGGGCTCGAAGTTCCTGCGGGACGTCGGGGACTTCCTCGCCGATCCGGAGGCGGCGCTGCTCGCCTGGACCTGACCGTCCACGAACACCAGCCACGGCCGGTGTGCCTCGGGTGAACGCCCGGCACACCGGCCGTTGCCGTTGGGCGAAGAAATCGTAGGTCAGGTTGGGCTCTTGACCTACGATCCTTAGGTCCGTGGTTCAGCTCACCTAATAATCGATGGAAGTTAGCGGCGTTCTGCGGTTCAATAGAGACATCAAGGGGCTGACAACCGAATAGCCAGGAGGAGAGACCCAGATGAGCATGATCGAGCGAATCCGCAACCGCCGCGACGCCAACCGCCGCGCCCGCGCCATCGAGCACGCGCTGCGTTCCGCCAACTCGCCCGCGGTCCGCGAGGAGCTTCTCGCCATCGCCCAGCGTCACATGAGCTGACGCTCCCTTACTTTCCTCACCTCCTCCAGTTCGAAGACCCGCCCGGACAACCGGGCGGGTCTTCGGCGTTTCACATCGATCGGCACCGGGATTCCACCTCGCCGCACCGCCCGGTACGGTGGGGCACGGTCGCCACCCACCCGCCCCCGGGGCAGATCGCGCCGATAGAAGCCGATCGACACCACTCGGCCACGGTGAGTGACGACCGGTGCTCCCCGGACATCCCCGGGCGGCCACCGGATACGGTGCGGGGAGCGCGCACGGCCGGTACCCGCCGGCGACGCCGGCAACCATGCCGACGGTCTCCGATCGGCATCGGCGGCCGACATGTGATGGAGGAGGCGCACCCATGACGTCCGAGGCCCCCCACCGCCCTGGCCAGGAGCCGGGCGAGGTGCCACCGGGCGCCGGCGGACCGACGCCGTACGGCGACCGCTCGGCCCAGCAGGACAACGGGTATCCCGGCGCCCCCGACCTGGGTTGGGCAACGCCTCCGCCCGCGGGGCAGCCGGGCCAGCCGGCCCCCACCTGGGCCGCGCAAGACGAGCAGCCGCCCGCGCCCACCTGGGCTCAGCAAGGCGGACAGCCGCCGACCACCGCCACCTGGGGTGCCGCCCAGGTGCCGCAGGAGGCCGAAGCGGCCGGTTGGGCCACCCCCGGTGGCTCGTCCCAGCCGACCTGGGCCGCGCAGGAGCAGTCCGGTCCCGCGTGGGC
>NZ_QGGF01000345.1 GCF_003857015.1 Micromonospora globispora | reverse complement strand
GACCGGCCGGCCAGTACGCCGGGCCCGCAGGTACCGGACGTCCCCGTGCCGCCGTCCGCCACCCCGCCGGTGGCCGCGCCCCACGCCGAGAACGTCGCGTTCGCCGGGCCGGCCGGCGAGGTGCCGCCCGGGGGCTGGGCGCAGGGCCCGGTCTACCAGCCGGTCGAGCCGGACCGGTTCACCCGGTTCGTGCTCCGGCTCCACGAGCGCGCCCCCCGCTGGGCCGTGCCGCTGGCCGCGCTCGGCTGCGTCGGCACGGGCGTGGCGTACGCGTTGATCAGCGACCCGACGCACAGCGACCCGGACGCCCGGCCGACCTGCCTGCTCAAGCTCACCACCGGGCTGGACTGCCCGGGCTGCGGCGGCACCCGCGCCCTCTGGTACGTGCTGCACGCCGACCTGCCGGCCGCCGCCCGGCACCACTTCCTCTTCGTCTTCTCGCTGCCCTTCCTGGCGTACCTCTTCGTCTCCTGGGCCGGGAACCAGGCGTTCGGCTGGCGCCTGCCGGAGCTGCGGATCAGCTCCAAGGTGATCGGCGGCTTCCTGGCCGCCTGGCTGGCCTTCTCGGTGCTGCGCAACCTGCCCTGGGCGCCGTTCACCTCGCTCTACGTCTGACCTCGAGAGGCGTCGCCCGGCCGGCGGCGGTTTCCGGGTGATCGACGTTGCACCGGGCGAGCCTGGCTTGGGCGCGGGCCCCATCGGCCACTAGAGTCCCAGGAATGCCGGACATGGTGCAGCCGCAGGTCAAGCTCATCGCGTGGACCCAGTTCCAGGCCCCGGACGACGTGCCGTGGTCGACCGACGCCGAGGGTGGCCAGGCCCTCGCCGAGTTCGCCGGCCGGGCCTGCTACCAGAGCTGGAAGAAGCCCAACCCGGCGACCGCGACGAACGCCGGCTACCTGGCGCACATCCTGGATGTCGGGCACCTCTCGGTGCTGGAGCACGGCTCGGTGAGCTTCTACTTCAGCGGCGTCTCCCGGTCCTTCACCCACGAGCTGATCCGGCACCGGCACTTCTCGTACTCGCAGCTCTCCCAGCGTTACGTCCCGGAGCGGGACGCGGCCATGGTCGAGCCCACGGTGATCGCCGAGGACCCGGAGCTGCACAAGAAGTTCGTCGAGGCGGCAGAGGCCAGCGTCCGGGCCTACACCGAGCTGCTGGAGGGGCTGGAGCAGCGCTTCGCCGACGAGCCGAACCCGACGCTGCGCCGCAAGCAGGCCCGGCAGGCGGCCCGGGCGGTGCTGCCCAACGCCACCGAGACCCGGATCGTGGTCACCGGCAACTACCGCGCCTGGCGGCACTTCATCAAGATGCGCGCCACCGAGCACGCCGACGTGGAGATCCGCGAGCTGGCGGTGGAGTGCCTGCGGCAGCTCCAGGGGGTCGCGCCGAACGTCTTCGCCGACTTCGTGATCTCCACGCTGCCCGACGGCACCGAGGTGGCGGCCAGCCCCCACGCCGAGTGAGTCCTGCGCCCTTCCCCGCCGGGGCTCCGGTGGTCGTCCGCTAGGTTGTGAACATGACGCACGACCACCCTGCCGCCCCCGACCGGGGCGCGTCGCGCCCGTTCGGGCGACTGCTCACGGCCATGGTGACCCCGTTCACCGCGGACGGGTCTCTCGACCTCGACGGCGCCGTACGGCTCGCCAACCACCTGGTCGACGAGCAGGGCAACGACGCGCTGGTGCTCAACGGCACCACCGGCGAGTCGCCGACCACCACCGACGCCGAGAAGGAAGCCCTGATCCGCGCCGTCGTGGAGGCGGTCGGCGACCGGGCCAGAATCGTCGCCGGGGCCGGCACCAACGACACCCGGCACACCATCGAGCTGGCCGTGTCGGCCGAGAAGGCCGGCGCGCACGGTCTGCTGGTGGTCACGCCGTACTACAACAAGCCGCCGCAGAGCGGGCTGCTGCGCCACTTCACGGCGGTCGCGGACGCCACCGGGCTGCCGATCATGCTCTACGACATCCCGCACCGCGCCGGGACGGCGATCGCCACCGAGACCCTGGTCAAGCTGGCCGAGCACGGCCGGATCGTCGCGGTGAAGGACGCCAAGGGCGACCTCACCGCCACCTCCTGGGTGCTCAGCCGCAGCGACCTGGCGTACTACAGCGGCGAGGACTCGCTGACCCTGCCCGCGCTGGCAATCGGCGCCGTCGGCGTGGTCGGTACCTCGACGCACTTCAGCGGGGTGCAGACCAAGCAGATGATCGAGGCGTACGAAGCGGGGGACAGCGCAACCGCTCTGAGCCTGCACCGGACGCTGCTGCCGCTGTACACCGGCATCTTCCGCACCCAGGGCGTGATCCTGGTGAAGGCGGGCCTGGCGGCCAAGGGCCTGCCGGCCGGTCCGGTACGCCCGCCGCTGGTGGACGCCACCGCCGACGAACTGGCCCAGCTGCGCGCCGACTGCGCCGCGGCGGGCCTCGACCTGCCCGAATGATCGAACGACACGACGGACGCCGGGAAACGGCGTCGCAGAATGAGGTGGACGCGTGACCGAGGCGCACTTCGAGGGTGAACTGCCCCCGCCGCTGCCGGAGGGTGGCCTGCGGATCATCCCGCTCGGCGGTCTCGGCGCCATCGGCCGGAACATGACCGTCTTCGAGTACGACGGCAAGCTGCTGATCGTCGACTGCGGGGTGCTCTTCCCCGACGTCGAGCAGCCGGGCGTGGATCTGATCCTGCCCGACTTCGGTCCGATCCTGGACCGGCTGGCCGACGTGCAGGCGATCGTGCTCACCCACGGCCACGAGGACCACATCGGCGCGGTGCCGTACCTGCTCGCCCACAAGCCGGACATCCCACTCGTCGGCTCCCAGTTCACTCTCGCCCTGGTCGAGGCGAAGCTCGCCGAGCGGCGGATCCAGCCGTACACGCTGACCGTCAAGGAGGGTGGACGGGAGCGGCTCGGCCCGTTCGAGTGCGAGTTCTTCGCGGTCAACCACTCCATCCCGGACGCCCTCGCGGTCGCCATCCGCACCCCGGCCGGCCTGGTGCTGCACACCGGCGACTTCAAGATGGACCAGGTCCCGCTGGACGGCCGGATCACCGACCTGGCCGGCTTCGCCCGGCTCGGCGCCGAGGGCGTGGACCTGCTGCTGTCGGACTCCACCAACGCGGAGATTCCCGGCTTCGTCACCCCCGAGCGGGAGATCGGGCCGGTCCTCGACTCGATCTTCGCCAAGGCGCGCGGCCGGATCATCGTCGCCTCGTTCGCCTCGCACGTGCACCGGGTCCAGCAGGTCTTCGACTCGGCGATCGAGCACGGCCGCAAGGTGGCGCTGATCGGCCGGTCGATGGTCCGCAACATGGGCATCGCCCGCGACCTCGGCCTGCTCAACATCCCGCCCGGCCTGGTGATCGGGATCGAGGAGGCCACCACCCTGCCGCCCGAGCAGATCGTGCTGATGTCCACCGGCTCGCAGGGCGAGCCGATGAGCGCGCTGGGCCGGATGGCCAGCGGCGACCACCGGCACATCACCATTGCGCCCGGCGACACCGTGGTGCTCGCCTCGTCGCTGGTGCCCGGCAACGAGACCTCCGTCTACCGGGTGATCAACCGCCTGGCCCGGGCCGGCGCGGTGGTGGTGCACAAGGACGTCGCCAAGGTGCACGTCTCCGGCCACGCCCCCGCCGGTGAGCTGCTCTACCTGCTCAACGTGACCCGCCCGAGCAACCTGATGCCGGTGCACGGCGAGTGGCGGCACCTGCGGGCGCACGCGCGGCTGGGCATCGAGTCCGGGGTCGCCCCCGACCGCGTCGTGCTCTGCGAGGACGGCGACGTCGTGGACCTGGTCGAGGGGCGGGCCAGCCTGGTCGGGCACGTGAAGAGCCGGTACGTCTACGTCGACGGGCTCGCCGTCGGCGACGTCAGCGAATCGCTGCTCACCGAGCGGCGGATCCTCGGCGACGGCGGCTTCATCGCCACCACCGTCGTGGTGGACTCGGTCACCGGCAAGGTGGTCGCCGGCCCGACCCTGTCGGCGAAGGGCTTCTCCGAGGACCCGGAGGCGTTCAACCCGGTGATCCCGCTGGTCACCGAGGCGCTCAACCGGGCCGCCGCGGACGGCATCACCGACCCGCACCAGCTCCAGCAGATCGTCCGGCGCACCGTCGGACGCTGGGTGAACGACGCGTACCGCCGCCGGCCGATGATCGTGCCGACCGTCGTCGAGGTCTGACCACACCGGCTCCGCCCGCCGGTCCACCGTCCCGGTGGACCGGCGTCGCCGTTCCGGTACGCCCCGAGGCCGGGCGACCACCCTCCGCTGATCCCCACCGGACCGGTTCAACCGATCGGCGTTCGTCTCCGTACTCCGTGCCGGCAGGCGCACCGGCGCCCGCCGGGAGGAGCGTGGCGGATGGACCGCAGACGGATGACAGCCATCGGCGTACTGGTGGCGACGGCGGGAGCGGCGGCAGCGGTGACCCTGCCGTCGTTCGCCGGGGAGAGCGCGGCGCCACCGGACGCCGCCGGCGCGCCGGAGGTGGTCGACGCGATGAGCCGCGACCTCTCGCTGAGCCGGGAGCAGGCGGTGCAGCGGCTCAAGCGCGAGCGCTGGGCCGCCGGCACGGTCACCCGGCTCCGCGCCGCGCTGGGCGGGGACTACGGCGGCAGTTGGCTCAGCGCCGACGGCAGCCAGCTGATGGTGGCGGTGGCCGATCCGGCGCAGGCCGACCGGGTGCGGGCCGCCGGCGCGGTGCCGAAACCGGTGGCCCGGGGCGTGGCCGAGCTGGACGCGATCAAGAGCCGGCTCGACTCGGCCGGCGGTAAGGCCAGCCGCGACGTCTCCGGCTGGTACGTCGACGTGGCAACCAACTCGGTGGTGGTGCTCGCCCAGCCCGGTGCGGAGGCGGCGGGCCGCCGGTTCGCCGAGGCCAGCGGGGTGCCGGCGGGGTCGGTCCGGGTGACGGCGGCCGCGGAGGCACCCCGGCCGCTCTTCGACGTCCGCGGCGGTGACCCGTACTTCATCAACAACGCCGGCCGCTGCTCGGTCGGCTTCTCGGTGGTCGGCGGCTTCGTCACCGCCGGGCACTGCGGCCAGCCGGGGGACCGCACCACCGGGGCGAACCGGGTCGCCCAGGGCACCTTCAAGGCGTCCTCGTTCCCCGGTGACGACTGGGCGTTCGTCGAGGTCAACGGCGACTGGACGCCGCAGGGCGTGGTGAACGACTTCAACGGCGGCACGGTGCCGGTGAGCGGCTCCACCGAGGCCCCGGTCGGCGCGTCGATCTGCCGCTCCGGCTCGACCACCGGCACCCACTGCGGAGTGATCCAGGCGAAGAACGCCACCGTCAACTATCCGGAGGGGACGGTCACCGGACTGACCCGGACGAACGTCTGCGCCGAGCCGGGCGACTCCGGTGGCGCGTGGCTCTCCGGGGACCAGGCGCAGGGCGTCACCTCGGGTGGCTCCGGGGACTGCACCCGGGGCGGGGTGACCTTCTTCCAGCCGGTCAACGAGATCCTCCAGCGCAACAACCTGACCCTGGTCACCGCCGGCGGCCAGAACGCGCCCGCCGACCCGCCCGCCGGGTCCACCGCGCCGCCGGCGAC
>NZ_QGGF01000123.1 GCF_003857015.1 Micromonospora globispora | reverse complement strand
GCCGCCGAGCCCGGACAGGGCCCGGACGGTGTCGTCCGCCCGGCGCCGGGCGGAGTGGGCAGTCCGCTCGCCGGTGCCGGCGCGGGTGACGATGAGGACCTGCCGACGCAGCGGGTCCCGCCGTTGGGCGAGATCCTCGAGGAACCGGGCGTGGTCGGCTGACGCGTCGCCGAGGGCCGGATGGGGGAGCGCCTCGACTGCCCGGGCCAGTGTGCGGGCGTGGGAGTGCAGGTCGAACGGCTGCGCGGACACGACGATCTGCGTCGGGGTCGACAAGCTGTTGAGCCAGCGGCCGAAGGTGTCGACCAGTGCGGCCTGCTCGTCCGGGGTGCGCAGGGCGAGGTTGACGTTGGTGGCGGCGACCATCGCCGCCCGGCCGGCACCGAGCCGTATCTCGCCGGCTTCGTCGATGGCGTCGGCGGGCAGCTTCAGCGGTCCGGGCAGCATCACCTTCGTCTTCGGCGCCTGCACCCACTCCGGGGTCTTCGACGTCGTGTCGGTGGTCGACAGCGCCTGCGGCGCCCGCGCGTGGCGGACGGCGGCGAGTAGCCACAGGTCCAAGGGCAGGCCGTCGCGGCGGCCGACCGCGACGCCGAAGACCAGGCCACCGGCGACGATGGCCACCCCGACCAGCACGGGCGCCGGCACGACATCGTGCAGCGCTCGCCAGGCGCCGTAGAAGGCGAGGGCGGCGACGGCGAGGATGGCCAGCTGGCGGAACGTGAGCCCGTAGAGCACCTTGTCGGGGGCGTCGACGTCGGCGGGCATCCTCGCCCGCACCGCCTTCGTGTCGTGGTGGTTCATCGGCCCACCGCCCGCAGCCCGCGGCCGAGGCCGGGAATCGACCGGGTGGCCTGCTGCACCACGATCACCCGCACCGCCGCGCCGATCATGTTGGCGCCCCGGCCACCGCCGCTTGTGGAGACGAAGCGGCGCATGAGGGCGGGCACCCGCAGCGTGGTCCACAGCATGACCATGACCACGAACAGGTTGATCACCCCGCCCGGATCCACCGGCAGCCCGAGCACAGGCAGCAGGTTGTCGGGGTCGGTGAGCATCCACTGCCCGGCATAGAGGGTGAACCCCTGCACGACCGGCACCGCGAGGGTGCCGGCGTAGGAGCGCCACCACAGCCGGGCGATCGGATCGGTCTGCGGCAGGGCGTGACACGCGAGGGCCAGGGGAGCGAAGGCCGTCAGGACGAGCACGGCGGCGAACCTGACGATCACGCTGAACACGGTGCCGGCGAGCAGGAACGCGATGATCGCGACGCAGACGACGAACAGCAGCACCGCGGTCCTGTCCTGCCCCGCGGTGATGTGGGTCTTGATCGCCCGCAACGCCCCGTCACTGTCACCCTCGGGCGTAGTGAGCGCGGCGGTGAGGGCGTTGGCGAGGTCGATGAGCATGCCGCACCACAACTGGGAGAAATGCGCGGCGACGAACCCCACGATCAGCCTCGGGACGAGGTCTTTGGCGGTGTAGCGGGAGGTTTCGCTGCCGCCGGCGGTCATGGTGAGCACGCCGGCGGCGACGAACGCCAGGACGAAGACGGTGTCCACAACGAGGACCGAACGGCCGGTCAGCGCCTGCACCTGCGGCAGGCCGGTGACGTTCGGGGTGACCAGCAGCGCGCTGCTGATCACCCCGAACAGGGCGTCCAGGCACGCGAGGATCGCCGCCGCCAGCCAGTCCAGGATCTGATCGAGCAGCCAACCCATAACGGCATCAGCCCCCGACGATTCCCCGGACGACCTGCAGCAGGACCGGCGCGAGGACCGCCAGGCCGTAGCCGACCAAAGCGTTCTTCAACGCCCCCTTGGCCTTGTCGACCTGCGCCGGGTCACCCCCAGCGGTGGCCCAGTACACACCGGCCAGGACGAGGAACAGGGTGGCCACGGCGGCGAGGATGCCGATCAGCCACGACTGCAGATTCGCGATCACGACCGGCAGCGAGTTCACCGCCAGCACCGGCACGCCGGTGTCGGCGTACGCGGCGGCGGGCGCCGTCAGCAACAGCATCACCGCACCGGTGACGGCGGCGACGCGGCCGGCCCAACGGGCGGTACGGGAGTGGGTGAGGGCACGAAGACGTGCCGAGATGCGAGACATGGTGGGTTCACCTCCGGCCCCGGCCGCCGTGCAACGGCATGCTGGGGCGCTAGCGGGCGGTCAGGAAAGGGGAGACCGCCGCCGGGCGCGCAGGCAGGGGGAACGCCATCAACCGGCCCGTCCTCGGGAGGAGCGCGTCCTCCCTTGTCGGGTAGCGGCGTGTTCGATGAGGTGTCAGCGCACCAAGCACTGCGCGGCACCCGAGGCGCCCGGCTCACGACGGCCCGACGTGTTCCCGGGCCCGGCGGCGGGCGGAACCTGATCGACGCCACGGACGGGGCGTGGTGGTTCCGCACCCTCAAACCGCCGTTTGTGTGCGCTGGCGAACGCCTGGACGACTCACAGCCGCTCACCATCCGGCCCGCGACTCTCACACCGCAGCTCACAGTCCCGCGCGCTGCCAGCGGACACCAGCAACTCCGGGTGGGCGGACAGAGGAGGGGACTTTCCTGCAACTACCCAGGGTGACCGTTGGCTGGAGCTGATGCGTCGGGCCTCACAGAGCGGAAGGTACGTGGCTCGGCACGGCTTGCTGCACCTTGACGCGGTGAGCCGGCTGCGTCAGCCGCTGAGGCGGCGAGGCGGGTTGC
This sequence comes from Micromonospora globispora, assembly GCF_003857015.1. Lineage (GTDB taxonomy): Bacteria > Actinomycetota > Actinomycetes > Mycobacteriales > Micromonosporaceae > Micromonospora > Micromonospora globispora. The sequence continues at coordinate 2,869 of NZ_QGGF01000123.1, read as the reverse complement.
CCGCCAACTACCGTTGAGGCGGTGGAGGACATGGCGGCGGAGCAGGGGGTCGCGTGGTGGTGACCGATCCCAGTGCGTCGGCCCGACGTCGAGACGGCGGCGGTTTCCTGCGGTGGGTGGAGCTGGCCGAGGCCGACGCGGACCTGTCGGGCTATCCATTCACGCTGCCGGTCGTCGCAGGGCTGCGGGCGGCGGGCCGGCTGGAGCTGGATCCGGCGGTGACGTTTCTGGTCGGCGACAACGGCACCGGCAAGTCGACGTTGATCGAGGCGGTCGCGGTGGCGGCGGGGTTCAACCCCGAGGGCGGATCTGCCAACTTCCGGTTCAGCACCCGCGCCACAGAGTCACCTCTCGGTGAGTACCTGCGGCTGGTTCGCGGGATCGGTAAGCCGCGCACCGGGTTCTTCCTGCGCGCCGAGTCGTTCTACAACGTGGCCACTGAGATCGACCGCCTCGGTGTCGGCAATAGCTACGGCGGCCGCAGCGTGCACGAGCGTTCCCACGGTGAGTCATTCCTCGACCTGGCTACCCACCGGTTCGGGCCGCGTGGACTGTACCTGCTCGACGAGCCGGAGGCGGCGCTGTCGGTGCACGGCTGCCTGGCAATGCTCACCCGGATCCGCGACCTCGCTGAGACCGGTTCGCAGTTCGTCGTGGCCACCCATTCACCGATCCTGCTGGCCGTACCGCACGCGCGGATCCTGCAGATCGACGTCACCGGCACCATCAGCGAGGTCAGCTACGACGAGGCGCAGCCGGTGGTGTTGACCCGCTCGTTCCTGGCCGACCCGCAGCGGTACCTGCACCACCTGTTCAGCGACGACCGTTGACCCGCACCGCCGGACCCGAACATGCAGACGCCCGGCCCGCGGCAAATTTCGAGCGGCGGGCATGAGCCGTCGGGCTCCCCGCACTATGAGTTGCCGACATGTCCGTCATAGCCAGCGCACCCAGGGCAAAGAGACGACGAGCGGCACGCTGTGAGCCGCTGTGAGTTCCTGTGAATGCGGGGCTGGTGGCGGCGAAGCCGTCCCCCGGACTATTGGTCCGGCCGGCTCAGCCCATACCGGCGGCAGGGTCACCGATGTCGTCAACCCACCGGGGAGCGGACGTACCCGGAAACGAGCTGCGGCGCCCTCGCCATGGCCATCGGTGAGAGCGCCGCCGTTGTTCGGTTCGTCGCCGGTCTTCTCTGGGAACTGGGGGCTGCTGTCTACGCGGCTTGCGCCGTCGCCACTTGGGCGAGAGCGCGGCGTTCGCAGGCCCGGCGCAGCGCGGCCCGGCGTTGCGCTTCGGCCTCCAGCTCGTCAGCGGGCTGCAGGGCCGACACGCCGGTGAGCAGCCCGCGGGCCAAGGCGTCGGCGATGCGGGTGTCGATGCGCCGTAGCCGCATCCGCAGAGCGTCCGCAGTGATGCCGAGCCGAGCGGCGATCGGCTCGACCGCCCGCCGCCCCAGCCGCACCTCGATGTAGGGCTCCTCGTCGACGGGGTCGAGGATCCCCAGGCCCACCGCGCGGCGCACCAGCACATCCGGATGCCCGTACGGGACCTTCGGGATGCGCGGCCCGGTGACGTGGTCCACGTCTTCCAACGGCGTGAACTCGCTGGCCTGCTGCCGCAGCTCGTGACCGGCCCGCCATCCGGCCCGGCACAACGCCGCGTACGGCGCCGGTCGGGCCACGTCCACGTGGTCGCGCAGCGCCGCCAGGAAGCCCGTCAGGATCTCCGCGTCGATGTCGTCCGGGTCGCCGCGATAACCGGCGCACAGCTGCCCGGCGTAGCGGCGCAGCGCCGGCATCGCCATCCCGACTGCGGCGATCACCCACTGCGGCCCGCACATTCGGGCACGGCGGATCAACTCCCGCCACAACACGTCACGCGCCGTGTAGGCGCGCGCATGCTGCAGCAGCCAGTCCCGCACCGCCGGCATGGCCATCACACCCGACGGCAGGCCGTCGTCCGGGTCGAACATGTCAAGGTCGATGGACAGGGGCGTCGGGTCGCTCGTCAGCGCCACGAAGGCGGCGTCGGCGGCGTCCAGGGGCGAGGCGGGCCAGTCCGTGTCGGACACGCTCATGTCACCACTCCAGTGTCAGAGAGAATCGTCGGCCGACACCGCCGTCGTGTCACGGTGGCGTCGGGACGCCGATTACGCCACGGCCGGCACACACGAACCTCACAGCGCTGGCCAGGACAGGTCCGACACCAACGCGGGCGCCGCGACCCCACGCCTGACACGCGACCTCTTACATCGACCGCCGTCGTTGACGGCGACGGGTGACAATGCGGCTGGCCTGGGCTGCGACGCCCTCGTGGAGGGCGTGTAATCGCTGGCGGGCGGCGTGCCGGTGACCCTGCGTCGAGCGGAGGCGCAGCGATGACGCCGGCCGGCGTGACACTCAAAGCCACTCACAGCGACTCACGCTCGTGGTGGCGGCTGACATCGACGCGGCGCCGCGGTGTCAGGAACGCCGGAGCCATCGCCGGCGCCGGCGTCATACCGCTCCGTCGGCACGGTCATGGCAGCCGCCGCCGATGTCACCACCGGTGCCGTGTCACCCGCGCAATGACACGAGCGGCGATGACACCGTCGACTGTGTCTCAGACGGCAGCCCACCCACATCAATACCATCGACGAACCCCGCTGTCATCGGAGAGGGCGGCCGTGATGCTGCGCATCCGCCGACAGCCGAGGTGGGCGGTTGTAAGCGGTACCTGTAGATCGTTGTGAGCGGCTGTGAGTGGCGGTGAGAACGGCAGGCGTTCGCCAGGGCACACAAGCGCCGGTTTGAGGGTGTCAGCGCACTGCCTGCGCGGCGTGGAGCCGACACCACATGAGCGAGCACCCGCCGCACCACCCCCACGACCC
>NZ_QGGF01000062.1 GCF_003857015.1 Micromonospora globispora | reverse complement strand
CCGTTGCGCCGGCTCGACGGGGCGGTCGAGGTGCACACCCGCCCGGCGCCCGGCGGACGCGGCACCGAGCTGGCCGCCCGGCCGGTGGGCGGCGAGTCGAAGCTGCCGGGCATGGCCGCCCACCTGGTCGGCGACGACCCCGGCCTGCTGATCCGGGCGGCGCTGCGGGAGGCCAAGCAGCTGACCGAGACCGGCGAGGTGCTCCGGGCCGACCGCTCGCCGGTGGACCGGCCGGGGGTGCCCGGGTGAGGGCGCTGTGCTGGGAAAGCGCCGACGAGCTGGCGGTACGGCAGGTGCCCGATCCGGAGCTGCGCAACGCGCACGACATGATCGTCCGGGTCCGCCGCAGCGTCACCTGCGGCGCCGACCTGCCGCTGCTGGCCGGGCGGGTGCCGTTCCTGACCGCCGGTGACGTGCTGGGCCACGAGTTCCTCGGCGAGGTGGTCGAGGTCGGGCCGGAGGTACGCCGGCACCGGGTCGCCGACCGGGTGGTGGTCTGCGCGGCGATCTCCTGCGGCCGCTGCTGGTTCTGTCGGCAGGGCCTCTTCGCCTGCTGCGACAACGGTGGCACCGGTGCGGCGGCGACCGAGTCGGCCTGGGGTCAGCCGACCGCCGGCTGCTACGGCCATCCCGCCCCGCTGGGCGGCTTCGCCGGCAGCCACGCCGAGTACGTCCGGGTGCCGTACGCCGACGTCGGGGCGTTCCCCGTGCCGGAGCCGGTCAGCGACGACCGGGCGGTCTTCGCCTCGGACGCCGCGCCGACCGGGTGGATGGGGGCCGAGCTGGGCGAGGTCGGGCCGGGTGACGTGGTCGCGGTCTGGGGCGCCGGGGCGGTCGGCCAGCTCACCGCGGGGGCCGCCCGGCTGCGCGGCGCGGACCGGGTGATCGTGATCGACCGGTACGACGACCGGCTGCGGATGGCCGAACGGCACGCCGGCGCGGAGCCGCTCAACTACCGGTACGTCGACATCCCGGCGGAGCTGCGGGAACGCAGCGGCGGCCGGGGCCCGGACGTGTGCGTGGAGGCGGTCGGCATGGCGTCCGAACCCCCCGGGTTCTTCACCGGGCGGCTGGGGGCGGAACGACCGCTCGCGCTGCGGGAGGCGGTGCACGCCTGCCGCAAGGGCGGCACCGTCGTCGTCCTCGGCACCTGGACCGGCTTCGTCGACACGTTTCCGCTCGGCGCGGTGATGAACAAGGGGCTGACCCTGCGCAGCGCCCGGCAACACGGCCAGCGGTGGATTCCGATGCTGCTGGACCGGATGGCCCGCGACGAGCTGCGCACCGAGCACCTGGCCACGCACCGGCTGCCGCTGGAGCGGGGCCCGGACGGGTACGCGCTGTTCCGCGAGCGGACCGACGGCTGCGTCCGGGCGGTCTTCTGCCCGTGATCCCCGGGCGGGCGGATGGCACACTCGGCGGATGCGTAAAGACCGCCCGTACGACCTCGTCCTGTTCGGCGCGACCGGCTTCACCGGCGGGCTGACCGCCGAGTACCTGGCCCGGCACGCCCCGGCCGGGCTGCGCTGGGCCGTCGCCGGCCGCAACCCGGCCAAGCTGGCCGCGGTGCGGGACCGGCTCGCCGCGATCGACCCGGCGCTGGCCGGGCTGCCGCTGCTGACCGCCGACGTGACCGATCCGGAGTCGCTGCGCGCCGTCGCGGAGAGCGCCCGCGTCGTCGCCACCACCGTCGGCCCGTACATCCACCACGGGGAGCCGCTGGTCGCCGCCTGCGCCGCGGCCGGCACCGACTACCTGGACATCACCGGTGAGCCGGAGTTCGTCGACCTGATGTACGTGCGCCACCACGCCGAGGCGGTCCGCACCGGAGCCCGGATGGTGCACGCCTGCGGCTTCGACTCGATCCCGCACGACCTGGGCGCCTGGTTCACCGTCAAGCAGCTCCCGTCGGACGTGCCGATCACCGTGGACGGTTTCGTCCGGGCCGGTGGCCGGTTCTCTGCCGGCACGTACCACTCGGCGCTGACCGCGTTCTCCCGGACGGCGCAGATGAGCCGGGCGGCGAAGGAGCGCAAGGCGGTCGAGCCCCGGCCGGAGGGACGCCGGGTCCGCGCGGTGCCCGGCAAGGTGGGCCGGTCGAAGGAGATCGGCCGGTGGGCGGTACCGCTGCCCACCATCGACCCGCAGGTGGTGCGGCGCTCGGCGGCGGCCCGCCCGGAGTACGGCCCGGACTTCCGCTACCGCCACTTCGCCGCAGTGAAGCGGCTGCCGACCGTGCTGATCGCCGGGGTCGGGCTGGCCGGCCTGGTCGGGCTGGTGAAGCTGCCGCCGACCCGGCGCTGGCTGCTCGGCCGGCTCTCCTCCGGGCAGGGGCCGAGCGCCGAGCAGCGGGCGAAGTCCTGGTTCACGGTCCGCTTCGTCGGCACCGGCGGCGGTCGGAAGGTGCTCACCGAGGTGGCCGGCGGCGATCCCGGGTACGACGAGACCGCGAAGATGCTCGCCGAGTCGGCGCTCTGCCTGGCGTTCGACGACCTGCCGGCGACGTCCGGGCAGGTCACCCCGGTGACCGCGATGGGCGACGCCCTGCTCGACCGCCTGGTCAACGCCGGCCTGACGTTCCGGGTGCTCGACTCCGGTCCGGCGGCTTGACCCTCGACCGGGTTGAGGGCACAGGATCGGGCGTCGTGGAGAGCGAACTGCGCAGCATCGGCGAGCTGGCCCGGGCCAGCGGCCTGACGGTGAGCGCGCTGCGGTTCTACGACCGTTCCGGGGTGCTGGCGCCGGCGCTGGTGGACCCGGTGACCGGCTACCGCTGGTACGCCGACGACCAGGTCGCGCCGGCCCGGCTGGTGGCCGGGCTGCGTCGGGTCGGCATGCCGCTGGCCGAGATCGCCGCCGCGCTGCGGCACCGGTCCGAGCCGGCGGTGGTCGGTCGACTGCTGGACGCGCACCTGCGCCGGCTGGAGGACGGCCTCGCCGACGCCCGTCGTGAGCTCTCCCGGGTCCGTGCCCTGATCGATCCGGAGGAGATCCCGATGACCACCCGCCTCGTGCTGCCCCGTGCCGACCTCGCCGCCGCCGTCGACGCGGTCCGCTTCGCGGTCGGCGCCGACCCGGAGCTGCCGGTGCTGGCCGGCGTCCTGCTGGAGGTCGAGCCGGACGGCGTCCGGCTGGTCGCCACCGACCGGCACCGGATGGCGGTGGCCCGGGCCGGCGGAAAGGTGGACGGCCCGCAGGTACGCGTGCTGGTGCCGGTGGACGCCGTCGACGAGCTTCGCGTTCTGCTGGACACCGGCGTCGGGATCACGCCGGAGGCGCACGTAACAGTGGCGGCCACCTCGGTGACCGTCTCGGTGGCCGGCCGCACGGTCACCGCCGCGTCCCTGCCGTACGACTTCCCGGACTACCGTCGGCTGCTGCGCGGCCACGTCACCGGCGCGCCGGCGCACCGGGTGGCGGTGGACGTGCTCGCCCTGCGGAAGGAGTTGACCGCCGACGGGGCACCGGTGCTGCTCCGGGAGCACGAGGGGGTTCGCGCCGAGGTGACCGTGCTCGGGCTGGACGACCGGGGCGGGCTGCGGGTGCTGGCCGGGGACGAGCAGGCGGACGGCGTCCGGATCGGGGTGAACCGGGAGTACCTGCTCGACGCCCTCGACGCCGGCGACCGTGGCCAGCTGGTGCTGGAGCTGGACGGGCCGATCGCCCCGCTGGCCGTTCGACGCCCGGACGACGAGCACGCCTTCTCGATCCTGATGCCCGTCCGGCTCTGACCCTGGTTACGGGTGCGGGACGGGCGGAACGGGACGCGACGGTAGCATCTGGGGGTCCCACCTGACTGCCTGGACGGAGGCGTACGAGCAGCATGCTCGACATGGAGTTGATCCGGAAGGATCGCGAGGCGGTGGCGACCGCGCTGGCGAAGCGTCTGGATCCCGCCGAGGTCAACCGGGCGCTGGACGAGATCCAGCGGCTCGACCAGGAGCGCCGCGCCCTGATCACGGAGATCGACGCCGAGCGGCAGCGCCGCAAGGCGGAGGCCCGGGCGTACGCGCAGGCGAAGCGGGCCGGCAACGCGCCGGAGCCCGTCGCGCCGGAGGCCGAGCGCAAGCAGCTCGCCGAGCTGGAGTCCCAGCTGGACGAGGTGCAGTCCCGGCTGCGTGGGGCGATGAGCGAGCTGCCCAACCTGCCCGCCGACGACGTCGTCCCCGGCGGCAAGGAGGCGAACCAGGTCGTCAAGACCTTCGGTGAACCGCCCGTGATCGAGAAGATCCGCGACCACGTCGAGCTCTCCCGCGCCCTGGGCCTGGTGGACCACGAACGCGGCGTGAAGCTCGGCGGCTCCGGCTTCTGGATGTACACCGGAGTCGGTGCCCGGCTGGAGTGGGCGCTGCTCAACTGGCTGATCGAGCAGAACATCAAGGCCGGGTACGAGTTCCTGCTGCCGCCGCACCTGCTGCTGGACAGCGCCGGCTTCGCCGCCGGGCAGTTCCCGAAGTTCTACGACGACGTCTACCACCTGGACAAGCAGTCCGCCCCGCGCGGCCAGTTCCTGCTGCCCACCGCGGAGACGGCGATCCTCGGCGCGTTCCAGGACGAGATCCTGGAGACGGCAAAGCTGCCGCTGAAGGCGTTCGCCTACACCCCGTGCTACCGGCGCGAGGCGGCCGGCTCGCACTCCGACGAGCGCGGAACCGTGCGCGGCCACCAGTTCAACAAGGTGGAGATCTTCCAGTTCACCCTGCCCGAGCAGGCGGACACCGCGCTGGCGGAGATGGTTGCCCACGTGGAGAGCCTGGTCGAGGGGCTGGGCCTGCACTACCAGCGCAGCCTGCTCTCGGCCGGCGACGCCAGCGCGTCGATGAAGAAGACCCTGGACATCGAGGTCTGGATGCCGAGCACCGGCAAGTACAAGGAGGTCTCGTCGGTCTCCTGGGCCGGCGACTACCAGGCCCGCCGGGCGGCCATCCGCTACCGGGAGCCGGGCGGCAAGCAGACCCGCTTCGTGCACACCCTCAACGGCTCGGCGCTGGCCACCAGCCGGCTCTTCCCGGCCATCCTGGAGCAGTTCCAGCAGCCCGACGGCTCGGTGCTGGTGCCGGAGGTGCTCCGCGACAAGCTGGGCATCGACCGGCTCACGCCGGTCCGCTGACCGTTACGGCACCGGCGGGGGTCGGGCTTCCCGACCCCCGCCCTTCCGCTTCCGTCACCCGGCCAGCGCGGCGACCCGCTGTGTGAGTGATTCGCCGTCGAGGAATCCCTGGTGGACGACCCGGCCGTCGCGGTCGATGATCAGGAAGGTGCTCTGCTCGACCACTTCGAACCGGCGCCACAGCGCTCCGGCTCGGTCGTCGATCTGCGGGGTGCCGGCCAGGTCGAACTCGCGGACGAAGTCCTTCATGGCCTGCTGCTCGCCGAGGCCGGCGACGCCGACGATCGGCACGGTGTCCCGGTACTTCGGCGCGATCTCGGCGACCGTCCACGCCTGACTGGCACAGGTCGCGCACCAGGGCGCCCAGAACCAGAGCACCACCGGCTTCCCGGCGAGGCGGGCGGCGGAGAAGGTCGTACCGTCGAGGGTCGTCGCGGTGAACTGGAGGGTGTCCGGCACGCGGGCCGGGACCGCCGGCGCGGCGGAGGCC